>CAVCIY010000040.1:0-5344 GCA_963602445.1 Lachnospiraceae bacterium | reverse complement strand
CGCATATGTTCCGGCACATCCGTACGCATGCATCGGCAGGCTGCCGCATATGTTCCGGCACATCAGTGCGTATGCATCGGCAGGCTGTCTCCTGTGCGCCGGCAGGTCATTTGTATATATTATTAGTGAAAAAAGGAGGAATCTGCTATGCTCAGTATAGGAAACCCGACTTATTCCAACATTACAGACTCTCTCTCTGATGATATTAATCAACTCGAGCGCGAATTTATATCGAGTGTATCGCCGGTTCTAAACAGCAACAATTTCATCGACAAGGGCCTGTATGACTCCCATGACGTAAAAATGGGGCTCCGAAACAAAAATGGCACGGGCGTGCTCGTGGGGCTTACAAATATCGCGGATGTTCAAGGCTATGATATAGACGAGAATGGGAACAAGATTACAAAGCCGGGAAAGCTTTATTATCGTGGGATTGATATCGAAGACATTGTAAATGCTGTCATCGATGAGCAGCGCTTCGGATATGAGGAAGTCAGCTATCTTCTGATGTTTGGAGAGCTGCCTGACCATGAACAGCTCAGAAAATACACAAAGATTCTCGGAGGGCTCAGAAAATTGCCGCCTTTCTTTACTCGAGACGTAATCATGGCACATCCTTCTCCGAGTATTATGAATCAGATTGCAAGAAGCGTGCTTTCCATGTACTCTTATGATGAAAAACCTGACGATACTTCGATACAAAATGTAATCAGACAGTCTATCAAACTTATTTCATCATTTTCTACGATTGCGGCTTATTCATATCAGGCAAAAAAATCGCATTTTGACAACCTTTCTCTCCATTTGCATTATCCGATGGAGACTCTTTCCACGGCAGAAAATATCCTGAGGCTGATAAGACCTCTCGGCGAGTATACTACACTTGAGGCCAGACTGCTTGACATTTCAATGATTCTTCATGCCGATCACGGCGGCGGAAACAATTCAACCTTCACGACTCACCTTGTGTCGTCGACAGGTACGGATACCTATTCTGCCATTGCTGCCGCGGTAGGATCCCTCAAAGGTCCTCGTCACGGCGGCGCAAATCTTGCTGTTATCAATATGATCCAGGACCTCAAGGAAAATGTATCTGATATCACGAATTTCAAGAAGGTTGAAGATTATCTTCAGCGTGTCATAAAAGGTGAGGCAAATGACGGCTCCGGACTCATATACGGTCTCGGGCACGCTATATATACTGTTTCGGACCCTCGTGCCCAGCTGCTCAAGAGGATGGCGCGCATGCTTGCCGAGAAGAACAATCTCATGGACGACTTCATGCTTTATGATTTCATTGAGACCAAGGGTTCAGAAATCTTCTCAGAGGCTACGGGACTTGATGTGATTCTTCCTGCAAATGTCGACCTGTATTCGGGTTTCGTATATGATGCGCTAAATATCCCAAGAGATCTCGCCACTCCTATATTTGCATGTGCAAGAATCTCAGGATGGTGCGCCCACAGAATCGAAGAGCTTGGCGGAAATCACAAGATTATGCGTCCTGCATACCAATGCGTACAGGAACTGCAGCCGTATAAAAAGATTGATGCGAGATGATTAAAAATCAGTAAGAAATCAACAAAGCGGCAAACCGTTGATGTAACACGGTTTGCCGCTTTTTATGTATTCTTCAGTTTCGATATATCCCTCAGGATGTAATATTTTTTTGACACAACATTTTATAACACCTCAGTTTTTCACCATTACTTTTCTGCCACATTACAGTTCTCCGTGATATCATTTTTCGTTCAAATTCATTTTTCTGCGGCATTATTTTTCACTATCCATGGGCATTATTTTTCAGCATCTGTGGCATTGCTTTTCAGCAAAAGCACCCTGTGTATAATAGCAGCCGCCTGTGCTCTGTTTACAGTCGCTGTCGGGCTGATCATGTTTCTGTCGTTGCCTTCTGTTATGCCATTCTTAACGCTCCAGCTGAATGCTTCAAGTGCGTAGTCGCTTATGCTGCTGAAATCCGTGAACTTTTTTATATTTTCATATTTTGAGTCGTATTTTGAGCTTTCTTTGTTTGATTTTTTTGAGGATGTCTTATTTTTTACTTTGGCGAGTGTTGCACTTTCGGTCGAATTCTCTCCTGTTCCGGCAAGCTTCTCGTCCGCTGACGATTCTGACATTATATAACGATACAGCATAGATACGAAATCCTGTCGTGAAATCTGCTCGTTTGGCGAGAATTTACCGTTTCCGGTGCCGTTAACTATGCCTTTTCTTACTGCCCACGCAACCGCATCGGCATACCACATGCCGTTTGCCACATCATCGAAAGCTGCGTTATCAACAGCTGCTCCATCGAGGGCTGCGTTATCAACAGCTGCTTCATCGGAAGCTGTATTCTCTCCGATTCCCGCAGGAGTCTCCGGGCTTCCGGCGATTCTGTAAAGAACTGTCACGGCCATTGCTCTTGTCATATTTGAATTTGGCGAAAAATATCCCGGGTTTGTGCCGTTAAATATTCCGTTTTTCGCTGCATATCTCACATCTTCAATATACCAGTCCGAAGTGTATACATCATAAAAATCGTACGATTTGACCGAAGTTCCGTCCCATTCGTTGATGGTATAATACAAATAAGAACTTCTGAGATTTATAAAATTCTGCATCAGTACCTGTGCCTGACTGCCGTCTGAAGTTGTATTTTTAGGCCAAAGTACGGAATTCATACGTGTTGCCGCTGATATTTCAGCCATATGCTCCTCGAGAACACTTCCGTTGATTTTCTTTATCTTGCTGAAATATCTGTTGTAAACCTCTTTTACTGTATTTTGGAACGAAGGAATCTTGAGCATTGCTTCCATAAGCTTCGAATTTGCCGCGCCTAGACATTCAATATTTGCCATACGGCTCGAACCGTTTTCCAGATCACCATACCCGCTGTCGAAATCCCACACCGGTCCAAATGTCAGCTTCGAGTTTTTTCCGTCCGTTTTATAGATATAATTGGAGCTTGAAAATGCGTCCTGATCCATTGACAATTCCTCAAGAATGTACACCTTCGCGAGTGATTCTACATCAATCATATCCGTATAACTCTTGTGATTTGTCGGATTTGTGCCCCCGTTGTAAACAGCATCCTCAAACTCCTGATACAGGCTCGCTATATATTCCATATTTTCCTTAGGCACGTACTCCGGCGACTTCACAACGACAGCCTGTCCGTTCTTCGTTTTAAACCATGATTTTTCTTCGGCTGCTCTGTCGGTATAATCCATTTCCAGCAGATATCCGCCCGTGACATCGTCGGTTTTCCTAAGCTTGTCGATATAATGGCACGTTGTCCCCTGATCTGATGTCATTTCAACCTGATCCAAAATGTCAAAATCCGAAATATCCGAATTTTCTTCCTCTATTTCTTTTTCAAGATCTTTGACCTCGACTCTGCCGCTTCCCACCTCTGTCTTTTCGATCAGAAGATATACACCCCTGTATTCGCCGTCATAATATAAGTTGATCTGTCTGCAATGCGGTGTAAACTTCATCTCCATCGCCTCTGCAGCATCATATGTAAATTGGTTGTGAAGAAGCGTGTGGTCTGTATATCCGGCCAGAAGAACCCACGTCTTGTTCTTTTCTGAGTTAATTCCGGTCTCTTGCAAATCTGTCGGTTCGGCAAGCTTGATCTGATACGGTTTCTTGATGCAATTCCAGCTTGAGTTTCCTCTGCCCTTGATCTGAGTGAGATCACCGTCATACACGATCGAGCCGTCGGCATTTATCATCTTCATCGAGCCTTTCGCCTTATTTTTTTTGTCATTCTCAACCCAAATGCGGTTCTTTGCGGCGTCCTTGCTCTTTATATAAACGGCAGCTATATTCTCCGAAAACATTATATTTACCGGAGTGTCGTCAAACTTGAGTCTGTAAATTCCGTCCGAAGGTTCACTTTCAAAGAGCGAAGACACATCAAACTCACTTCCGCTGCTTACCTTTATTTTTTTCTCATCAATGTCACACGAAACTTCTGCATCACCCGAAACTTCGTCATCACCCGAAACTTCTGCATCACCCGAAACTTCGTCATCACTTGAAACTTCGGCATCGCCTGAAACTTCCACATCGCCCGAAATCTCGATACCATTTCTGGTAAAATCAAGCTTCAGCTTATGCTTGTCCGCATTCGAAGGCAAAAATAGCCAGTTTTGCCCGTCGACAATCTGTGTCTGTATGCCGGCTGCCTGATAAGACACATTCACAGATTCATTTGCGCCATTTTCGTTTGATTCGCCTTCATTTGTATCGCCATCATTTGCGGTGTCGCCATTGGCGTCGCCGGTGCGAGTAGTCTCCCCGGTATCGGGCGCCTTAGTGTCAGCAGCCTTGCTCTCAGCCGCTCCGGAGGTCCCGGTCACGGCAGCATTTCCGTTGGCATCGGAAACCCCGGCAGCTGCGGCATCGGCAGCATTTCCGGCAGCCGCTTCAGTGACGCCGGCACCCTCAGACCCGACAGCAGTCTCGCTGGCCGAAAAAGACACTGTAGTACAAACTAGCATCACAATCATTATGATTGAGAATAATCCGGTATACCGCTTCATTTTTACCTCCTGTAAATTCTTAACAAAAACATATTCCTACAAATTCTTAGAAAAAACATATCCCTACAAATTCTTAACAAACATATATTTTTATTATACAATTTGCTATGCATTTTTTTCAAGCTTTCGCACAAAAAATGCAGGTATTGTCTACATGGGTCTACGGCGCTTGCAGCGACTGCTTCAACTGCTCTGCTTGCCGCACCTGCACCATCTGCATCACCTGCATCGTCTGCTGCGCCCGCATTCCTATCAAACAGACTTGTTCTCCAACAAATCAACAGTTTCGGAGAAGTCTATCAGGTTTGTCATGCTTCGAAGGCTGATGCCAAGCGTAGACAGATTGTGAAGCATGGCGGAAGTCGCGGGCGCAATCACGCCGGATACTCCAACTTACATGAAAAAAATGCGGATGCCGCAAAAATTTCAGATTGGATGTCGCAATTACGGCGAATTTCATTTATCGCTAACAACATGCGATTTGCTTTTGGAACAGAAGCGAAATCATGTCACGAAATCATGCCAAAGGGAGCGACTCTACGATGCGTAGATTTACAGAAATATTTTCATCTGTTATCATGTGCAATGTAATACAGCGCGCTATAATCACTATAAAATTATGATGAATAATGTGATAAGCAGGGCGGCAATTCTGTTGAATAAAACTCCCTGCTCCGGATCATCTATAAACAGTACTTGTCAGTACTTATTGACAAAGAGGAGGAAACTAATGAATAGCTACGTGACAGGCGAAATTATAAAGAAATTACGCGAAGAGAAGAAAATGACTC
>CAVCIY010000039.1:0-41622 GCA_963602445.1 Lachnospiraceae bacterium | reverse complement strand
GGGTGACTTTGAGGAAAAAGAAGCCGGTTTTGCGGATGCGGAAGCTGAAAATGCGGATGAAGAAGCCGGTTTTGCGGATGCAGAAGCTGAAAATGCGGATGCATAAGCCGGTTTGAAGGATGCGGAAGTCGAACAAGCAAATTAAGTCTTTTGTAACGGCTGCAGAAGTATGGCTGCGAATCACGGATGGTGAGTCGGGCAGGCGAAGCTGCAGGTGAAGCTGCAGACGGATCTGCCGGTGGTGTTGGATTTTGTTTTAGAGGAAAGCTAAAAATAATGAAAGACAATTTAAAGAAAAACAGAAAAATATGTGAGGTCAGGGATATCAGAATCGGTGAGGGGATGCCGAAAATTTGTATCCCAATTACAGGCATAAATGTCAATCAGATACTTTCACAGGGCTTGAAAATTATGCGTTCTCCTGCGGATCTGATAGAATGGCGAGCTGATTATTTCAGAAAATGCACAAATAAAGATGCACTGAAATCATTACTTGGAAAGCTAAATGACAGAATAGAGGGAAGACCTCTTCTCATGACTCTCAGAACCTCTGAAGAAGGCGGATGCATAAGCATAAGCGATGAGGAATATATAGAAACTTACAAAGCAGCCATGTCCACGGGATTTGTCGATATGATTGACGTACAATATATGAAGAAAGCCGGGATAAGGGATGCACTGCTGACGTCTGCCGCAGAGTACGGAGTTAAAGTAATATTCTCATATCATGATTTTTCGAAAACTCCGGATGATGATTTCATGACAGAGACACTTATCGGAATGCAAAGTGCAGGCGCCGATATCGCAAAGATAGCTTTTATGCCGCAAAATCCGAGTGACGTGCTTCGCTTGATGAGTGTCACCGAAAAAGTGAGCAGTATTGACGGGATGATTCCCATTATCACGATATCTATGTCGGCTATGGGTATTATTTCGAGAATTTCGGGCGAGACATTCGGTTCGGCTGTGACATTTGCGACGGCCGGTGAGTCTTCTGCACCGGGACAGCTTGACGCGGATGAGGTTGACCGGATAATGGTGCAGATGCACAGAAATCTGAGAGCACAGGATTTTAGCGGCGAGGTCGCGTCGCAGGTTTCGAGCGATGACGGCAAGAGTCAAGCTTTAAGCGGCGAGGTCGCGTCGCAGGTTTCGGGCGGTGACGGCAAGAGTCAAGCTTTAAGCAGCGAGGTCGCGTCGCAAGTTTCGGGAGGCACGAAACGAAAGAATATTGTTCTTACGGGATTTATGGGATCTGGCAAAACCACGGTCGCAAAGAAGCTTCATAAGAAGAAGGGGCTCATTGTAAAAGAGATTGATGATATGATTGAACAATCGGAAGGAATGAAAATCAGCAGGATTTTCGAGGTTCACGGAGAGGAATACTTCAGACAGGCCGAGACAAGACAGACGAAAGTTATTTCCAAGTCTGAGGGAGTAGTCGTTTCATGCGGCGGCGGCACCGTGCTGAGACCGAAAAATGTAGAGTACCTCAAGAAAAACGGCATTATTATTCTTCTTGACGCATCGCCTGACTTGGTTTACACGAGAGTGAAAAATACAGGTGACAAGAGGCCTCTTTTGAAAAAGCATATGAGCCGCGGATTTATTTCATGGCTTATGAAAAAGAGGGACAAAGCATACAGAGCTGCCGCGGATATAGTCATACCGACAGACGGTATGAGTTCTGAACAGGTGGCGGAAAAGATTATAGAAATCTGTGATCTGTGAAGGGCTTTTATAACAGCTTTAGAAAATGGACCGCAATTGGCTTTTATATGAACTTTAGAAAATGGGCTGCAATTGGCTTTTATATGAACTTTAGAAAATGGGCTGTAATTGGCTTTTATATACGCTTTAGAGAAAATGAAAGGGGTAAAAGATGTTTTCACCAAAAGAAGTAGCTGAAAGATATGTGGACATAGGAATTAATAAGGCAAGGCTTAAGATATCGAAGATGTTTGTTCTCGGAATTTTGGCGGGGATGTTTATAGCGTGCGGCGCGGTTGCGAGCAATACAGCATCGTCTGTCATTACAAACGCATCAGCGGCTAAGATAATTGCGGGCGCAGTATTTCCGGTCGGACTTCTGATGGTCCTGGTTGCCGGAAGTGAGCTTTTTACGGGAAATTGTCTGATGATCATTCCGGTACTCGAAAAGAAGATAAAGATCAGGCAGATGCTAAAAAATTGGATCACAGTATATATCGGAAACTTCGTCGGTGCAGTAATAGTCGCTCTCATCGCATATTACAGCGGACAGCTTGATCTCTTTGACGGAGCTCTTGCGGTGACAACCATAAAGACTGCAGCGGCTAAGTGCTCGCTAAGCTTCGGTAAGGCTGTTCTCCTCGGTATCATGTGCAATTTCCTCGTCTGCATAGCTGTATGGAACAGTTTTGCCGCAGATGATGTCGCAGGCAAGGCTGTCGGACTTTTTCTGCCTATATTTGCATTCGTGATCAGCGGATTTGAGCATAGTATAGCAAATATGTACTATATTCCTGCCGGTCTTCTTGCAGCATCAAACAGCGATTATTATGCAGCGGCATCAGAGACTGTCACGAATATTTCAAATCTTAGTATCGAAAATTTCTTTTTTCACAATCTTATTCCTGTCACAATCGGAAATATCATCGGAGGAATGATTCTCGTCGGATGCTCTTACTGGTTTGTTTATCTTAAGAAAGACAAAAGAATGAAAGGCAAAGGCGGGAAAACAAAAAAGAAATAATTGATGAAAATGCAGCCTCATTTCAGACGCCCTGCAGCAGACTGAACGAGCTGACCGGGCTGACAGCGGGGTGAATTGAAAAATTTAGTCTGACAGTGGGGCTGCAATTTTTAATATTAATAAAGGTTTGACGAAAAAAGAATCTTGTGCTATCATGGAGAGCGTGGGAAGAAATTCCTGCAATGCGGGAAGAGATTCCCCGTGTGGTTTCTTTTTGCTTCCATGGCTCAGTTGGTAGAGCAGCTCATTCGTAACGAGCAGGTCAAGGGTTCGAGTCCCTTTGGAAGCTCCATTTGCCCCCCGGAGTCGTAAGATTTCGGGGGATTTTTTTTAACATGCTTTTTTAAAACATACAGGGAGGATAAAGAGATGGTAAAGATTAGTGATACAGCTTATATAGCTGAAGGCGCAATTATAAAGGGTGACGTAGAAATCGGCGAAAATGCAAGCGTTTGGTACAATGCCGTGATCAGAGGAGACAGCGTAAAGGTTGTGATCGGTGATGAGAGCAATGTTCAGGACGGATGCATTATTCACGGCGAAGCGCCTGTTACACTGGGAAAAAGAGTGAGTCTCGGCCACGGAGTTATCATTCATGGTGCAACTATAGGTGACAATGTACTTGTGGGAATGGGCTCTGTCGTAATGGACGGGGCTGTAATAGGCGAAAATTCTCTTGTCGCTGCAGGTTCGCTTATCACAAAGGGCAAGATTTTCCCTCCTAACTCTCTTATTATGGGTTCACCTGCTTCTGTAAAGCGCGAGCTTACTCCCGCAGAGCTTGAGTCAGTTTCGTTTAATGCCGATCTTTATATTGCAACGGCTATAAAGCATCGCGACGAGAGATGGGAAACACCTACAGACGATATTATCGAAGAGGTAAAGAAGAGCCGCGGGTAGTTGCGGGCAGTCGCGGGTAGTTGCGGGCAGTTGCAGGTAGTTGCGGGTGGTCGCGGGCAGAAGGTGAACATTCTCAAATTTTCGAGGCAAAAACTTTTAAGAAGAAATCGAAAACCGCTTGAAAAAATATGTTGGCAGTGCTAAACTGAAGTTGGTTATACGACTGACGGAAGTGGAATTGACCACATGAAGTATAATTTTTAGAAAAAGCCGACCGTCTGGGCATCGAAAGTGTCCCGGACTGTCGTTTTTTGTTTTTTGTACACGATTTTGGGATGCAAAGGGGGATAAGCTATAAGAAATATTATTTACAGAGATGATTCTTTAAGATATTATCTTTCGAACAGGTATGATTCTCATAATGAAGAGATGATTCTCATAATGAGGAGATAATTCTTTAAGATTGTATTTTTTAATTAAAGAATTAAAGAAAGACAGTATTTTTAAATAGTATCTTTTGAAATGATATTTCTTAAATAAAAGCTTGAAAATCGGATTAGAAATTTCTAAGAAAAAAAGAAGGAGAAAAGACATCATGAAAGAACTCGAACTTAAGTATGGATGCAATCCAAACCAGAAGCCGGCAAGAGTCTTTATGAAAGAAGGCGAGCTTCCGTTTGAGGTATTAAACGGCAAGCCGGGATTTATCAATCTTCTCGATGCATTCAACAGTTGGCAGCTTGTAAGAGAGCTTAAGAAAGCAACAGGTCTTCCTGCAGCCGCTTCTTTTAAGCACGTAAGTCCGGCAGGCGCGGCAGTGGCAGTTCCTCTCGACGAAACTCTGAAGAAAGTTTATTTTGTGGAAGGTATAGAACTTACCGACATAGCCACAGCTTATATCAGAGCAAGGGGCGCTGACAGAATGTCTTCATACGGCGATTTTGTGGCACTTTCCGACGAGTGCGACGAACAGACTGCAAGCTTCCTCGCAAGAGAAGTGTCAGACGGCATTATTGCACCTTCATATTCTGAGAGAGCTCTCGAAATACTCAAAGGAAAGAGAAACGGAAATTATCTCGTTCTGAAGATGGACACGTCTTATGTTCCTGCAGAAAAAGAGACAAAAGAAGTATTTGGAATCACATTCGAGCAAGGCAGAAACAACGCCGAAATCAACGAATCGCTTCTCGAAAATATTCCTACAGCAAATAAAAATCTTCCGGAGTCTGCAAAGAGAGATCTTCTTATCTCGCTTATCACGCTCAAGTATACACAGTCAAATTCAGTATGCTACGTAAAAGACGGTCAGGCAATCGGCATCGGAGCAGGGCAGCAGTCGAGAGTTCACTGCACAAGGCTTGCCGGAAACAAGGCGGACGTATGGTATATGAGACAAAATCCAAAGGTAATGGCTCTTCCTTTCAAGGAAGGTCTCAAGCGTGCGGATAGAGACAACGCAATCGACGTATATATTTCGGAATTTTGTGACGACGTCCTTCGTGACGGCGAATGGCAGAAGGTATTTACAAAGCAGCCGGAGCCTCTCACGGCGGAAGAAAAAAAGGCATGGATCGAAACGATGTCAGGCGTTTGCCTCGGTTCTGACGCATTCTTCCCATTTGGAGACAATATCGAAAGAGCACACAAAAGCGGCGTAGAATATATCGCACAGGCAGGCGGATCGATCAGAGATGACAATGTTATCGAGACATGCAATCTCTACAATATCACAATGGCACTCACAGGTCTGAGACTGTTCCACCATTAATGCAAAAATAATGCCCGAATCTGTAAGCAAAGCATCGCAAGGCGGAAGCTTGCAGCGGCCAGCAGATTGGCAGATAAGATATTGCGAGCCGAAAGCTTGAAGCAGCGGCGGCCGGCAGGCTGACAAGGCATTGCGAGCCGGAAATTTGCAGCAGCGGCGAGCAGCAGGCTGACAAGACATTGCGAGCCGAAAGTCTCACGCAATACGGATATCAGGGGGATCGGAATTTCCAAAATGCATGAGGCTTTAAAAATTCGGAGAAGTGAAATGCAATAGCGCAAGATAAGTGAAAAGATCGGATCAGAGTAAATGTAATATTGCAAGATAAATGAAAAGCACGGATCAGAGTAAATAAAATATCGCAAGGTAAGTGAAAAGCCAGGATCAGGGTAAATGCAATATCACAATATCAGGGGAAAGAACAGGATTAGAGAAAAGAGAAAATCAGGGAAAAGACAAAATCGACATTGAGAGAAGGAAAAAACAGGAATTAAGAGAGAAAATTAAGGTTAAATCGGCGAAGAAAAAATAAAGATAAAATATACGGAAAAAACCATGATTGCTGAAAATAATAAAGAAACGTGTCGTCAAAATGCACTTGGACGGAAAAAATTGTGTATTTGACGTATCCGATTATGAGAAGTCGTTTAGAAAATGTGGGATTAGACTTAAAGAAACTTAAAAAAATTAATTTGTATTACGAAATTCTTTAAAACGACTATTGAAATTTTTTGGAGACTTTGTTATAATAAACGACGTGGTTATCCCCCTGATAACCTTATATTAATCTCTAATCCCAATACCCCTTTTAAATAAACCGATTCTTTTGAATCGGTTTATTTTTTTCTGTAAAGAAAAATAATACGTACAAAGAAAAAATCAATTATGTGTATAATTAGCTAAAAAACAAGCGTGCGAACCTTAAAAGGTGCACACGCTTTGCTTTCTTCTTACTTTCCGGCCTGCTCTTTTAATAAATCGCGGATTTCATTTAATGTCTGCAATTCAGCGGAAATTTCTTCTTCAGCATCTTCTTCCTCTTCAGGCTTCTTGATCTTGGCATTCAGAGCATTGAAGCCCTTTACGATGCAGAAAAGAACAAACGCGGTGATCAGGAATGAGATTATATCATTCACAACAGCACCGATTCCAAATCCGGCAGGAGCAAATTCGGCAAATTTTTCTGTATTTGGCATGAAAAGTCCGATAAGAGGAGTAATGAGATTTTCAACTACCGAAGTAATGATTCCGGTGAAAGCAGTACCGATGATAACGCCGACAGCAAGGTCGAGTACGTTTCCTTTAGCGATAAATTCTTTGAATTCGGCAAAAAAGCCCTTTTTTTCTTTCATTTTGAGAGTCCTTTCTTAATGACAACGCGCGATAACAACGCACCGGGATTGTCCGCTAACTTCACCGCCCGTCGGGCATACCAAGCATGTATGTCGGCTCGTACATGCCGCCCGCCGCCTACCGACCATTTGTACAGATTACACAGAACGCACAGGCAAAGACAGCACATTCATATGGCGAGCAAGCATGCATAAAGCACCGAGCATATATACTTCACAGACCGCACAGGCGCAGGTCTAAGCAAGTATACATAAAATACAGGAATCGGGCATAGCGTAACAGCATAGTATAGCGGGGCATAAAAAAATAATAACAAACATATTTTGTCCACAATTTAGATAGTAATATAACGGCGCAGCATTGTCAATAATATCCCGTCAAATGTCAGCCGTAAGAAAGCGCCACGTCAGCAGCAGCTGTTTGTGTTTATAGAACCGATTTAGTTGTGTCCGGGCCGCAATTGATATTATAAACGGGCATATAAATATTACAAACAGGCAGCTGCATATTGTGAACTTATGAACAACATGATATTGATTTTTTCTGTACAAAAATATTGTCAAATTCAATATATGGTATAATCTTTCCGTAAAATCTTGATTTATTTTAAACAGTGTGATATTTTTTAATCGAAAGAAAATACAAGCAGTTATGATTTTCTGATTAATGGATAAAAGAACAGAGTAAAAGAGGAGCAAAAAGATGAGATGTCCTTTTTGTGAAAATGACAATACAAGGGTTATAGATTCAAGACCTACGGAGGACGGACGTGTTATAAGACGCCGTCGTATATGTGAAGAGTGCGAAAAGAGATTTACCACATATGAGAAGGTTGAAGAAATCATGTTTATGGTAGTAAAAAAAGACGGAAGCAGAGAGCTTTTCAATCGTGCGAAGGTCAGAAAAGGCATAGTAAATGCCTGCAAAAAGCGTCCTGTTACGGCAGAGCAGATAGACCGTATAGTTGACGAAATCGAAAAAGGCCTGACAAATATGATGGAACGAGAGATTCCGAGTACGACCATAGGAGAGGTTATACTCGAAAATCTGAAGAATCTTGACGAAGTGGCTTATGTAAGATTTGCTTCTGTTTACAGGCAGTTTGATGATGTGGACACTTTTATCAAGGAGATAGAAAAGCTAAATGACAGACAGAAAAGAGATATTTAGGATTGTATACCCTGATGCTGAAGCCGCAGAAGCTTCGGAATCTGCAGGAGGCTCGCCGTCTCCTGTTTATGCCTCAATCGGCCTGCTTGACGACAATTATCCTGTTAGGACCTTCTTTACCACGAAAATCGGGGGTGTGAGCAAGGGAGAGTTTGAATCGCTGAATATGGGTCCAAATACCGGCGACGACATCGAAATCGTAAAGGAAAACAGGAAAAGAGTCTTTGATCTATTCGGAAATGCCGGTTATACGGAAGTGATGCCGCAGCAGGTTCACGGCCATGTCGTGCAGTGCATCAGAAAGGAAGATATCGCAAGACTTTCGCATCGCTCGGAAAAAGCAGACACTGAAAGACTTACGCATTGCTCGGAAAGAGCAGACGTTGAAACAGCTGCCGATACTGAAATAGCTGGTGATGAAAAGAAAAGCGCAGAGACAGAACCTTTTGAAAATATTTTATATTATCCCGAAACCGATGCTACGATCACAGATGCGAAAAATGTCATCCTCACAAGTCTTCATGCCGACTGTATACCTGTGTGGCTGTATGACCCGGTGCGGCATGCTGCGGGTCTGGCTCATGCCGGGTGGCGCGGGACGCATGCGGATATAGCGGCTCTTACGGCAAAAGCTATGTGCAGAGAGTTCGGAAGCAAGGCGGAAGATATCCGCGCCGTGATAGGGCCGGGGATAGACATGTGCTGCTTTGAGACAGGAGAAGATGTAAAAGCCGCCTTCGAAGAAAAATACGGAGAAGATTTTTTTCTGGCGGATTCAGGCAATTCAGGCAATCCGGGGCGTTCGAGCCGTCTGGGTCGCCCGGGACATTCGGGACGCTTGGGTCATTATGACCCTGAGCTTTGCAGGGATGACAAAAATGGAAAATTTCATCTGAACCTAAAGAATATAAACAAAAAGCTTCTGCTTCGGGCAGGCATAAGACATATCGAGATTTCGGGGCTTTGTACTTCATGCCGGGAAGACATTTTTTATTCGTACAGAAGAGACCATGGAAAGACCGGCAGAATGTGCGCAGGCATAGTGCTGCTCTGATGGCGCGGCGCTGCTTTGATGGTACAGTTATGCCTCGGCGACATAGTAGTTACGACTTTGATTTAACCGAGAAAAGAGGGATTTAAAGGTGGAACATATCAATATTGCAATTGACGGCACAAGCGGATCGGGCAAGAGTACTGCAGCGAAAAATGTGGCGTCTGCGCTTGGCATAGAATATATAGACACAGGTGCCATGTACAGAGCCGCTGCACTTAAGGCAGTGACTTTGGGTATAGATATTTCAGATGAAAAGGCTGTAGAAAAAATGATGAAGGACACAGATATAGATTTTTCTAACGGCTGCATTTATCTTGACGGAGAAAATGTAAACGGAAAAATCAGAACTCTTGAGATATCCGCGGCAGCCTCAGAAATCTCCAAGCTTGCAGCCTGCCGGAGGATTCTTGTCGAAATTCAGCAAAGGATTGCAGAAAAAAAGAGCGTCGTGATGGACGGAAGAGATATCGGCACAAATGTCCTGCCTGACGCGTCACATAAGTTTTATATACATGCGTCACTTGAGGTGAGAGCGCAGCGCAGGCTTGCAGAGCTCAAAGAAAAAAATGAGGAAGCTGATCTTGATTCAGTTTTGAAGGATCTTGCAATACGAGACGAAAATGACATGAACAGAAAGCTAAATCCCCTGCGAAAGGCTGACGGTGCAATAGAAATCTGCACAGACGATATGACTGTAGAAGGAGTGAGAGACTATATCCTTTCACATGTAAATAGCTAATAAAGAAAAATCGGATTGTAAAAAAAGAAAAACCGGGTTGTAAAAAAATCGGATCGTTAAAAATCGAGTTGTTGATAAATGAAAATGAAAACCCATTCACATCCGTGAATGGGTTTTCATTTTCATTGGCAAATTCATGTGCTGCAAAATTTAAAATTGAGAAGGAAAATAACCATGAAAAACATCGATTATTTTAGCTAGGAAGAATCACACGAAAAACTCGATAACTCTTTCTAACTTGACTTCATTATAAACTAAATCTTTCAAGTTGTCAATACAAATATAAGATTTGAATCTTGTGATGATTTTGTAAGAAAAACATTGAAATTCCAAAGACTAATCGAAGAAAAACATGCATTTGAGGAGCAAATGATTAAAAAATTTTGAAGATTTGCTCAAACAGAACTCTGTCAAAAATGTTGTAATAACAAAAAATTAAAACAAACTCTCAAAAATAGTCCTTTAGTTTTCAGCGAAATAATGGTATTATGGTTTGGTAAAAAGAAAACTTGATATTTAAAGTTTGTTATTTTAAATTTATTGTTTCACGAAAGGAAAGAATATGAAAAAATCTATAATAGTAAAAGCCGCATCCCTGATGCTGGCTGTCAGTATGGTTTTCGGCTTTTCCGGCTGTAAAATCGGCGGCTCGTCTTCGTCAGACTCTTCTGATGCGGAAAGCGAAATCAATTACAGCATCGACCTTGACGATGACGGATTTTATGAAAAATGCAAGGTAGCTGATTATGTTGAGATTGATAAATATAAGGGAATCGAAATTCCTTCTTCCGAGGTTGAAGTTACCGATGACGAGATTCAGGACGAAATCGACTCTAAGCTTTCAAGCCTTACTACAGAAGAAGAAGTCACTGACAGAGCAGCCCAGAGCGGCGATACTGTAAATATCGATTATAAAGGAACTATTGACGGCGTAGAATTTGACGGCGGAACTGCAGAGGGTTATGATCTTGAGCTTGGTTCGGGCACTTTTATCGATGATTTTGAAACTCAGATTGAAGGCCACAATATTAATGACGAATTCAATGTAGAGGTTACTTTCCCTGATGACTATTCTAAGGAAGAACTGGCAGGCAAGGATGCTGTATTTGCAGTTAAGTTAAACTCTATCAAGGCAGAAGTCACTCCGGAGCTTACTGACGATACCGCAAAGGAATTGGATTATGAGTCGGTAGATGACATGAAGGCTCAGATTAAGGAAGACTTGGTAAATACAAAGAAGAAGAATTATTTCTACAGCAATATTGATGATCTTGCTACATTTAAAGAGCTTCCTGAAAAGCTTGTAAATGACCAGGTAGATATAAATGTCGCATTTACAAAGCAGTATGTCACAAATTACGGAATGTCATTTGAGGATTATCTCTCATCTTCCGGAGTCGAGGACGAGGCCGCTTACAGAGAGCAAATCAAGAGTTCATGCGAATCATCTATCAAAGCAAATTTCTATCTGCAGTATGTATATCAAAAGGAAAAGTTGAAGATAGATGACAGTGACAGCAAAGAGTACCTCGGTTCAACCGACCTTGATGAATATTATGAAAAATACGGCAAGGGTTATATAAATCAGTATCTCAAGACATCAAAGGCACTTGATTTTGTATGTGAAAATGCCGTAATCAAAACCACTGTTGAAAGTAGCAGCGAAAGCAGCGACGCTGAGAGCAGCACTTCAAAGTAGTGACGGCATAAAATAATGTCTGTTTTGCACCGACAGCACCGGATGATGCTGACTATGCGGCAGTGTCGGATAATGTCAATATCATAACTGTTGAGACTTAGAAAAAAGGACCGAAGAACATAACAGTTCTTCGGTCCTTTTTGACTGTTTTGATGTTGTCATCAAGCATTATTGATCCGAAATAATACTATACTAACTAAACAACTGTAACGGCAAGTGCCTTGAAGATACAATGCACTGAGTCACCAAGCTTGAAGCTAAGCTCTGCTACAGAGCGCTTTGTAAGACTTACTATAAGTGGAATGCCTACATTTACGACAATCTTGTAAGTATTTCCGTTTTCCTCCATGCCTGTGATAGTACCCGGGATGTTGTTTTCTGCGCTGCATACTACGCGTGTCCTGCTGAGGATAATATCCTCTGACTTGATGGAAACCATTGCGGGACCGCGGCTCTGAGTAACTACCGAAAGATTTACCGCAGACGGTGTGCCTGGGATCTTTGCGAAAGTCTCATCATCAATCTGTACGATTTCGGCTTCAAATGAGTTGTCAGGCTGCTTAGACTGTGACAGATAAGTAGCCAGTTGAGATTCTGTGATACGCAGGCTTCTGCCGATCCTGTGCGCTGGAATCTCATTTCTCTTAATCATCTCATAAACTGTATACTTTGACAGTTTTAGCTTTTTAGCTATTTCATCCGGAGTGTAAAGAATCTCGTCTCTCATAAATAAGTAAATGCCTTTCTTCACTTAATAAGTGATGATTCGGGCACAAATCTCAGTTGTACGAAAAGAAAAAATGAATATCTTGGACGTGCAAAAGCACAAATCCCAGTTGTACAAAACCTGTATAAGTGCCCCTTAAACGTAACTGAATTATTTACCGGCCTACCACATATCAGAAAATATAATATCTGCCATCTCAATCATTAAAATACATACAACGGTATGCTTAAAAATTTCGCATGTCAGTATGCTTAAAAATTTTGCATGTTAGTATGCTTGAAAATTTGTCTTGGTTGGTTTGCTTAAATATTGCACATGTCGGTTTGCCGTCTTAAGACGAAGTATACAAACTTCAATCTATGTCGGTTAAATTATAGCAAAAAAATATTGCCATATCAAGTATAACAATAAGAAAAGTTTATTACAAATTTGTAGTGTATTTTAACAAAATTAAAAAAAAAAAAACAAAAACAAACTACAACTCGGTAAATTTTTAAAATAGTTGATTTTTAAAGCAAATTTTGCAAACATATTATATTCAAATTATTTTAAATCAACCCCCAAAAAATACTCCAAAAGAGTGCTTTCATGCTGCTTGCAAATGATTGAAACTTTCCATATCACCTTTTTGGATAACAATTGAAATTTTATGTATCATCATTTTCTGGCTAACAATCTCAACTTTTCGTATCATCATTTTTCAGATAGCGATCTCAATTTTTTGTATCATAATTTCCGGACAGTGACAGTATAATTGTGTCTTTCGACCGCTGCATATAACAACTTATATCACATTAAGCCGAATTTTGTGTAATAAATGTTAATAAACCTTTCAAATCACAATAAAAAAACATGTATACTTTCTCTTTCGTACAATTATCTTGTCGCCGATAGTCAGAATTTTAAAAATTTCACAAAATATTCATATAAAGAGGAAAAAGGTTATATATTCATCACATCGGAAGTATATAATCATTAATGTTTTATGGCTTGCTGCGAATGCAGTTATGTTTTTAGATTATTTTATGCGGAGGAAAGGTAAGGACTGTATGATAGAAGTCAGAAATCTTACGAAAAGATACGGAAAAAACACAGTTGTTGACAATCTCAGCTTTACTGTGGAAAAAGGCGAAATTTACGGGTTCCTCGGCCCTAATGGCGCGGGCAAATCCACTACTATGAATATTATGACGGGATATATCGCGGCTACCGAAGGTGATGTCATCGTGGACGGATATGACATTTTGCATCAGCCGAAGGAAGCAAAATCAAAGATAGGATATCTTCCTGAGATTCCGCCTCTTTATACGGATATGACTGTAGGCGAATATCTGTTGTTTGCCGCGGAACTTAAAGGAATCGAAAAATCGGAAAGAGCTGCGGCTGTCAGGCAGGCTGAAGAGACAGTCAAGATCGAGGATATGGAGCATAAGCTTATAAAGAATCTTTCAAAGGGATACAAGCAAAGGGTAGGACTTGCTCAGGCACTTATCGGGCATCCGGATGTTCTTATTTTGGATGAGCCGACTGTGGGCCTCGACCCGGCACAGATTATTGAGATCAGAAATCTTATAAAGAGCCTCGGAAGTCAGCATACCATAATTCTCAGCTCCCATATTCTTTCAGAGGTAAGTGCTGTATGCGATAAGGTTATGATCATAAATCACGGAAAACTGGTTGCATGTGATACACCTGAAAATCTCATGGATTCAGTAAATCCTATATCGAAGTTTGTGATAGAAGTAAGACCTCTTGATGATCCGGCAAATGCCAAAGATATCAATACGACAGTATCGTCGGTTGAAGGATTTAGAAGTATTGAAACTACTGAGACAGCTCACGGAACCGTTGTCGTAAATGCGGAATTTGACAGATGCGAAGGATTAAAGGACAGCATAGCTCTTGCATTTATGGACGCAAGATATCTTGTACTCGGGATGAACGAAGAGAGCGGTTCTCTTGAAGACTTATTCCTTGAGCTTACAGATCCTGCGCTTGATTCTGCGATTTCAAATGTTTCTTTGGAAGAAGGGGATGACACGCTTGCAGATGATGAGCTCGGAGGCGCATACGGAGACGACACGCTCGCAGATGATGAGCTCGAAGATGATGCGCTCGAAGACGGGGACAGCGCACTTGCAGATGATACATTCGGAAGCGGAGACGGCGCATACGGAGACGACACGCTCGGGAGTGGAGACAGTGACGCAGCTTCGGAAGATGAAGCATCGAGAGACGAAAGTGAGGAGAGATAAGAATGAAAGCAATTTTTAAAAGAGAATTCAAGTCCTACTTTCACAATATGACAGGACCTGTTTTCATGGCGGCAATATTTGTTTTTATGGGAATATATTTTGTAGCATATAATATTAGTCAAGGATATCCTTACTTTGCGGCAGCATTGTCAAGTATGTCATTTATACTTCTTATCGCGGTACCAATCCTGACCATGAGAAGCTTTGCCGAGGAGCGTAAGACAAAGACAGACCAGATGCTTCTTACGGCGCCTGTCACGATAACTCAGATTGTCATGGGCAAATATCTGTCGATGCTTGCGATATTCGGAATCGTTATGGGAGTTTCATGTGCGGCGCCGATAATTATCCATTGCTACGGCGGCGGCGCTCTTGCAGCGGATTATGCAGCGATTTTCGCTTATTTCTTCCTTGGCGCCGCATATATCGCAATTGGCATGTTCATGTCATCCATAACTGAAAATCAGATAATAGCAGCGATCGGGACATTCGGTATACTTCTTATCCTGCAGCTTATAGAAGGTATCGCTTCACTTCTTTCTACTTCAGCTGCAGCATCTTATATCGCATTCATCATCGTGATAGCTCTGATTGCTTTGCTTATATATGCATTGCTGAAGAATGCTGTGATTGCCGGCGGACTCGGCATTATCGCAGAAATCGTGCTTACTGTGATATTTATAGTTAAGAAGACTTCCTTTGAAAGCCTTTTCCCAAACTTCTTAAAGGCATTTTCATTGGTATCGAGATTTGACAATGTTGTAAATCAAACTCTGGATATCTCAACATATATCTTTTACATTACAATAGCGGGTGTCTTCTGTTTCCTGACCGGTCAGATGATTCAGAAGCGCAGATGGAGTTAGGAGGTGAACCGGATGAAAAAGCTTAATATAAAAAAACCCGGAATAAAGGGCGCATTTAGCACAAAGAATGTTCGCTTCGGTTCATACAGTGCGGCACTTATAGTTATAGTAATAGCAATTGCAGTCGTAATAAATCTCATTTTCAGTGTTCTTCCTGAAAATATCAAGGCTGCCGACCTCACGCCGGGCAAGCTTTACACGATCTGCGACAAGACAAAGGACATGCTTAAGGGTCTTGACAAGGATGTAACTGTCACGGTTCTCGCAGACAAAGATTCCGCGGATGAAACGATAAATAAACTTATTGAGAGATATAAGGACGGTTCAAAGCATATCAAGGTTGAATACAAGGATCCTGAAGTTGATCTGGATGTGGCAAACAATTACAGCTCCCTTACTCAAAACAGCTTGATCGTAAGCAGCGATACGAAAGAGATAACCATTGATTACAGTGACATATATGTTTCGGATTATTCGGATTATTATACGACAGGCTCTTATACGACTACATTTGACGGCGAAGGTCAGCTCACAAGCGCTATTTCCGCTGTAAGCAGCGATGACACATCGAAAATATATTGCCTGACAGGCCACGGAGAGACAGAGCTCAGCTCATCATTGTCATCTTTGATCACAAAGCAGAATTTTGAGACTGCCGATCTGAATCTCATGTCTGAAGGAAGCGTTCCTGAGGACTGTGACTGCCTGATCGTCAACTATCCTCAAAATGATCTCAGCTCAGAAGAAGCCACAAAGATTATCGAATATCTTGACGGCGGCGGACGAGCTCTCATCACAGCAGGATATACAGAGGATACCCTCACGAATTTCGCTTCGGTATTTGATTCTTACGGAATGAAGCTTGGGGACGGCGTGGTAATGGAGACATCAGGAAATTATTACCAGTATCCTTTATACGTTCTTCCGAATATCGAAAGTACCGACTTCATGACAGATCTTGACAACGTGAATATTCTTATTCCGAATGCTCTCGGAATAACAAAGACAAATTCGTCATCTGACTCCGATTCGTCAGACAGCAGTGCAGCATCATCAGGCGAAAGTGAAGACAGTGAAATAACAATAACAGACCTTCTTACTTCTTCAGACGGCGCATATCTTAAGACTGTAAAAGACGGTCAGCTCACCACATATGAAAAAGAGAGCGGAGACGCTGAAGGTCCGTTTGCGTATGCATGCCTCTCGGAAAAACCGGCCAAAGATAAAGAGGACGCAGACGATGCGGCAGATGACACATCAGACGACGCGAAAGACTCTGACGACACGAAAGATTCGGAAGAAGCAAAAGACTCAGAAGACGCTTCAGAAGATGCAGTCGGCGGAGAAATGATTCTTATTTCATCAGGTTCATTGACAGATGAATCTATTACGGAATCTCTTTCAGTAGCAAATCTTGACTTCTATATGGATTGTCTTTGCGAGCTTGCAGGCGGTGACAGCTCTACAGGAAATATCTCTATTGATCAAAAATCGGTATCACCGGAATATATAACTGTTTCATCTGCACAAAACAGCCTTTGGTTTGCATTGACTGTTATCGTAATTCCGGTTGCGATTTTGGCTGCCGGACTCATAATCTGGCTCGGTAGAAGAAAGAAGTAGGAAAGACGGGGAACAAAAATGAGCAAACAAGACAAAAGAAAAAGCAGCATCCTTTTGATGTTATTGCTTTTAGGTGTTCTGGCTGTTTTGTTGGTAGTATATTTCCTGACAAATAGTTATTCTGTCAGGTATGAGACAAAAGATGAAGAGGATTTAAGTATAGACACATTTGCCGGTTTTTCGACAGATGATGTCGAAACTGTTAGTTATAACTGCGAAGACACTCTCCAGACCTTCACAAAAGAAGACGACGAGTGGGTGTATACAAATGACAAGACTATAGATATCGATGAGGATCTTGTGGATTCGATGCTTTCCGTTCTTTCAAACCTGGAATGCGAACGCGTAGTTGCGGACAATCTTTCTTCCACAGCGGATTACGGTCTTGACGATCCTGAGATGACCATAACGCTGAGCCTTAGCGACGGAACTCAGAAAATATTATATATCGGAAGCCAAAATCCGATAACCTCTGCATATTATGCATTTGTAGAGGGAGAAGACAACATTTATCTGTTGTCGAGTGATGTACCGCAGGCATTCGTTTCAGTATCCGAGCTTGAGGCTACGGATACGGACAGCGAAGATTCGACAACCGCGGAAGAATCGTCAGACAGCGAAGACTCTTCAAGCAGTGAGGATTCTTCAAGCAGCGAGGAGTCTGCGGACAGCGAATAATCTCAAGATTTATTGTACGGCATGGCGCGGCGCTGCGAGAGGGCGCCGGCGACTTCTGCGGCGGCACGAAAGTGCGGCGGTGATGACCAATCGGCACCGCCGGCGGTGCGCAGAGAAAAAAGAAGTATGTCGACAAAAATAGATTGATGTTATATAATTGTGGAAGGACGGAATGCAGTATGCATTCCGTCCGGACACATTTTTTTATTATCGTAAATATTGGGAAAATCAGAGAAACAGGAGAGAGACCATGAAAAAAGTATCACTCAAACAGGAAATTTCATCAAATTCATATCCGGGCAGAGGTATCATAATCGGAAAATCCGAGGACGGAAAGTATGCTGTTGCGGCTTATTTTATTATGGGAAGAAGCGAAAACAGCAGAAACAGGATCTTTGCAGAGGACGGCGAAGGCATCCGCACTCAGGCTTATGATGAGTCTAAGCTAAGCGACCCGAGTCTTATCATCTATGCTCCCGTAAGAGTGCTTGGAAACAAGACTATCGTTACAAACGGCGACCAGACTGACACGATTTATGATTCCATGAACCGTCAGTTTACTTTCGAGCAGTCCTTACGAGCAAGAGAGTTTGAGCCAGACTCACCGAATTTCACCCCAAGAATCAGCGGTATTCTTAAGGTTGAAAAGGGCAGCTTCAATTATGCCATGTCCATTCTCAAGACGGATATTGACTGCAGCGGCGCATGCGACAGATATACATTCGCATATACAGAGCCAAAGGCAGGTTCGGGACGTTTTATCCATACATATATGGGAGACGGCAGTCCTCTTCCTTCTTTTGAAGGCGAGCCTACTCCTGTTGATATTGTCGGAGGAATCGACGAATTTACGAATATGATATGGAATGCCCTAAATGAAGAAAATAAAGTTTCCCTCTTTGTTCGATATATTGACATTGAGACAGGGAAGTACGAGACTAGAATCATAAACAAGAACAAATAATTCATAAATCATACTTATTGATTCGCGAGTCAAATTTGTTATGGATTGTTGATATTACAATTACATGCAATTGTTTACTCATTATGGATTAACACATATTACATGGATATGGAAAAGAAACATATTATTTTGGCATCACGTTCGCCAAGGCGAAATGACATATTAAAAGAACACGGAGTGGAATTTTCGGTCGCATCGGCCGATATAGACGAAACAGTGGAGTTTTGGGACAGCCCGAGGCTTTATTGCATGTCTCTTGCCGTAAGAAAAGCATTTGCAGTGAGAGATGAGGGAAGCGAGGGCATTATCATCTCTGCTGATACGATAGTGGTTCATGACGGGAAAATTCTCGGAAAGCCCGCAGATGACGCTGATGCGTGCGCGACTCTCGAGTCTTTGAGAGATGACAGGCATCAAGTCATGACAGGCGTTGCTGTCTGCGACACCGAATCAGGAATAACAGACGCTTTTTGTGAAGTCACCGATGTCTATTTTACCGATTATACGAAGGAAAATATACTCAGTTATGTCGCCACGGGCGAGCCTGCCGACAAAGCCGGATCTTATGCTATACAGGGGGGATGGAAACGGTTTGTTGACAGGATAGAAGGAGATTATTCAAATGTCGTGGGGTTACCCTGGGATGCGCTTCTTCCGATTTTGGAAAAGCACATCCGCAGGAAGTGATTTCATGGGAGAAAAGAATAATTGAAAGAAACAATCATGATAAAAGACCTGCCAAGTATGGAGAGACCGAGAGAGCTTTTGTTGAAAAATGGGGCGGAAGTCCTCTCAAATTCACAGCTTCTTGCGATCCTCATAGGGGCAGGCACCGCACAGCGTTCAGCTGTAAATCTTGCGGAGAGCATTATCTCTATGGACAACAGAGGCATTTTATTTTTAAATGACTGCACACCGGAGGAATTATATACGGTAAACGGCATCGGACCCGCAAAGGCTGCCGTACTTCTGGCTGCTGTCGAGCTTGGAAGAAGATTAAACAAGACATCTTCATCTGAGCCGGTTGACGCATCCTCACCTGACAGGATAGCAGACATTTTCATGAGCAGGATGAGATATCTTACAAAGGAACATTTCGCAGTTCTCATGCTGAATGCCAAGAATCAGGTTATCGCTGAAGATGAAGTTTCGGTAGGCTCTCTTACAAGCTCTCCGGCAAATCCCAGGGAGGTTTTTTCGGGGGCACTCAGACGCAGTGCGGCAAGTGTAATTCTTGTACACAATCATCCGAGCGGAAATCCGTCGCCGAGCAGAGAAGACGTGCTGATCACAGAGCGGCTTTCTAAGGCGGGACAGATTCTCGGAATCGCGGTACTGGATCATATTATTATAGGAAACGGTACATATATCAGTCTCAGAGAGATTGGAAAGATGGACTTTTAGATTTATTCCGGGGTATTATACTAGATCAAAAGGAACTTAAAATCAAAAAGGAGAAAGCTATGAGTATTATTACAGCAGTTACTTCCGGAAACGGAGGCGCAGGAAAGACCATGTTTGCTTCAAATATGGCAGCATCCCTCGGAATGAGAGGAGGCAAGGTGCTGCTTATAGACATGAACAGCGGGTTTAGAAATCTTGATATGTGCTTCGGACTCGAAAGTGACATCATCTATGATATGGCTGATGTCGTGAGCGGAACGTGCACACTCAGCAAGGCTCTGAACAAAGACAGACGCTTTAAGAGTCTCTATCTTCTTTCCGCATCACAAAATGCGTCCAAGAAAAAAATAACTCCTGTACATATGAAAAAGCTTTGCGACGCGCTCAGAACAAAATTTGATCATATCATTATAGACACACCTTCTCCTTCATCACCCGAATGGATTGCTTCGGTGTCGACATCGGACAGAGCAGTTGTACTCGTGACACAAGAATATGTTTCACTGAGAAATGCAGATACTGTCACATCGAAATTGGTGAATGCCGGGATAAATGAAATATTCGGGATCATAAACAGAGTTCATGATTCTGATGCATTAAGAGGCGACATTATCCCTTCGGTTTCGAAGACAGTCGAGGAGCTTCTTATTCCGGTTGCCGGCATCATTCAGGAGGACGAAAATATTCATATTGCGATGAATGGCGGGATTCCTGTAGTGTGCAAGAAGAATACATATATATATAAAAATTTTGCAAGCATGATAAATTCCATCTACAAAGGCATATAAATAACGCTGACTCCGGCATGTAAATAACGCTGACTCCGACATATAAACAGCGCTGACCTCACGATATAAAACAGCTCCAAATTGCGGCGAGACTTATAGAATATCTTGACTTTTAGGCATAAGCATACTAAAATAGTAAGGTAAGCTTTTATATAAGTAATTATACTTACTTAAGATGTTTTGATATCACATAGTAGTTCGTGACTTGTCTGAAAGGATGCCCTCATTTGGGCATTTTTGTGTCATTTCACAGGACTTGCGATTGTAATTCATATAATATGCCTTGTTTGGCTTTACTTATTGATGCCTGCAGGACGGACAGGCTCGCTTGATCTAAGCTTGCTTGCGCTGAAACGAAGGAGTGCTTATGCAGTATTTTATATAGTGTTTTTATAGTGCTTTATATAGTTTAATATAGTGCTTTATGCAATGCTTTGAAGTTGTTTGGACCGAAGCGTGAGATTGCGGCCCATCGCCGAAATGCCGAAAATTCAAAGTATTGGAAAGTACCGCTTGTCATGTCGATGCAGGGTAAAATGGTATTTAGTTATACAAGGAATATATATACGATATAGAGCGTATGTGCTATTCAAAATTATATCAGACACTTTTAGGAGGTGTTTTACCATAAACCCGATTATTGCTGTGATTTTAGCCGTTGCATGCCTTGCAGCAGGTGTTCTCGTCGGATATGTTATGAGAAAATCCACTGCTGAAAGAGCTTTAGGATCGGCTGAACAAAGGGCATCAAATTTAATACTCGATGCCGAAAATCAGGCAGAGACAATCAAGAAAGAAATAGCTCTCGAGGCTAAAGAAGAAGCTCACAAGATGCGCAGTGACGTCGAAAAGGAAGTCAAAGAGCGTCGAAATGAGATGAACCGCTTAGAGAGAAGATTGATTTCAAAAGAGGAATCACTCGACAAAAAGATTGAAAATGCCGAAAAAAAAGAAGCAAGTCTCACACAAACCGAAAAGAGACTTGCGGATAAGGAAACTGAACTCGACGGATTTATCGAAAAACAGATGCAGGAACTCGAAAAGATTTCCGGATATACTGTGGAAGAAGCAAAGTCAATTCTGCTCTCAAATCTTGAGAGAGATATTCGCCATGAAGCTTCAATCATGATAAAGGATATCGAGGCAAAGACTAAGGAAGAAGCTGATAAGAAAGCCAAGGAGATCATCGTCGGAGCGATACAAAGATGTGCCGCTGATCAGGTTGCAGAGACCACAGTCAGCGTGGTAAATCTGCCAAATGACGAGATGAAGGGCAGAATCATCGGACGCGAAGGCCGAAATATCAGGGCAATCGAAGTTGCTACCGGCGTAGACCTTATTATTGACGATACTCCTGAGGCAGTTATAGTTTCCGCATATGATCCTGTAAGAAGAGAGATTGCAAGAATATGTCTCGAAAGACTTATCATGGACGGCAGGATCCATCCTGCAAGAATTGAAGAGGCTGCGCAGAAGGCAGAGCGTGAAGTCAACCAGTCAATCAAAGAAGCCGGTGAACAGGCTACATTCGATGTTGGCATTCACAATCTGCATCATGAGCTTGTCAAGCTTCTCGGAAGACTTAAGTATCGTACTAGCTACGGACAGAATGTACTTCAGCACTCGATTGAGGTTGCACATCTGGCAGGCCTTATGGCTTCAGAGCTCGGCCTTGATCCGAAGCTTGCCAAGAGGGCAGGTCTCCTGCATGATATAGGCAAGTCCATTGACCATGAGGTTGAGGGTACGCATGTAGAGATCGGCATGTCACTTTTAAGAAAGTACAAGGAATCAGAAGATGTCATTGCTTGTGTTGCTTCTCACCATGGAGATCATGAGCCAAAGAGCCTTGAGGCAGTTCTCATTGCTGCGGCTGATGCACTTTCTGCAGCCAGACCGGGAGCAAGAAGAGAGACTCTTGACAATTATATCAACAGACTCGAAAAGCTTGAGGAAATTGCAAATACTACACCGGGTGTAGAAAAATCATATGCTATTCAGGCAGGTCGCGAGATCAGAGTTATCGCAAGACCGGAAGAAAAGTCAGATGATGAGCTTCCAATGCTCGCAAGGGATATAAGCAAGAAGATCGAAAGCGAACTTCAGTATCCGGGTCAGATAAAGGTCAATGTCATCAGAGAAACACGTGCCGTAGAGTACGCAAAATAAAAATGATCAGGGCTGTCCTTTCACCAAGGCCAGCCCGTTCTTTTTAAACAGGAGTCTGCTTCCGGCAAGCAAGCAGCCCTATAATCAATTGGAGGAACAGAAATGTTTGTTTATCTGGATAACAGCTCAACTACACCGCAGTTTCATGATGTAACTGAGGAAATGGTAAGAGTAGCGGAAAAAAGCTTCGGAAATCCGTCATCACTTCACAGAATGGGGGTCGATGCCGAGAAGATTCTCAGAGGCGCACGCAAGACAGTTGCGGAATTCATCGGCGCGTCTGACGATGAAATCATTTTCACATCAGGCGGGACCGAATCTGACAACACAGCACTTTTCGGGGCCTGGGAGGCGCTTAAAAGGCAGGGAAAGCATGTCATTACCGCATCGGTTGAGCATCATGCGATACTCGAGTCATGCAGGATTCTCGAACAAAAAGGCGCCGAAGTGACTTATATACAGCCGGACCGAAATGGTATAATCCATGCCGATGATGTCGCAGCCGCCCTCAGAGATGATACGATAATCGTTGCTTTGATGCATGTGAATAATGAAACAGGCGCTGTTATGCCTGTAGAGGAGGTCGGAAGGCTCCTTGCCGGAAGAAAACATACGATTTTTCACTGTGACGCTGTTCAAAGCTACGGAAAATTGCCTATAAATGTCAAGAAAGCCGGGATAGACACTCTGGCTGCAAGCGGCCACAAGATTCACGGCCCGAAGGGCACGGGCATTTTGTACATAAACAGCGAAAAGCGCATAGTTCCGTATATTTACGGCGGCGGACAGCAGCATCATATGAGATCCGGCACTGAAAATATGCCGGGGATTGCGGGATTTGCGAAGGCATCTTCAATCATGAAAGATAATCTCAAAGAAAATCTTAGGAATGTTTCTCAGCTGAGAAATATGCTTCTTGAGGGGCTGACTTCACGGATTTCTGATATTAAGATAAACAGTCCGTTGTATCTTCAGGACGGACAGGCTGTGAACAAGGCGGAGTCTGCGTTAGGGAATAATGATGATATCAGTTATGCGCCTTATGACAAGTGCCTTCCGTATATTCTAAATGTAAGCTTTGTCGGGACCAGGGCGGAAGTCATACTTCATATGCTTGAGCAGGAGGATATCTATGTTTCGACAGGCTCGGCATGCTCCTCAAACTCAAAGAACAAGGGAAGTTATGTCCTCAGGGCAATGAAGCTTAAGGATTATGAGATTGAAGGCGCGGTGAGATTCAGCCTTTCCGCATCAAATACAGCCGAGCAAATATCTTATACGATAGAAAAGATCGCAGAAGCAGTTGAGAAAAACAGAAGAATGCTTTCTCTCGCAAACAAAGGACGCAAAAGAAGGTAAGGCGTATGGCATTAGTTGAGTGTTCGAAAAATATGACAGAATTTGATTATTTGAAAAATATGACAGAGCGGTCGCTGCTTCGTTATCTGCCGACTGTGGAAAAATATTCGGAAATAATTTACGAATCAATGAAATACAGCCTTCTTGCGGGAGGAAAGCGCATACGACCGGTGCTTCTTCTCGGCACTTGCGCTCTTTGCGGCGGAGATTATGATGAGGCACTTCCTTTTGCTTGCGCAATAGAATTTATACATACATATTCGCTGATACATGACGATCATCCGTCTATGGACAATGACGATCTGAGACGGGGAAAGCCGACAAACCACGTCATTTTTGGTGATGATATTGCGATTTTGGCAGGCGACGGGCTGCTGAACAGTGCTTTTGACGTGATGATTTCTGAGTGCCTCAGCAGCATTGATATAAGCGCAGATTCAGCGGCGTACTCGTCGGAAGATTCTGCGTCAGATTCAGCGCCTGGTTTGGCGACGGATTCAGCGCCTGGTTTGGCGACGGACTTAGCGCCGGGTTTGGCCTGCGAAAAATCTCTTTATATACGCAATATACGCAAAATCCGGGCAATGCGCGAGATTTCGGAGGCATCGGGAGTTCACGGAATGATAGCCGGCCAGACTGCAGATGTGATAAATACAGGAAACGGCAGTTCAGGAAGCAGCAATGCAAGAAGCAGCGGTGAAGTGAGCGGCAATGCAAGAAGCGGCGGTGAAGTGAGCGGCAATGCAGTGCTAGACGATGCGGAAATCGAAAATCCGGAAAACGGCTTAAGAGCCGCGGCAAATGAAGATGCAGGTATGACAAAAAACGAAGCAGCCGACATGACAAAAGAGGAAAAAGAAAAGCTGCTTCTTTATATTCACAAAAATAAAACAGGTGCGATAATACGCGCAGCCGTGAGGGCCGGAGCTATTCTCGGAGGCGCAAGCGAAGAGGTCCTTGCTCTTCTTACTGAATATGCGGAAAATATCGGACTTGCATTTCAGATTTCGGATGATATACTTGATGAAGTTTCAGACTCGGCGACACTCGGAAAAACCGCAGGTAAGGACAGGAAGATGGACAAGCTGACATATCCTGCTGTTTTCGGCATCGAAGAGTCGCGCCGCAGGCTGGACGAAGCTACAAAGAATGCTATAAATGCCGCGAGAAAGGCTTCGAAAATGCTGAGCGAAGAGCAAGACGGACGGGAAAAGAAATCATCGGAAGTGCGAGACGGCGCACAGGATAAAAAAACGCTGGGAATGCAAGGCGGCGCACAAGATAAAAAAACGCTGGAAATGCAAGGCGGCGCACAAGACAAAAATAATAGCGATTTTCTTGTAAAAATGGCTATTGACCTTAAAAATAGAATATCTTAAAATAAATATAAAAGTGGCGCAGTATTCTAGTCAGAATTTACTTTTTTTGAAGACGGGGCTAAAAATCCGTCAAATGGCACATCGATGAAGCTCTTGCATAACGCTGCCGACGCCCAGTCGGGGGTGATATTCGGGAGAAAGATGTCCAGGGCGATCCGTAACGGCATATGGGCGTGAACCCTGTTCATCGTGGAGGCTTGCAAAGATGCATTATATGCATTCTTGCAAGTAATAAACCTGAAGCATGGCCCGGCTTTAGGCCGGTGACTGTGTCTAAGCGTAGCCTGCCTTGAGTGGAGACGGGGAATTACAGATTTACACACTGCTTGCTAGTGGCCATAGCTGCAGATGTGAATGCTGTATGAAACCGGAGCTGCAAAAGAGGATAGGAAAAAGTAATACTGTCAGGGAAATCCTCTAGACTGTATAATTCATGTGGATTGCAGTACGGGCTAAGTGGTTATCCGGTATCTCGGCAGGCAACTCCGGGGGCATGACTTCAAAAGGGAAACCACTGATTGGGCAACAGATCAGCAGTCGTGTGTATAGGAAACTCTAACCGGACCTAAGCCGTAAAGTTTACGCATGAATTGCCCACTTTTATTTTTTTGTATATAGTACAAAGGGGGATTATCATTTTGAAATCTGAAAATACAGAAAGCGACATATCAAAAAGTAAAAATAAAGAAAAAAAGAAGAAAAAAAACAGAAGCCCGGAAAGCTTACGCCGCAGGTGGGTTATCTGTATAACTATAGTTGCTCTGCTGCTTTCAATCACGATGAGTATGTTTTCAGACATGCTTCTTAGGCACTCAAATATGATAGTTGCATTCATTATACTTATAGTGATTATTTTAATAGGCATCCTTTTTGACATACTCGGCGTCGCTGTTACGGCAGTAGAAGAGAAGCCGTTTCACGCGATGGCAGCATCGAAGGTGAAGGGCGCAAAGAGCTCGCTTGCTCTTATAAAAAATGCCAGCAGGGTATCAAATCTTTGCAATGATGTCATAGGTGACACGTGCGGAATCATAAGCGGCGCTTCAGCCGCATATATCGTCTCGCAAATCGACTTCTCGGAAGTTTCATTTATGGATGCGACATTATTTTCGATGCTTCTCAGCGGTATCGTTGCTGCCCTGACTATAGGCGGAAAAGCGCTCGGCAAGGATTTTTCCATAAATAACGCAAAGCAGATAATCAAGCTGGCGGGAAGAGTAATATCAATATTTACAGGAGACTGATCATGGAATATAAAAAACACCTTTCGGACGGGATATATCCTGAAGATATCAGAAATATGACTTTTGATGAGCTTGACGCTCTTTCAGAAGAAATCAGAAAAAAGCTTATTTCCACAGTTTCAAAAACAGGAGGTCATCTCGCCTCAAATCTGGGTGTAGTTGAGCTTACTCTTGCCATCCACCGTGTATTTAACGCTCCGCATGACAAAATCATATGGGATGTGGGACATCAGGCATACGTTCACAAGCTTATTACGGGGCGAAACGATAAATTTGACACATTGCGTCAATATGGTGGGATAAGCGGTTTTCCGAAGCGGACCGAAAGTAAATATGATACCTTCGACACGGGCCATGCGAGCAATTCTGTCTCAGCAGCTCTCGGAATGGCTGCAGCAAGAGATATAAAGGGCGAGGATTACAATGTAGTTGCAGTGATAGGCGACGGCGCGCTGACCGGAGGGATGGTTTATGAGGCCATGAACAATGCCGGAGCGATGAAGACACCTCTTGTGGTCATTCTAAATGACAATGAAATGTCTATTTCGAAGAGCGAAGGCGGACTTGCCCAGCATCTCTCAAAGCTGAGATCTTCAGAAAAATATGCCAACATAAAGAAAAATCTGAAAAAAGGCATAAAAAAGATTCCTGTAGTCGGAGACTCTATTTACAGTGGTCTCGATGCCCTTAAAGACGCGATAAAATATTCCGTTGTAGACGGAATGATTTTTGAAGAGCTGGGATTTCTGTATCTTGGACCGGTTGACGGCCACAATATAAAGGAAATGACCGAAATTCTGAAATATGCCGAAAATCTGAAAAAACCTGTTCTCGTGCATTGTGTGACAGTCAAGGGAAAGGGATATTCTCCGGCAGAACAAAATCCTTCAGCATTTCACGGCATTTCACCATTTGATCCAAATACCGGACGTGTGCTGAAAAAATCGTCAAATCCTTCATATTCCGAGATATTTGGCCTTAAGCTCACAGAGCTTGCCGCAAAGAATCGTGATATTATAGCCGTTACTGCCGCAATGGCCGCAGGCACGGGTCTAACAATATTTCATGACAATCATCCGGACAGATTCTTTGATGTCGGAATTGCCGAGGAGCATGCTGTGACATTTGCCGCAGGTGCTGCGGCGGCAGGACTTCATCCGGTCGTATCGATTTATTCCACATTCTTCCAAAGAGCATACGATCAGATAATGACAGATGTCTGCATGCAAAGGCTTCCGGTGACACTTTGCTTTGACAGAGCGGGGATCGTGGGAGCAGACGGTGAGACGCATCATGGAATATTTGACATATCATATATGATGTCGGCACCCGAGATTATTATTTTTGCGCCTGCTGACAGAGGCGAGCTCGAAAAGTGTCTCGAATTTTGCGTAAGCTGCGGCGTCCCGACTGCCATTCGTTATCCGAGAGGTTCGGCAGCCGATTTAAATGAAGCCGCCGCCAAGCTTAGGGATGCCGTGCCGGCGACTGCTCAGGACGCGCTCGCGACCGATGAAGCAGCACTTGCGACCGATGAAGAAGCGCTCGCAACCGATGAAGCAGCACTTGCGGTTGACAAAAATGATATGCTTCACTCAAGGATGATGTGCGCAGGTTGTGACGTTACTATTATTTCTGCCGGAAAAATGACCAAGAATGCTCTTCATGCTGCACTTCTTTTAAAAAAGCTGTCAATATCAGCAGAAGTCATAGATGCGAGAATCCTTAAGCCTTTTGATGCGGATGCTTTTGTAAAATCCGCAAAGAAGACAGGAATTGTTTTCACGATGGAGGACAATGTCCTTCAGGGCGGCTTTGGAAGCAGTATAAATAATTTATTCGTAAATGATGACAGTGTCAAATGCTTCAATATCGGATGGCCTGACAAATTTATAAGCCAAGGCTCGCAGGCGGAGCTCGAAAAAGAATACGGACTTGACGCAAAGTCTGTGGCTATAAAGATTTCAAAGATATTAAGGATCGAAAATGCCAAGCGGAATTCGGAGTACGATTCAGAGCAGGATTCAAAGCAGGAATCACCGGAAAGTCAAGATGAAAAGGCTCTTTTTGTGAATGACGCAGGAAAAGCCGAGAAAAAAGCTGACGAAAAAGCCGAGGAAAAAGCTGCGAAAAAAGCTGACGAAAAGCCTGCGAAAAAAACTGACGAAAAGGCCAAGGAAAAAGCTGCGAAAAAAGCTGAAAAAAAGTCCGTAAGAAAGAAAAAAAACAGGACGGTCGAAGAAAACGGAGAAAAAACCGGAAAAAGATTGTTTGGCAGAGCTAAAAAATAGCAGAGAAATAAAAGATTAAGGCACAAAAGTACAGAAGCACAAAAATAATTAAGGCACAAAAGTACAGAAGTGCAAAATGGTAAAGTTATAAAAAGTTTAGAAATTTAAAAGGATAGCGGCAAAATACTAAAGTCAAAAAAAGAGGCATAAAAAAGGACGTGTGACAAAATTGAAGGAAAGACTGGATGTACTGCTTGTAAACAATGGCTTTTTCAAATCCAGAGAAAGAGCAAAGATTGCGATCATGTCGGGTGATGTGTATGTAAACGGAGCAATCTCAGACAAGCCTGGGACAAAGATTGATATTGAGGCCGATATAATTGTGAAAAATGATCAATGCCCTTACGTGGGTCGAGGCGGTTATAAGCTAGCAAAGGCTTTAGAGACATTTAAAATCGATCTGAAGGATGCGACAGCTATGGACATAGGCGCGTCTACCGGAGGATTCACCGACTGTATGCTTCAAAACGGCGCATCGAAGGTTTATTCCGTCGATGTGGGCTACGGTCAGCTCGACTGGAAGCTTCGAAATGACGAGCGTGTTATAAATATGGAAAAATGCAACGTAAGATATCTTGATCCCGATTCTGTTCCTGACAGAATGGATTTTATCAGTATAGACGTGTCATTTATTTCATTAAAGCTTATATTTCCGGTTGCGTCGGCACTGCTTAAAGAGGAAAGCACGCTTGTATGCCTCATAAAGCCGCAATTTGAAGCCGGAAGAGAGCAAGTGGGAAAGAAGGGAATCGTAAAGGATCCTGCTGTTCACAGAGAGGTAATAGAAAATGTCATTGATTATGCCGCATCAAATGGTCTTGTTCCGGCAGATTTGACATTCTCACCTATGACAGGAGCAAAAGGAAATATAGAATATCTTTTAAAGTGTACGAAGCCATTGGCGCTGCCGGACGATGAGGCAGCGCCCGGCGTTGAGGCGATGCCAAAAGCCGTGATTTCGAAGGCTGCTGACGATGAGACAGCGCCGGGCAGCACGGTGATGCCCGGCGCCGAGATAAAAGCCATGATAGATTCTGTCATTTTCGATGCTCACGGCACACTCGCAAAAGCATAGAGCCGCGTCGATTTTGTCATTTGCCATCAATTATTGATAACAGGCATCAGCAAATATCAGATATCAATAGATATCAATTTCCGGCGAAGCCGGCAGAGTATGTCAATTTTCATCTACCGGAGCGCCGAATCTGACAGGTATACCATTTACACAAACTTCACCGTCAGCCGGGACGAGGACATATTTTCGATTGTCTATTATTCTCGTTTCGATAAGGTGGGCAAACTTAGGTGATGCTGAGATGGAAACTTCATCCATCTTTATCTCAAACTTTTTATCATTTATAATATTTTTAGGATTCAGCATGCCGCCTTCGCCAAGCTTTTCTGTACATATCTCGCGAAATGATTCGGCATGGTCCTCCGAAACGCCGCTGCTTTTAAGAATAGAACATATTTCTCCCGGAGTTATCTGAAGAACTTCGGGATTTTTGCTTTCTTTATGATCTTCTATTCTCACGCACATTTGCTCATGCAAAGCTTGCATGATATCAAATTCGCACTCGTTTTCAAGAGTATCCTCAATTGAGCTTTCAAAAATATTTTTTTGCTCCGGAATAGAGATTACAGGCTTGCTGCTGAAAATTGCATCTGTAAATCCCTGCCAGGTAAGTGAAACATTTTTTGTATAAAAGAGCGCATTGTAAATATTTGCAGAGCGCTCATCAAAAGCAGGAAACATGAATCCGAGCTCGGGATTTTGGACAAGTTGTCCTGTCGAGCTTGAATGAAATTCCAACTCCTCATTGAAAAATTTCATGGCGAGTGAAGGCGTCTTTACAGGGCAGATACAGCAGACAATATATTTAAAAATATCTGTCGAGCCATCTTCAAAAATCTCATCATCCTTTGCCTTGAAAGGTACATCATAAGAGTCAGACACAAGAAGAATGAGGTAATTGCTCTCGTCGATTTTTACGGTTTCGATTACCTTCTTATAGAATTCCTCCCTGGCCTCGGAATCCGCAAGAGCCGAGTCACGCAGTTTCATGAGAAGCGCATGCTCGTCACTGTCTTCGACTTGATCTGCAGTAAATTCAATGTCAGTAAGATTGCGGCCGAGTGTACCTGAAAGAGCTTTCTTTATGAAGCCTATGTACATTTCAGCGTCCTCAGCACTCATAGTACCGAGTGATTCGTCGATATATGAGATGATCTCGCCGCTGTTGTTTACGTAGCATCCGTAGATGCGTGATATATTATTTTTGTCAAGGCGAAAACGCCTTCTGATTTCGTTTAATTCCTTCTGATTCATAAAAAAACCCTTTCATTTGTAACAAGTAAAAGCCCTTTCGTTTGCACCGACAATAATCTCGGTATATAATAGGCATAATTTTTTTTGCTTTTCATAGGTACAACCGCACTTATTTCAGAACAATGAAAATTTCGTGCTTTGTGACAGTCAAACTTGCGTGCTGAAGCTTGCGCACAGAAATTCTCATCTTGAAGTCTGCACACTGAATTCGCACACTGAGGTTTGCGCATAGAAATTCGCACGCTGAAGCTTGCAATACTTAAATTTGTACACTGAGGTTTGTCTGCTGAAGCTTGCGCACAGAAATTCTCATCTTGAATTCTGCACACTGAAATTTGTGCGCTGAAAGTTGCTTTACGATTATAGCAATTAAGCTTTGCCTTGTCAATTAACTTTCCTTAGCGTTACGGTTTGTCCGCATAACAGTGATTTTTTCGATATTGCGTTGAAAATAGAATAGAATCCGGATGTGTAAAGATTTTTTATGAATCAAAAATCAACATAACGATTTTTTGCCTTTATTCCTTAAATTCAGATTGTATGACATTTAATAATGTATTATAATGGAGTGGCAAGGAGTGTTTCTATGAGAATAATCGCAGGAGAATTAAAAGGTCGCCGTCTGAAGACGCCGCTCGATGAGAGAGTGCGCCCCACAACCGATAAGGTGAAGGAAGCAGTTTTCAGTATTATCATGCCGTGGCTTAGCGACAGCATAGTTGTTGATATGTTTGCCGGTACAGGAAATCTAGGGCTCGAAGCTGTCAGCAGAGGAGCTGCGCATGTATATTTCGCAGACAGGGACAGGCAGAGCATCGCACTGATACGTGAAAATATTTCTCATTGTAAGGTTGAAGACAGATGTACAATCATTTGTACGGATTACAAGTCTTGCAGCCGCAAGATAAGCAGCCGCGCAGACATTATTTTCCTCGATCCTCCGTATGATAAGGGAATCCTCATAAAAGCGATAGATATGATCATCGAAGAGGATATGCTTGAGGATGGAGGCATCATAGTTGCCGAGCATTCTGCTTCGGAGATTTTGCCCGATAAGATGGGGCATCTGACACGTATCAGAGAAAAAAAATATGGAAAAATAGGTATTACAATATATGAGAACTCCTCGGAAGAGGAAGAAAATTATTAGGCAAAATGTGCTTGTGCATATAAAGCTGTTTGAGCATTCGCTTGATGACAGTACATGCTTGTCGACAGTACCGGCGAAGTATCCGGCACATAGTTATAGATTCTTATATATAAATTTTTATATGGAATTTGGAGGCTTTCAGAAAATGAAAAAATTCCTGTATCCGGGTTCGTTTGACCCGCTGACTACCGGTCATCTTGACATTATAAAAAGGGCATCAAAGCTCTGTGATCAGCTTGTTGTGGGCATCGTCACAAACTCAAGCAAGAAGCCTATGTTCACAGTTGATGAACGAAAGATGCTCATCAAAGAAGCCGCGAAGCAAGAGGGATTGGAAGTAGATGTTGTGGATTTTTCGGGTTTGCTTGCCGATTATGCGAGAGAAAACCAGATAAATACCATCGTTAGGGGTTTGCGAGACATACCGGATTTCGTTTCTGAGATGCATCGTGCTTATACAAGCAAACATTTATATGAGGGTTATGAAGTTATTTATCTGCTTACAGACATCAACCATTCTTACGTAAGCTCAAGCGCCATCAAGGAAATTCTCTATTTCAACGGAGATATTTCAGGACTTGTTCCGGAAAACGTATTGGCTTATATCAACGAAAACAACATCGGAGGACAAGTAAAATGACAGGAGAAGAAAAATACAATCGCATGAGGATAAGCGAGCTGATTGATGATATTGAAGATACTATAGAGAGTGCAAGTACTTTTCCTCTCACAGGCAAGGTTATGCTGAGTGCCGACGAGATGAAGATGCGTATCGATAATTTGAGAGAATGTCTTCCGGAAGATATTAAGAAGGCAAATTGGATCGCAGAACGTGAAGAGGCTCTTCTCCAGGATTGCGAAAGACAGTGCAACAACAGGATTGCAGAGGTTGAAGAACTGGTAAACAAACGCATCGCAGAAGCAGAAGAGGAAGCAGCAAGACTTGTCGATACAGATACTGTTACAGTACGTGCAAAAAGAGAAGCCGAAAATATCATGAAACAGACAAGGCTTGCTACACTTAGGGCAAAGCACGGCACATATGAATATATCGAAAAGACTCTTTTAAATTTTGAAAATCATATAAATGACATAAAGATGACTTACTTCAACAGAATTTTCAATGAAATAGGTGACCTGTTCGATCATATTCAAAAGGATATTGAGAAGAATCTGAGTGAAGTCGATGTTCTTGAAGGAAAAATCAAGGAACAGTGGGAAGCAGTTGACTCAGACGGATATGCCAAATAAAACCGCAAACGGATTGCGAACATTTAAGTCATAAATTCATAAATACAGAAAATACAAATACTAAAAATACAACCTCTAAAAGGCTTCTAAAAACTATCGGTTGGAAGAAGCCTTTTTTGTGTAAGGATATAAATTATGAAAGTGACAGGAATTACAGCTGAGTTTGATCCTTTCCATAATGGACACAAATATCTTCTGGACTTAGCAGCAATGAGAGCTAACAAGGAAAAAGCGGGCGGCGAAAAGGCAGTTGGCGGCGAAGGGACAGACGGCAAAGGAACAGGCGGCGGAAAAGCAGTTGACGACGAAGGAGCCGAAGACGGTGTGCGGGCTGCGGCCGATGAAAAAATTGCTAACGACACGAAGTGTGCAATAATGGTTGTAATGAGCGGAGATTTTACACAACGTGGGATGCCATCCTTTTATGACAAAAGACTCAGAGTCGAAGCTGCCCTTAGAAACGGAGCTGACCTAGTTGTAGAGCTTCCGTATGTATATGCGTGCAATACAGCTGATGTTTTTGCCGAAGGCAGCATCAGAATAATGGTTGACTGCGGAGCGGTTGACAATATTTTTTTCGGAAGAGAATGCGAGGACGAAAATCTTCTTGTAAGAGCCGCCAAGATAATTGAGATGACTGAACCGGACATCAAAATCAACGCACAGATTTCGGAAAGCTCGTATGATTCTTATGTCGCCTCAAACAGCAGCGATTCCGACAGCAAGCCTGCCGGCGATTCCGACAGCAATTCCGACAGTGTTCCTGGCGTCAGCGGTCCCGGCAGCAATCCCGACGATGATCTTATCTCGGCATTTCAAAGCTCCTTTAGAAGTCTGCTAAAGAGGGGACTTTCTTATCCTGCTGCGTTAAGCAAGGCGGCCGGGGAGACATTCGGACAAGAAATAGAGCATGAACTGAAATCACCAAATAATATTCTTGCAATAAGATATATTAATGCCGTCAGAAAGTATGCTCCCCACATGGCCATAAACAGCATCCTGAGAAAAGGTGAAGGACATAGCGGCAAATCTGAGGCTTGCGAATCAGGCGAAAGGCGAGACAATGATTTCAGTATGATATCGGGCTCGAAGATCAGGAAAGCTGTGAGTAGGGGTGAGAAGGAAATCTTAAGAAGCAGCATCCCTGCGTCGGTATATGATATTTTTTCGGGAAAAGATTTTTGCCTTCCGGGAGATGATTTTTACAGATTATTGAGATATAGAATCATTACATCGGCAAAGCACTTGAAAGATATATATTCTGTCTCTGAAGGCATCGAAAACAGGCTCCTTGAGGCCGCATATTCGTCAGAAACGTTCGAGGAGTTTATTTCCGGTGTAAGAACCCGCAGATATACAGATGCCAGGCTGATGCGGATGTTTTCGCATATACTTATGAATTTTACTTATGAAGATTATGATGAGATAAAGGACGTGTCATATTTGCGCGTGCTCGGCTTTACAGACAGAGGAGCGAAAATCCTTTCAGATATAAAGAAAAACAGTGAGATTACCATTATAAGCAATCTAAGCAAGCTCAGGTATTTGCCTGAAAAGGTGAAGAAATCCGTCGAAATCGATATGCGTGCTGCAGACGTGCGAAATATGATTATGGGAAGAAATCTCAAAGATTATTCGGAAAGAAAATATAAGCCGGTCAAAATATAAGCAGTTCAAAGTTTAATACGCAATGCAAAATAAATACGCAATGCAAAATAAATAAGTAAGGCTTGATAAATAAGCAAGGCTTGATAAATAAGTAAGGTCAAATAAGTAATCTAAGCAAAAAAATGTATGAACTTGCTGACGACAATGCACAAAAAACAGATTATTCATTGACTACTGCAAAAATGTTCAATATAATAATAGTTGTATGTTAAGTTATTGCCTATGTATCACCATTTCAGTAATATGACGATACATAAGATTAAAAATTTCGGAGGAAACGAATGAACGTACTTGTTATTAACTGCGGAAGCTCATCACTTAAGTATCAGATTATCGAAACTGAAAAAGAAGAACTCATCTGCAAAGGTCTCATAGAATTATCAGGAGACACTTCTACATTTGCTTATACAAAGACAGGTTCTGAAAAGATGACTAAGACTGTTCCGCTCGCTGACCACACTGCAGGCGTAGAACTCATCATCAAGACTATCACAGATCCTGAAATCGGATGCATCAAGGACTTAAGCGAAATCGGAGCAGTCGGACACAGAATGGTACACGGCGGTGAAGATTTTGCCAGCTCTGCACTTGTTACAGACGAAGTTATGGCAGCATGCCGCGCAAACGCTGACCTTGCACCTATTCACAATCCTGCAAACATCGCAGGTATCGAAGCTTGCCAGAAGGTTATGCCAAACGTTCCTATGGCAGTTGTATTTGATACAGCATTCCATCAGACTATGGCTCCTGAAGCATTCTTATATGCTATTCCTTACGAATATTATACTGATTTCAAGATCAGAAAGTATGGATTCCACGGAACAAGCCACCTGTTTGTATCCCAGGAAGCAGCAAAGGTTCTTGGAAAGAAGCCTGAAGAAGTTAAGGTTATCACTTGCCACATCGGCAACGGCGGAAGCTGCGCAGCTGTAGAATACGGCAAGTGCATAGATACTTCAATGGGTCTTACTCCGTTAGACGGTCTCGTAATGGGAACTCGCTGCGGTGACATTGACGCTTCGGTAGTAACTCAGCTCATGAAGAAGTTAAATATCAGTGCAGAAGAAGTACTTAATATCTTCAATAAAAAGTCAGGCTTCCTCGGCGTAAGCGGCGTAAGCAATGACTGCAGATTCGTAGAAGCAGCAGCTGCTGAAGGAAATGAAAGAGCAGCTATTGCCATGAAGATGTTCGTAAGAAGAGTAAAGGGATATGTCGGCAACTACCTTGCACAGCTCAACGGCGCAGACGCTCTCGTATTTACAGCAGGCATCGGCGAAAATGACGCATCTGTAAGAGCAGACATCTGCAACGGACTTACAAATCTCGGCTTCAAAATTGATGATGCAAAGAATCAGGCAAAGGAAACAATCATATCAGCAGATGATTCTCCTATTAAGATTTTGCTTATCCCTACAAATGAAGAATTAGTAATCGCAAGAGATACAGCAAGACTTGTAGCAGAAGCATAATATATAATATTGGAATATAATATCAGACAAAAAATGCTGAAGTGAAAAGTTAAAATCAATTTGGCAAGAAAAAATAATTGAAAGCTTGAATTACTGTTGACATCAAGCCTTTAAACATATATAATTTTACTGTTAATTCAAAAGGCGAGGAGGTGTTCTAATGGCAGTTCCAAAGAGGAAAACTTCAAAAGCGAAGAGAGATATGAGAAAATCGCAGAATATGAAAAAGGTTGCACCGGGCTTATCGATTTGCCCACAGTGCCACGAACCTAAGTTACCACATAGAGTATGCCCAAATTGCAACTATTATGATGGAAAGAACGTATTAGAAGCGTAATTGATCTGATATCACAGCGGATTGACAAGGATTTTCTTTGTTGGTCCGCTTTTTCGCACTTTTTGAATGAATTTTGCGAAGGGCCGGCGATGGTGTAACGAGAGGCCGGTGCGAAGGTGCGATGAGAGGCCGGCGAGAAGAGAATAAGGCGCAGTTTTGCGAAGGGCCGGCGGGGCGTGACGAGAGGAGGCGTGCGGCGATGATCAATATTTCAGCGAAAGGTATATTTGTGGTGGTTTTCTGTATTTTGGCTGTTATTCTTGTATCGATACAGTTTACTTTAAATCTGATACTTAAGGAGTTGCGTGAGATAAAGAAGTTGTCGGCAGGACGCGGCGGCCGTAAAGACGCAAAGGGGGATATAAGCAATGAGGTTTGGTAAGACAGCGCTCATAACGGGCGCAAGCCGAGGGATAGGAAGGGCATGTGCGCTGGCTTTCGCAAGTGAGGGTTACAGGATCGCAGCTGTATATGAGAAAAATGAGGATGCTGCGAAGGGGCTCAGGGAGCTGCTTCGCGAAAGGGGGACTGACTGCGAGATATACTGCTGCGATGTCGCTTCACACAAGAGCGTGGTTAAAGCGGCAGAGGAAGTCATGTCGAGATTCGGTCACATAGATGTACTCGCAAACAATGCCGGAATCTCTCAAATAAAACTGTTTACCGATATTACAGAGGAAGATTGGGACCGAATGTTTGATGTAAACATAAAGGGAATATTCAATTTTTGCAAAGCTATTGTTCCGGAGATGATTTCAAGAAAGTCCGGAAGTATAATAAATATTTCATCCATGTGGGGAATAAGCGGCGCTTCGTGCGAGGTTCATTATTCGGCATCAAAGTCGGCCGTAATAGGTTTTACGAAGGCTTTGGCAAAGGAACTCGGACCTTCGGGGATAAGAGTGAATTGCATTGCTCCAGGCGTTATTGACACTGACATGAACAGCGGTCTTGATGAGCTTGTAATGTCTGAGCTTTGCGGTGAGATTCCTCTGTGCCGAATAGGAAAGGCGGAGGAAATCGCAAAGGCGGCAGTTTTCCTTGCCGGCGAGAATGCATCTTATATCACGGGTCAGACAATCAGCGTAGACGGCGGGATGATAATATAGCAAGGCGGCGGGATGATAATACAGCAAGGCGGCAGGAAGACAATGCAGCAAGGCGGCAGGAAGATAATACAGCAAAACGGTGAAATGATAATATAACAAAATGCAGACAGTTAAAATCGAAAACCGCGGCAGAGTGTGCTCTGCCGCGGCTTGTATTTTTGATATCATTGTCTATTTTGATACCTTTATAAATTATGGATATTGTAAATTATGGATATATTTTTTCAATCTTTTTAGAACATGTCATCCATAGAATATAATCCATTTTCCTGTTCTACGATAAATTTTGCGGCTTTGATGGCACCATTTCCGAAGATGTCACGGGAATAAGCAGTATGTTTGAGCTCGATAACTTCATCAGGACCCGCAAATATAACGATGTGCTCGCCCGGAATAGTGCCGCCTCTTACAGCGTGGATACCGAGATCTGTCATTTCGTATTTGTCGTCCTTGCCATGTCTTCCGTATATATAATTCTTCTTCGTCTCACATGCGTCATTTACCTTGTCAGCGAGCAAAATAGCAGTGCCGCTAGGCGAGTCAAGCTTCTTTGTATGATGCTTTTCTATAATTTCAACGCTGAACTTTTCTTCAAGTACAGGAGTGATGGCCGTAACAGCCTTTGCCAAGGCATTGATACCTATAGACATATTTGCCGATCTGAAAACAGGAATCTCCTTAGAAGCCTTATCAAGCATCGCAAAGCATTCTTCATCAAGACCCGTAGTTGCGATTACGACAGGAGTCTTTACGTCGATTGCATATTGCAGAAGGTTCGGAACAGCACTGAAGTGTGAAAAATCTATGATTACGTCAGCTTTTACATTTACCTTGGAAGTAGAATCAAAGACAGGATAATCATTTTTCGCTTCACCATTTGCGTCAATACCCGCAACAATGCGAACACCTTCGGTTTCTGCTGCGAGACGAGTAATAACCTGACCCATACGCCCGTTACATCCGTTTAATAAAATATTAATCATAAAATACTCCTTTTTTTTCGTTTTTTTATTAAAAAAAGCAAAGACACATTTTTAAAAAGGGGCTGCTGAGATTAAACTGCGGCAGCCCCAAAATTTCATCGTTGTACAATTGTCGCCTAGAGAACACCGAAAGCTTTGAGTTCTTTTTCGAGAAGAACCATAGTGGAATCTTCAGGCTCACAGAGCGGAAGTCTGAAATTCATCGTAGACTTACCCATAATCTGAAGAGCAGCCTTTACAGGAATAGGATTTACTTCTGCAAAGAGAGCGTCGATGAGAGGTTTAGCCTTGAGCTGAATGTCTATAGAACCCTTGATATCACCGTCAAAGAACTTCTGACATAAGTCGTGAGTTTCCTTAGGAGCTACATTTGACAGTACTGAGATTACGCCTTCTCCGCCGAGAGCGAGAAGAGGAGTAATCATATCGTCATTGCCTGAGTACATACAAAAGTCATCAGGAACAAGTCTTGCAATTTCACAGCACTGAGAAATATTGCCGCTTGCTTCCTTAATAGCTACGATATTTGGATGCTTAGCAAGCTCTACAACAGTTGCAGGCTTGATATTTACGCCTGTTCTGCCCTGAACAGAATATAAAATAATAGGAATGTTTACTGCGTCAGCAATCGCAGTGTAATGCTGAATGAGACCTTTTTGGGTTGCCTTATTGTAATAAGGTGTAACCTGAAGGAGCCCGTCAACGCCGACTCTTTCGATTTCCTTTGAAAGATTGATTCCGTGCTTTGTGTCGTTGCTGCCCGCACCGCCGATTACAGGGATACGGCCGGCAACTTTCTTAACACAATATTCAACTGTTTCGATCTGCTCTTCATCAGTCATAGTAGAGGCTTCACCTGTAGTACCGCAGCTGATGATAGCATCAGTACCCTCAGCGATCTGCCATTCGATCAATTCGCCGTAATTATCAAAATCTACAGTGCCGTCTTCTTTGAATGGTGTAACTATAGCGACACCGGCACCTCTGAAAATTGCCATATTTAATCTCCTTTTTTCTGATACTGCAAAATTACAGTAACTGACGAGTATATTAACTGCTAAAAGTGTGATTATTCAAGTACAAGAGTGATTATTTACAAGAATGATTATTCGAGATTGAGCTTGCTGAGAACAAGTTCTGCAATCTGAACTGCGTTTGTAGCAGCACCCTTACGGATATTGTCTGCAACAACCCAAATATTTATGCCGTTTTCAACACTGAAATCACGTCTTACTCTTCCTACATATACCTCGTCCTTGCCTGCGAAATCACGAGCGAGCGGATAAACATTTTCACTTATATCGTCAACGAGGTTGCATCCCGGTGCATCAGCAAGAATCTGCTTTACATCGTCGAGTTCGAAAGGCTTTTCGAATTCGAGGTTGATACTTTCACTGTGGCATGAAAATACCGGAACACGTACAGTGGTTGCTGTTACATTTATACTGTCATCTCCGAGAATCTTGCGAGTTTCGTTTACCATCTTCATTTCTTCCTTAGTATAGCCGTTTTCAAGGAAGCTGTCGATGTGAGGCAGAACATTTCCTGCGATAGGGTGAGGGTAAGCAGTCATGATGTCATTACCCTTAAGACCTTCTTCGAGATCCTTGATACCCTTGAGACCGGAACCTGATACAGCCTGATAAGTAGAATAGATAACTCGTTTGATAGTATACTTTTCGTGAAGCGGCTTGAGCGGAACCATGGCCTGGATCGTTGAGCAATTTGGATTTGCTATAATGCCCTTGTTCCAGTCGACATCACCGGGATTTACTTCCGGTACTACAAGCGGTACTTCAGGATCCATACGCCATGCACTGCTGTTGTCGACTACCGTAACGCCATGCGCTGCAGCAATCGGTGCAAATTTTTCACTGGTAGAACCACCTGCAGAAAAGAGTGCGATGTCGATAGGTTTATCGAATGAGTGCTCATTCAGTTCTTCGAGGACATAATCTTTTCCCTTGAACTGAATGGTCTTTCCTGCCGATCTGTATGATGACATAACGTACAGATTTTCAATCGGAAAATCTCTTTCTTCAAGCACCTGTAAAATAGTGCGTCCTACGAGACCACTGGCCCCTACTACGGCAACATTAGGTTTTTTCATTGCTTAGTCCTCCAATGTTTTTAAAGTTAATTGCAATAAATGCTATATTTTAAGGATATATCACTATATTAAGTTAAATGTACATAACTAAGTAATGTACATAATTAGG
>CAVCIY010000038.1:0-8165 GCA_963602445.1 Lachnospiraceae bacterium | reverse complement strand
GCTTGAACTGTAAATATGTAAGCTCAAGATAAAATTGTAAGCTTGAACTGTAAATATGTAAGCTCAAGATAAAATTGTAAGCTTGAACTGTAAATTTGTAAGCTCAAATTGATAAAATCGTAAGCTTAAATTGTAAAAATTGTAAGTTTTAATCGCCGGCAAATTATAGTTTAAAGTTGCTGAATCAGTATAGGAAAATCAGATAAGATATCGCTGCCGCTATGACAGATGACAATGATCCCCATACAAATTCAGAAAGTGTATGTCTGTGTGTCCTTAAGGACGCCCACAGAATCAATGCATACAACACTATACCTATGATAACCCATGTAATTCCAAGATAAGCCGCAATAAGTACAATAGGTCCGGCTACACTACAGGCATGACCGCTTGCTCGTATATGAACGATCTTATTCAAAATAAGAAGAATAATAACCGAGAAGAAATATGTGAAGCAAAGCATCCTATATTGGCTCGCGTGCATCGTCAGCGAAGCATAAAGACAGCTTAGGACATAACCCGCAAAGCATGTGACAAAAGCTGTATTTCGCTGTCCGTCGCGGCCTTTTTTCCTCAAAGAGGGAATAATGGCAGCCAGCGGATATGCAAGTACCGGGAATATCGCAAGACCAATGAATGCGACAACCGCCTCAGATGCGCATGTAATGATATCATCTCTTTTTATCGCCAGAAGCAAAATAAGAGCGGTAGCAAGTACAGGCGGCACCGAAACAATTCTTACGATATGTGCGATCTTGTCAGCCAGCGATTTTGACTTATGCTCGCCGGCGGATATTTTTTCGGCAGCCGCATTTCCGACTGGCTTATTTCCTGCAGGCGCATTTCCGTTAGGTAAATTTTCAACAGATGTATTTTCACCGGGTATATTTTTTTTATATTTAGACATTTAATCCCCTGCCTTTTTATAAATGTTCTGCAGCAAGCATTTTTGCAAACGTACAACAGCAAGCATTTTTGCAAATGTACAGCAGCAAGCATTTTTGCAAACGTACAACAGCAAGCATTTTTGCAAATGTACAGCAGCAAGCATTTTTGCAAACGTACAGCGGCAAGCATTTTTGCAAACGTACAGCGGCAAGCATTCTTGCAAATGCTCTGCAGCAAGCATTCTTGTAATTATTCCACAACAAATATGAATGAGTAAATGTCCTGTCCGCCGTCAACAATATATTTTTCTACGTCCGGATATTTTTCCGAAACATATGCTTCAACCGCGTCTACCGTGTCTTTGTCGGTATCTTTGCCGCTGAATGCTGTCAGCATAAATTTTTCTCCGTCGCCGAGTAAGTTGTCTAGAAGACCGAAGGCAGCATCCTTTATGTCAGGGCATGAAACAAGCATCTTCTTTCCGATAAAGCCGGTATAATCACCGTTGTGAATCGTGACTCCGTTGATGTTTGCATCCCTGATGGCAGGCGAGATTGAGCCCGTTATTACATTTTGAATAGCTTCGTAGAAAGAAGCCTCAACTTCGGCAGGATCATCCGCATCGAGATCTGCGCATGAGATGCTTGTATAACCTGAACCGAGATCCTTGTTTTCAATTACATGAACGACAGCATCCTCGTAGATAGACGCTGCCTGCTTTGCAGCCATTACGATATTGCCGTTGTTTGGCAATACAAAGATATGCTCTGCGTGCACCTTTGCGAAAGCGTCAAGAAAGTCCTGAGCTGAAGGGTTGTTTGTCTGCCCTCCGTTTACTACATAATCTGTGCCGACTTCTCTGAACACGTCAGCGATTCCATCACCGCTGCATACGGATATAATGCCATACTTTTTCTTGTCTTGGTCGCCTGAGACAGGAGCTTTTTCGCTTGCGCGATATTCAGCCGTGTCGTCTAAATCGGCAGGACTGTCAGAACCGGCATCTTCCGATTCCTGTGTGAGAATCTCCGAGTGCTGTACCGACATATTTTCAATCTTAACTGTAAGAAATTCACCGTACTGTCGGCAGAATTCAAGAACCTTTTCAGGAGTCTTCGTATGTACATGAAGCTTCACGATAGTTCCTGTCTTAAATGATACTATAGAATCACCGAGAGTCTTGAGGAAATCAGTGATTATATTTACGTCAAATGCCTGTGCGTCTGTCTTGCTGTTTTGAAGCTGAAGAAGGAGCTCAGTGCAATATCCGTAAGTCATTTCGCTATTTTCGTTGAAGGCACTAAGGTCAATCGCCTTCGCCGGCGCAGCAGCAGCTGCGGCATGTTCCGGCTCCTCAATCTCTTCACCGTTCAGAACGCTGCTGAATCCCTGCATAATGTGAAGTAGACCTGCTCCGCCGCTGTCAACAACGCCGGCTTCCTTGAGCGCAAAGAGAAGCTCCGGTGTGCGCTGCAAAGACGCAGTCATCTCGACAACTAAGTCAGCAAAAAGATTCTTTACTGTAGTCTCGTCAGTGACTATGGAGGCAGCATATTCTACGGCTTCTCTTGCAACAGTAAGGATAGTACCTTCCATAGGAGAGAGCACAGAATCGTAAGCCCTCTGTACACCTTCCTGAAGTGCGGCAACTACAGTTCTCGCATCGGCAGTCTCGCAATTTTCGAAGCCCTTCGCCATGCCTGCGAAGAACTGTGAGAGTATAACGCCTGAGTTTCCTCTTGCTCCGAGAAGCATGCCCCTTGAAAGAGCAGCCATTACTTCTGAGAGGTTTGTGGAATTTATATTCTTGAGTGCGGCAACGCCGCTTTCTATCGTCATACTCATATTGTCACCCGTATCACCGTCAGGTACAGGGAAGACATTGAGATTGTTTACTTCTTCGGCATTTGAGCGAAGCTTCGCAGCTCCGCCCTGAGCCATCTTTGAGAATAGTGTGCCGTCTATGAATTTTTCCAGCTCGCTGCTTTCATTATTTTTATTTTCATTGTCGCTCATAATATATCAAATATCCTTTCCGATTCACTTACAATATATCATTCATGTATCGCTTCCGAATATACTATATTCCAATACCGAATATACTAATTTTTAATTCCGAATATACTATTTTACAATAAAATATATCGGTTATATATATCGGTTCCGAACGTATCCGGTATGTCTTTTGTATATCGCTTCTGAATATATTCTAATCCTTTTGGCCCAATCATAATTTACGGTCCAATCGCAATTTACGGTCCAATCATAATTTACGGTCCAATCGCAATTTACGCACAATATATTCTTTCAGGCAAAATATAATAACTCGGAAACAGCGCAGCCGGCGCTTAACGCTCTTTTCCTTGGAAGAATAATGCGACAGTGCCGCATCCGGCGTGTGCGCCGATAACAGGACCTATGTAAGTGAGAAATGGTTTTACTCCGTGCTTTTCTTCTATCATGGACGCGAGCTTTTCTGCTTCGTCCAAACAGTCACCGTGTGAGATGAAAACAGGTCCCTGTGAAGGATTTACAGCAAGCTCGTCATATTTCTTTGCCAACGCCTTAAACGAAGCCATACGGCCGCGTGCCTTAGAGACATTTATGAGATGTCCTTCGTTGTCCACATGCATGACAGGCTTGATGCCGAGGGCGCTTCCTGCGATAGCAAGTGTAGGGCTGATGCGTCCGCCGCGCTTAAGATACATAAGATCGTCAACCGTAAACCAATGGCAGATATTCAGTCTGTTGTCCAGAATGTACTGTGCGGCTTCCTCGATAGTTGCGCCTGCTTCTTTCTTGTCAAGTGTAAGTCTTATGAAGAGCCCGAGCCCTGCCGAAGCTGAAAGTGTGTCAATCGCGAACAGCTTTCTGTCGGGATATTCGTTTTGCAGGAAATTTGCGGCAGCGCGTCCGGCATTATATGTGCCGCTGATGCCGGAAGAAAATCCGATATAAAGGATGTCATTTCCCTTCTTAAGCTCTTCCTCAAATGCTTCGGTGAAAGCTGCTATATTTGTAGCTGACGTCTTGGCAACATGACCTTCGCGCAGCTTTGTATAAAATTCTTCATTGCCCATATCATAGTTTGAATAAACTCGGTCTGAGTCATCAAATGTAAATGTCAGCTGACAGCACTTAACGCCCCATTCTTCAAGGATTTCAAGCGCAATGTCGCATCCGGAATCTGTAAATACAGTATAATCATTCATGTTATATCTCCTTTTTATCTCCTTTAATAACTGAGTGCCAATTATCCCCTTGCTTTTGCAAGCGTGCATCCTGCCCAAAAGATTGAAATATCAACCTTTTCGGAGCTGCTGCGAGGCGAGGGTAAACCATGTCTGCCCGCCCTCGTCTGGGATTATTATACGAGATTTGATACAAAAATCAATCAAAAATTCCTTTTTTTCGCTTTTTTGGGGCTAATTTCGATGACGAAAATGCAGAAGTGTGCTGTTTTTAAAGGATGGCTGGGTAGAAAAAAATAAAAAATTGTAATATAATTCACAATGTAAAATATTTTGCGTGGGTATATCAAATTTTGTATAGGTATATCAAACTTTGGAGGGTTGTTATGTCAGTAAAGGGACCGGAAGATACGTCGGGATACAAATTCGGCAGTACAGGAACATATGTGATGCTTTCAGGTTTTACAGACTATGATGCGGAAGAAATAATAATACCTTCCGTGTACAACGGTCTTCCTGTAAAAAAGATAGGATTCGGTGCGTTTAAGGGCAATGATAAGCTTGTAAGCGTAACTATTCCGGATACTGTTCAGATGATTGAAAGTGCCGCCTTCAGGGACTGCAGGCGTCTTACAAAGGTTGTAGCAGGAAAGCAGCTGAGAAATATTGCAGAATATGCATTTGCAGGATGCAAGAGTCTGAAATCGATCACTCTTCCCAGCACTCTTCATACCTTTGGCATCTATTCATTTGACGGATGCGAAGAAATGACAGAGCTGAATGTTCTTGATATGAACAAGAACGGGGAAGAGTCAAAACGTTTTGTAATAGCGAGCCACAATCCAAACAGGAGAGTAGGGTATATACAATCAAGCATGATCTATTTTGATTCTTATCAGATGACAAAATATGATGCGGGTTACGGCGTACTTCACGGTATAGAAGATCTTTTTAATATTGCAGAATACAGACTGAAAGATGATTATCAGCTTGATGATTATTGCCGTCATAATTATGAAACCGCCATCATGGGCTCTATTCCTTATGTCATAAAAAATGACCAATATGAAAGGCTTGCTTCGGCAGGGGAGCTGGGCCTTATAGAAGAGTCAAAGATCGATCGCTATATCGAGCTTGCAAGCGCGGATAAGGGCAGATGCATGGCATATCTGCTCGATTATAAGCAGAAGCATTTCAAAAGAAGAGAGCTTAATTTCGATTTGTAAATGACGGATTTAGGCGAGTAATGCCAGCGTTGCAGGCAGACAGCGGACAGCTGCGGCATTACCGCAGATATCGGATAATGGCGAATGTCGTGTAACGGCGCCCGGCAGCGGGTAATGGTGCGTAACGGCGGCCGATGGTTCTAGAGTGCGTATTGGTCTATAGGAACAGGGCTTTCCTTGGAATTCATAAATTTCTGCCCCGTATACAGGCTGTAATATCCGCTCAGCATGTAGCTTACGGCTGACGATATTCCAAAGAGAAGGAAATTTGAGCTCCCGAAGAATTCGACACTCAGCAAAAGGCTTGTCACCGGGCAGTTGACAGCGCCGCAGAAGAATGCCACAAGACATATCTCGGCTCCGAGATCGGCACTGATTCCGAGAAGAGGTGCAGCGACACATCCGAATGTTGCGCCGATAAAGAGTGTCGGAATGATCTCACCGCCCTTGTATCCCGAACCGGAAGTAAAAGCAGTCATGATCATTTTCATAAGGAATGCCCACGGAACAGCCGTGCCGGAAAGAGCTGCGGCAATGACAGCGGTTCCGGTTCCGTTATAATCGCGCGTTCCCGAGATAAGAGTCATCATTATCACCAAAAATCCGCCTATAAGAATTCTGATATAGTCATTTTTCAGATATTTTTTAGATAAATTTACAGATGCGTGCATCATCTTACAAAAGACGATGCTGAGAAGAGCACAAAATATACCGAGAACAGCAACCTTTATTACAAGAATCGGAGTATATTTTGCAGCCTTTGCAACTTCAAATGTCATGGCTTCTACGCCGAGTGAAGTAGAAACAAGCTTTGCTGTGCACGATGCTGCCGCAGCCGGCAGAAATCCGGCATAAAACATAGTTCCCACACCGGCTGCTTCGATTGAGAAGAAAGCGGCAGTAAGCGGCGTCTGGAAAAGTGCGCAGAATGTGGCACTCATGCCGCACATCACAAACATCTGCTGCTCGTAGCGGTTGAGCTTAAGCATCCTGGCAGTAAAAGAGCCGATGCTTCCTCCGATATTCAGGGCCGCACCCTCGCGGCCTGCCGAACCTCCGCAGACATGAGTCAGAAATGACGAAACGAAGATGAGCGGAGCAACCCGAAACGCTGAAGTCTTTTCTGCGCGTGCGGCTTTCAGTATCGAATTTGTTCCTTCATCGTTAAAAATGCCAAACGTGTGATATAAAAGTACTGTTAAGATTCCGGCTGCAGGAAGCAGGTAGAGAAGCCATCCGTGTGTGGTGAATAAATCTGCCGCAAGGCGAAGAGCATAATGGAAGGCCGTTCCGGCGAGTCCGCAAATGATGCCCAGAACAACCGCAATCAATATCCATTTGAAAAAAAGCGCAAAATGAGATAAGAATTCCCAAATATTCTGCCTGTGAGTAGGAGACTCCTTAGCATCAACCTTAACATCGGCTGTCGCTGCGCTTTTTGCATCGCCTGTCGCAGCGCTTTTTGCATCGTCAGCCGCACGGACGTTGCCTTTTGCGTCGTCAGCCGCACGGACGTTGTTTCGTGCCGCCGCATCATCGCAATCGTGAGTGGCTTCGCAGACAGAGCCCGGTTCATTATTTTTCGTACATCTTAATTTATATAATAAATCATTAATATATTTCATGATAATTGCCGCAGTATCCATAGCATGGCGCAAGTATGGCGCAAATATACCACATTATCCTTTCTAATTATCTTTTTAAAGCTTGCAAAGTCTGAACAGACGTCTAAATAACAGAAAATATGCGCAAAAACCGCGCAGTATTGCCCGCAGAATTCACAGCAAAGCCATTATAGCACAATTATCATCAAATGAAAAAAGAAAAACCCATTCGATTGATAGTCGTCAATCGAATGGGTCATCGGGAAATATCTTGAAGTTTCACTTTATAACCTCGCTTTCATAATATTTTTATTTTTTTTCTCAAATTTAGTTTTTTTTCTCTCAAATTTAGGAACAGTATGTTGCAATATATATAATCAGATATATCTGTAACAGCTGGAACTTAACAGTTTTACTGTTCTGAAGAAAATTGTGGCTGGTAATCTTCTTCACGTAATTCTAAAACAAAATTTTTAAAGCTTAATACCTCGAGGATTAATATTTAAATGCTCAATGTCTCGCGGTTTAGTATCTAGGACATTTCATCTCAGAGACTTCACCCAAACTCCCGATAAATGGTTTCATGTATGTGCTATTGGAGAAGAATGTTATACGTCTAAAATTTAAAAGCACATCGGTCTGCCCTCCATTAATAATTGGGTTATAACTAACGTGTCTGTCCGGCTAAAAAGCCCAAATCTTAATTCCACATCGGTCCGCCCTCCGTAATTATTAAAAGCTTTCCATTAATTGAGAAAATTGCTAAAAGCTTTTCATTAATTTCCAAATATGATAATCATCAAGAAGGTGAGGAGAAGAATCTTTTCGGTTACTTGTCTTTGTTCCCCCCTTGCATCTATATTGTAAATCATAAAAATATGTTTGTCAACTATATTTGTAAAAAAAATTAGCACAAAAATGATATTTACGACAATTATATTTCGGACAGAATATTTTCGTTAATTATTCATTAATTATTCGGTGCAAAACAGAATGGAAAATTTCGGTAATTATTAGGCGAACCGGCGCATAAACGGAGCAGGAGCACATCGGGAAAGCGACCGGGAAAAGTGCGGGGGCAGCGGTGGGGAAAGGTGCCGAGGTGAGAGCCGGAGAAAGCGACGAGCCGCAGGGGTCTTGAAGGGTGAGGCGCCGGGAAGAGGTGCCGAGGTGAGAGTCGGAGAAAGCGACGAGAAGGCGGCAGGTAAGCGGTCAGGTAAGACGGCGAGAAGGCGACAGGTAAGATGGCGAGAAGG
>CAVCIY010000037.1:0-10096 GCA_963602445.1 Lachnospiraceae bacterium | reverse complement strand
AACCGACATGATTATTTGTTTGGTATGGTATGAGTATATTAGTATATAAACTATAAACAGTATAGTTCGGATTCCGCATTTTTGAATTGCTATATGACCTGTAATTATAACCATGGAGGATAGTTGTGAAAAAAATCATATCAGTTATTCTGACATTTATATTAACGATGTCGGCAGCAACTGTCGGTTATGTCGGTAAATGTGAAAATCCGTATTTCATGGGTTATAAGATATGGGTCAGAAGTTAGGGAAGAAGGTGGATGAAAATGAAAATGTATAGAAAAATTTCTTGTGTAACGATAATAGCGGTGCTTTTGGCAGCGCTTGCAGTACCTGTTGCTGCTGACGATACGAATTCGCAAAATACAGGCAGCTCATGGTCAGCAGAGGCAATCAGCTATGTTTCAGATACTATAATGATTGGCAGAGATATAGGTTTCGAACCAAAATCCAATGTCACACGTGCGGAAGCTGCTACAGTAGTATATAGAATGCTTGAAAATAATGTTCCCAGAGATCGATCGAAGGCGGATTTGTCACAGTATACTGATGTTAAGACAGATGCGTGGTACTACAATAGTATGCAGTATGCTGTAGGAGAGGGTATTGTGAGCGGCTATAATAATAAATTAAGACCGTCAGATTTTGTTTCGAGAGAAGAAATGGTTACAATTTTAGGCAGAATGCTAATCTCACAAAATTATGCAAAATTTACTGAGTCAAAGTCAGAGTATAGTGACGAAGCGCAGATTTCGGACTGGGCAAAAAAATATGTGGATTTTATGACGAATTTGGGCTGTATGAAGGGAAAAGGAAACAATAATTTTGATCCTAAAGCCACAATTACCAGGGAGGAATTGGCACAAATCATATACAACATGAAACCGATAATTTTTTTCGGGCAAACGGAAAAGCTGAATATGCCAAATTCAGAGGTTGCTTCGATAGAGCTTTTCTCCGGAAATACAGGTAAAAAAACAACAATAACAGATGCATCTGTTATTGAGAAGTTTGTTAATATATTAAGCGACGCTGCTATTGTAAAAAATTGTTTCAATGCACTTGATAGTGCAGGAGTCGGTTATTTGGCTACTATAAAATATGCTGATGGCGAAAGCTATCGCATTGAGATAGCACACACCGGGGGGTTTTTAAAAAGAGTTAACTATGGATACGATATCACTTCTGAACCGATAGACACGAGTTGGTTTGACAGTATGTTAGGTAAATGAGTTGATAAAAAGCCATGAGGTAAGATGAGATAAATTGCAAAGTTTGCTTCACAATGTAAAGCAAAAACTAAAGTAAAGGAAAAGCTTTACAATACCAAGATCAATAGATTAGTTTTGATTAGCCGGTTAAAGCCGGCTTTTCTTTTTACACTTTTGATAAAATATTGGCAGACATGGTTTGATTATACAGATGTTTCGATACAAATGTGTTATAATTAAAGGTGAATAGCCGGACGAAGGATAAATGCATGTATGTGAAGCCCAAGCAGTGACATGTGAGATTGGGTGCAGCTATGGCATTTGAGCCTTGATGTGTGCGACTCGGCGTAGTTGCAGTACTAGAGCTTGCAATATGTGTGTTGAGAAGCGCAAATCGACGGGCTTGCGGTACAACTGCGGCATTGACGTGACATGTGTGACTCAGCGTGGCTGCGGCGCTCGCCGCTTGCGGCATATGGGTTGAGAAGCGCAAAACAGCGAACTTGTGAGATGACTGAGGCAGCAGCTGTGACATGTGTGACTCAGCGCAGTTGCGGTGCTCGGAGCTTGCTGTATATGCAATGAGAAGAGTGAGGGGTGACGCGTTAGTGCCGCTTGAGATGCGATATTCGAAAATTGGAGTATTTTGGTATTTAAAAATGATGTTGGAAATAAACGAATCTTTATTTGTATAGAAAATAGAAAGGATGATGAATGATGGAAAAAAATATTTATGCAAAGGTACTTGAAGCTATTGCTGATGGTGAGAGTGTAGCGATAAATACCTCAATCAGAGGAGAGAGCGGACTTATCAGCGAAGGTTTGTCCAGAAAGCTTGAAATAATGCAGGATGCCGCTTCGGAGGGTTTGGCTGTCCTTAAGCCGACGGCGGTTAAGAATGGCGATGATTTTGATATCAGCGAGCCTATGCTTCCGAAAGAAAGACTTATTATTCTCGGCGGCGGACATATTGCGCTTCCTGTATGTGAATTTGGGGCAAAGTGCGGATTTGAGGCTTACGTAGTTGATGACAGACCGGCATTTGCAAATGCTCCGCGTTTTCCGTGGGCTGCAGGCGTGTTATGTGAATCGTTCGGTTCGGCGATAGAAAAGCTCAAAATCACACCGTATGACTTCGTTGTTATTATCACAAGAGGACACAGACACGATGCCGACTGCCTCAGACATATACTCCCGGGCAAGCAGCCTGCATATCTCGGAATGATAGGCTCAAAGAGAAGAGTAAGAGGTCTTCTTGAGATGCTGGTTGAAGAGGGATACAGTAAGGAAAATATCGAGAGGATCGCAACTCCTATAGGGCTCTCTATCGGTGCTGTCACACCTGAAGAAATCGCCATTTCAATCTTGTCCGAAATTATCGCATATAAGCGTCTCCCGGAAAAAAATACTTCGCATTCAAGATATGTAAACGCGTCAGACCTCGACCTTGAGATGATAGAATATCTTGCCGAAAATCATGAGCCGAAGGCAGTCGTTACGGTTATTCAAACTAAGGGCTCGACTCCGAGAGGTGCCGGAGCGAAGATGGCTGTAAGTCCGCGAGGACAGGTTACGGGCAGTATCGGCGGCGGCTGCAGTGAGGGCGCAGTTATCCGCGATGCAATCGACATCATCGGAACAGGTGAGTACAAGACTGTATTTATCGACATGACCGGTGAGGTTGCCGAGTCTGACGGAATGGTCTGCGGCGGAATCATGTATGCGCTTATTGAAGACGGGAGCGAAGAATAATATCAGAGCCGAAGCCGGCAGATGAAATTGAAGTCGGAATCGAAGCCGGAATCGGCAGTTGAAATCGACGCCGGGCTTAAAGTCGGAATCGGCAAGTGATGACAAAGACGGGAGATAGAAAATTGATGAAGGATTTTATTTATGCAGACAATGCCGGTACCACAAAGCTGTCGGATACGGCTTTTGAGGCAATGCTGCCATATCTTAAGGAACATTATGGCAATGCTTCGACAATTTACAGCATAGGGCGCGATGCGCACAAGGCTATTGAGTCGGCCAGAAAGACTATAGCTCAGCTGATAAATGCCGGAACGCTTGACATATATTTTACTTCATGCGGTACGGAGGCCGACAATTGGGCTCTCAAGGGAATCGCAAGAAAACTGAAGCATGAAGGAAAGACACATATTATTACTAGTGTGATAGAGCATCATGCGATTCTTCATTCGGCAAAGTCACTGGAAGAGGACGGCTTTGAGGTCACATATCTTCCTGTAGACTCAAAGGGTCGCGTGAGTGTTGATGATGTAAAAAATGCAATCAAGCCAGAGACTGCTCTTGTGTCAATTATGTATGCAAACAACGAAATCGGAACGATTCAGCCGATTGCAGAAATCGGGCGGGTTTGCCACGAGGCGGGCGTGCTTTTTCACACAGATGCCGTGCAGGCGGCAGGGACACTTCCGATTGATGTGAAGGCTCAGAACATAGACATGCTTTCTGTATCGGCGCATAAGTTCAACGGACCGAAAGGTATCGGATTTCTATATTGCAAAAGGGGTCTTTATCCGGATAATCTTCTTGATGGCGGCGCTCAGGAAAGGGGACACCGTTCCGGTACGGAAAATGTCGCTTTTATAGTTGGCATGGCGGCGGCTCTCAAGGAGGCGTATGACACTCTTGATGAGAAAAATGCAAGGATTTCGGCTATCAGGGATCGTGTCCAGGAGGGACTGTTAAAAATCCCGGGGACGTATCTGAACGGTGATGTTGAAAATCGCCTGCCGGGGACTGTAAATGTTTCGTTTGACGGAATCGACGGCGAGTCCCTGCTGTTTGAGCTGGACTTGCAGGGTCTCGCTGCGTCGTCCGGGTCGGCATGCGCATCGGGTTCGGTTGATCCGAGCCATGTGCTCCTCGCACTTGGGGTGCCTTACGAGCGGGCTCATGGCTCGCTGAGGATTTCTGTCGGCAGATATAATACAATGGAAGAAGCCGACAGAATTGTCGACATAGTTACGAATGCGATTGAGCGTCTCAGAACAGGCGCATAGACCAACGTTTTGCAGAGCCTTTGCGGTCGGGTCATTGAGTTTGCGCTCGGTTGCAGAGCCTTTGCGGTCGGGTTGCAGGGTGCGTATGTTCGTGCGTTAGAGTGTTTGTGCTCCTGTTGTGCTTTGCCGCGGCTTCGGTGCCGCTGGGCCGTTGAGCCGTTGAGTTGGGGATTTATTATGAAGTCAGAAAAGAATATTTTTGCAGTGCTATTATCTGTGGTGCTAAGTATATCAATAATTTTATCCATAGGCTTGTCTTTTGTCGGATGTACTTTTGATCCGTCCGCCTTTAGAGGTGGTTCGGGTTCGGATTCTGGTTCCGACGAAGAAGAATACGAAGGCTGCGCAGATCGCACGGTATATGCTATGGACACAGTCATGACAATGACTGTATATCATGATGATGAAAAAACGGCTGAGGCTGCTCTTGATGATGCGCAAGCGGAAATCATGAGACTGGATGCGCTTTTCGAAAGAATCCCTACGGATTCATCTGACACGGATGATCTCGAAAATGCAGCCTCAGATGTTTACCGATTGAACGAAACCGGGCAGACCGAAGTATCGGCTGATACCGCAGCCGTACTTCGGACTGCCCTTGACGTCGCTGCCGACACCGACGGAGCCTTCGACGTCACGATCGCCCCAATCATGGACCTCTGGGGCTTCTACGGCCAAAACTACCGCGTGCCGGAGTCGGCCGAAATCCAAAAATCCTTGCACAAAGTAAACTGGGAAAATATCATACTTGAAGACATTGCGGCGGACACATCGGGCACGACAGACGCGGACACATCGGACAAGACAGACGCAGAATCATCGGACAAGACAGATGCGGACACATCTGTCGCACAGGACACCACAGACACCGAAAAAAATACCGTCAAGGTCACTCTTGAAGGCGGTTCAACGATAGATCTCGGCGGTATAGCAAAGGGATATCTGTCGGACCGCATAGCTCAGATATTCAGCGAAGACGGCATTATATCAGCCATTATCTCACTCGGAGGCAATGTCTATGCTTTGGGAAGCAAGACTGACGGCGGCGATTGGACTGTAGCGGTTCAAAATCCCGAGGACGACGCTGATTACATCGCAACAGTCAAGATTTCCGACAAAGCGGCTGTCACATCAGGCTCGTATCAGCGTTACTTCGAAGAAGACGGAAAAATGTATCACCATATCATCGATCCTCACACCGGAAAGCCGGCAGAAAGCGGTCTTCTGTCAGTAACGATAATATCAGCCTCAGGTGTTCGTGCGGACGCACTTTCGACAGCATTGTTTGTAAAAGGACTCAACAGCGCTTCAGACTATTGGCGCAGACACAAAGATGAATTCGATGCAATTTTCGTAACAACCGACGGAAAGCTTCACATAACGAAAGGTATCGAAAAATCAGTCGAAACAGACGTAAAATGCTCAATTATAACGTAGCCGCTCGCTGCTTCGGCACGTAGTCGCCATGTGGTGATATTATCGCAAAAAAGAGGATAATTATATCGCAGATACTATATATTGTGAGTACAATAGATAAAATATCCAACAGTTTGTGGGTTGTCATAATATGGAAAACGAATGGTCGCTAAAAGCACAAGGAATATACACAATGCGTATCGAAATATTACATGACAATTGTATTACAACCTCTGTACAAATTCGAAAACATTGAAATATCAACGAAAATAGCATAGTTAACATAGTTAAGCACACATTGACTTTTTTGCAAAAAAGTAGTACAATGAATACGAAATTTGGTTGAAGAGACGAGCGTGTGAGATGTATTTTCTCGACGCGATGTTGTGCCTTTTTTTGTCATGATTAGGCATTGCATTTATGAAGAAACTGTGTTTTATTTCAAAATATAGAGTTATCTAATCAGATAAACCGACACAGAATGAGTTGAAGTGAAGTGACACGAAACGAATCGGAGGTAAGTTCCAATGATAAAGAAAGTGACCGGCATTCTTCTCAGCCTATGCCTGGTATTGTCAATTGTATCTTTTGGCACATCGGCAGCATATGCAGCCACTACTGCAAGTGGCGAGACAGTTTATGTTTTGCAGGACGGAAGAGGAAAATGCACACTTGCTTCTGCAGTTATGATGGTTAGAAAAGCAGCCATCAATCAGGGAGCAACAGATTGGCAGTCCATTACTCAATCATCCATGAAATCGGCAGCATGGATCGAAGGACAGGGACTCAGACATTCATTTACATTCAGAGGCATTACAGTTTCATATAAGGATATGTCATCAGGAGATAAAAAGTCTCAGCTTATAAGTCTTCTCAAGGCTCATCCGGAAGGAATCGAGATTTATCTCAGATCTGTACCGCATGCAGTTCTTTTGACAAGATATGACGCATCTACAGGAATTTTCTATTGTGCGGATCCTGCATTATCGGTTTACGAGATGCAGCTCGACAAGTCTTGGCTCAGAAAGGTTAAGACAAATGCTACGCAAGCAGATATTATAAATGCGATTGACTGTTACTGGTATGTTTCATCAGCATCTTATACAGGTTCGAAGTCCTCGACACCTGTCAAAGTGACACCTGCTGTGTCAGAATCGACTACGAATACAACGACCAACACAACCACACCAAGTACAAATACCGGTACGAACGGAAGCTCGTCTTCCACATCCGGCAGTGCGGTAGATGATGAGTCGCTGAATACAGATGTGGTAGAAGCTTCACCTGTGATTCAGCTTTCAAAGGTAAAGACATATATTACTACTACATTTAGTGATATCCCTTCATATGCATGGTATGCGCCATATGTGAAGACTTCATTTGAGCTTGGGCTTATGAGCGGAACCTATGGGTATTATAATCCTTCAGGAACAATTACTCTCGCTCAGACTATTACTATCGCAGCTCGCATACACAATTCTTACAACGGCAATGCCGCTTCCTTCACAGCAACTGAAGGACAGGAATGGTACCAGCCTTATGTCACTTATGCATACCAGTATGGTATCATAGATGAAAGCTACAAGAGCAAGAATATGACAGCAAATGCATCAAGACTTGAATTTGCACAGATTCTCGCAAATTCACTTCCTGACAGTGTATTTCCTGAAATTAAGAGCGTAGCTACAGGTTCTATCTTAGATGTATCCTCTACAAGTGCTGCGGGCAAGGCTATTTATAAACTTTACAGATCAGGTGTTCTCACAGGTTCGGAAGACGGAAAATTCCACCCGTCAGATTCTATTACGAGAGCAGAAGCATCAGCTATAGTAGCAAGAGTTGCGGACAGCACGCTGAGAGTAAGCTAGTAAGCTGGTTTTTTGAAATGATTATTATGATACCCGGCTGCATTTGCAGCCGGGTATATTTTTTATCGAAAAGGGAGTCGCATATTGCTTGACTATTTCCTGTCATGCGGTATGATAAAAATGACATGCAAAAGCCTCCAATTGGGGACGTGAAAAATTCTTAATATGAGGCAGTGACATGAAAAGCGGCAAGAAAAGCTTTAAGATCGTGTCGTAAGCTGCAATATGCCAAATGCTTATCAGAGTCGAACGAAACCGACAGTCTACGAAAAATGTCTAAAATAAGGCTGTGTGGCGCCATGTGTAAAGATCAAGCTGCGGCGGGCGATGACACGAATAAAGGTCAAGCCGCGGCGGGCGATGAGACGAATAAAGGTCAAGCCGCGGCGGGCGATGAGACGAATAAAGGTCAAGCTGCGGCGGGCGACGAGACGAATGATAAAATAAAGAAGGAGAAAACAATGATAGATTTGTTTGGAAGGTCGATCACATATCTTCGGCTTTCGGTGACGGAACGATGCAATCTTCGCTGCCGTTACTGCATGCCTGAGGAAGGTATCTGCAAGAAATCACACGAAAATATGCTTACGCAGGAAGAGATGGTACAAGCGGTTCGCGCCGCTGCTGCTCTTGGGGTCGCGAAGCTGCGTATCACGGGCGGCGAACCTCTTGTCAAGAAAAATATTATTTCCATATGCGAGAGCTGTGCTGCTGTGCCGGGTATACGTGAGGTCTGTATCACGACAAACGGGATATTGCTTCCTAAATATGCGAAGGAATTAAAGGCCGCAGGTGTGAAGCGCGTCAACATGAGTCTGGACACGTTAAATCCGGACAAATATGCCCGAATCACAAGAATGGGCAGTCTTGACGATGCTTTGGCAGGTTTTCATGCGGCACTTGACGCCGGTTTTGAAAAAGTCAAGATCAACGCTGTTCTCATCGGAGGTTTCAATGATGATGAAATTCAGGAGTTTGCATCACTCACAAAGGAGTATCCGATTGATGTGAGATTTATCGAGCTTATGCCGATGCAGGAGCATGATGAGTTTGGACAGGCGGCATTTTTGCCGGCGGAGGCAGTGCTAAAAAAGCTGCCTGATGCCGAGCGTGCTACGCAGGACGGCGGTGTGGCAAATCTCTACAGGCTTCCGGGTGCACTTGGCAATATCGGCCTGATCAGCCCCGTGAGCAATCATTTCTGCGCAAACTGCAACCGCCTGCGCCTTACTGCTGATGGGAAAATCAAGCCGTGTCTTCACTCAAATGACGAAATTTCCATCAAGGGATTGGATTATGATGGCATGAGTGAAGCATTTCAAAGGGCGATTGCGGCAAAGCCCGCAAAACATGCCGAGCTCTCTGCGCAGAGTAGGAGCGAGGCCGGACGCAACATGAATCAGATAGGAGGATAAGTAATGGCGGATTTTACACATTTTAATGACCAGGGACGGGCCAAGATGGTTGACGTAGGAGAAAAACCGATATCAAACCGTACGGCTGTAGCCGCCGGGCGTGTAATCGTAAACAAGGAGACATTTGCACTTATTAAAAGCGGCGGCATGAAAAAGGGTGATGTCCTGACTGTGGCGCAGATTGCAGGTGTGATGGGTGCCAAGCGCACACCGGACATTATTCCGATGTGTCATCCGATCATTATTAGCGGCATCAATTTGAGACTTTGGCTTGACGAGGACAGATGCAGTGTTGAAATCGAAGCAAGCGTATCATGCGACGGTCAGACCGGTGTTGAAATGGAAGCCTTGACTGCGGTGTCCACTGCGGCACTCACGGTCTACGATATGTGCAAGGCCGTGCAGAAGGATATGTGTATAACGGACATTCGTTTGCTGCGAAAGACAGGCGGCGTTCACGGTGATTTTTCAAGAGACGAAACGAAAACAAACTAAATGCGGCGAGCACAGAAATGGTGTGCACAATGCGTAAGCTGAACACTGATGGAAATGTGTGCACAATGCGTAAACCAGATGCAATAAACGCAATAAACGCAATAAACGCAGCAGACGCACTTACCGAAATTAAAGTAAAAATAGAAATAAAGGAAGCGAACAAAATGAATAAAATGGATATTAAAAAAGAAAGTCCTTCTATGGACGAGTGGCTTAAGGAAGCAAAACTTGATGCGAGTGCAAGCAAGATCGGCATGTATCTTGTCCACAACGGAATCGTCCGCAAGTCCGCAAAGGCTAAGGTACGCCAAAATGCGGAAAATACAAAGCCTGTAACAGGTTTGGATTTTTCCTACGATCAGGGAAAAGTCGACGCGGCAATCAGTGAAGCGTATAAAATGGACGGCATTTATTACTTGAGGGTTTGGCTTAACGAAGGACGGCTTTCTGTCGGAGACGACATCATGTATGTTTTGGTAGGCGGTGATATCCGACCGCATGTCATTGATGCGCTTCAAGCGCTTGTAGGCAAGATAAAATCCGAATGCGTTATCGAAAAGGAGATATATGATTAGAGGCGCGTTGACGAAAAGAGCTTAAGGTTAGGGGAGCGTCGCCGGAAAAATGCCTAAGATTAAGGGTAGTCTAATGTTAGAGGCACGTCA
>CAVCIY010000036.1:0-10979 GCA_963602445.1 Lachnospiraceae bacterium | reverse complement strand
CATTCCGTGCTTAAGCCTCCGACCTGCTTTTTTTTGGCACTTAAAGCATCATTCAGCTTTCCGAGCAAAATCATGCCGCAATCCTTTCCGACAGGTGCACCCGCCACATAAGGCATAGCAAATTTTTTATTTAGATAATCCGCGATCTCGACACCGGCAGCGGAAGTCACAAGATTGATATCGGCCTTTGCGCAATTTTTCAAATCCTCCGTCGTAAGTCCCATAAAAAGATTGCACATGACCTCCCATCCGTTGTCCTCAAGAAACTTTCTGAAATCGGTATCATTTCCGACATCTCCAAAGTCAAGCGGAGACATGCCGATTATATTTATTTTTTTCTTTTCGTCGCGCCGCACTTCGCCGGTGCCTGCACATTCAGCTCGTCCATCGTCGCGCCGCACTTCGCCGGCGCCTGCGCCCTTGGCAAATCTGTCTATCAGCGCTTTTCCGGCCAAAATAAGACCTTTGTCATAATAAGAAAATCCTGTAGTATTGAATCCGAATGCCGCTTTCCCGGTCACCGCCTCTGTCTCGCTTGCCATTCCTTCTATGTCCATACCGGTAATAGCGGGAACCGGCGTGCCGACTATTGAAATTATTTCCGTATCTATTTCTTCCGCGGCATGGCATATCTCATCCACAATTCGCGCGTCATTTCCCATTACGGCATCAATGTTTCTGATAGAACAGCTCAGAACAGGCTTGACCTTCTTCTCCCACCTGGGCTCATCATAATAAACATATTGACTTGTACAGCATGAAGCGTCACAGATCGCACTCATACAGTCAAGATCGTAAAAGGCCGAGCAAATGCCTGAAAAATCACTCGCAAAAGGTATGAGATATATACAAAGCTGTCCCATCGTCTACACCCCTTTCGCGTCTGAACCATCCGATTTTTCTTTAGAAAAAACTGCATTTCTGATAACTTCCATCAACCTGTGAATCCCCTGAAATCCAAAATATCCCTCGTCATGCCAAACGTCGGCAAAATAGGCCGCGTTTAGGATAAGCGAGCAATCCGCTCCTATCGCAAGACACTCTTTTTTTGCTTTTTTCCGCGTATCTTTTGACTTGCCGTCAAGGCCTTTCACATGCATAAAACTGTCAGATGTTGTCAGTACGACATCTGGACATTCTTCGATTATATAATTTTCTGATTCTGCGTCAAGCTTAAATTCGTGGCTCGATTTAAAGACATATTTGACATTAAAGCCATATTCGATAAGGGATTTGGCAAGATATGACGGCATAAGCGAAGCGGAACAGTCCACAGCGACAGGAAGGCCGGCAAGCATAGCGGCTGTTTGCCGTGCGTCACTTATCGCAGATTTTATCTCATCGGAAAAATCTATTTCATCTTTTCCGAGCATCCTTCCGACTTCATTATATTGTCTGGCAACTTCATTTGCGTCATATCCAGGCATCAGAGGATAATAATCTATCCCCAGCTTCTCTTTCATAAGGTCTGCCGCGCCCTGGCTGATTTTTCTCATAAGGATATTAAGACAGCTTTTTCCCATCTTTTGGTAATCCTCATAAGTTTCACAATGAAAAAGCTCGCGCACCGGACCGATTCCCCATTTCTCAAGCAGAGCAAGAAAATCATTGTCCTTTTCAAGTGAAACAAAATTTCCCACAAAATTTATACCTTTGTCCTTAGGCTGTCCGGGCTTGATGAAAGAATAAAATGTCGCATTCTTTTTGCTGCCCATGTTCATTTTGTCATTTAATGATACAGGATCGATATGCTGGACTGCAAACTGATTTTCCGGATATTCGCTGCGAAGCCTCTCCAGTAATGCCTCCTCGTCGGTTCCGAGAAAATCATCTATACAAAAGACGGCAAGAAAAAATATATGCGGCGTCGGGTTTATGAGCTCCGAAAGTTCGGCGATGCTCTCTGCGACAAAATCCTCATAACGGCCCGATATCACATCTGCCTCAGAGATAAATAATGACGAAACATTGCCCGCGTCGCCGTATTCGCGAGCGTGCACCATATGTCTTCTTGTACACGAAAGAGGACCTATATACAAAGTATGGCTTCCCGGAATTCTCAAGACAGTATGCACTTTGGCCGGTTCCGGCAGATAATATGCGAGCTCGCGTCTCTTTTTTTTCGCCATCAGACATCCTCCTTTGCCCTGCACGAATCTGCTTAACTGCAATCAGATATAGTTTCTTTAACTGCAATCAGATATAGTTTCCTTAACCGCAATCAGATATAGTTTCCTTAACCGCAATCAGATATGATTTTTTCGGCAAGTCTGAGATAAACGGACGAGATTTCGGAATCCGGAAATGCCTCTATCACAGTCTTATCCATATTTTCGGCTTTTATAATGTCTTCACTGCGCGGAATATCGGCAGTTATCTCAGTTTCAAGCTCTTCGGCAAGATTTCGTACGATCTCCTCTTCATTTTCCACATTGCGTCTATTCAGTATGATTCCGCCAAGGACAGCATACCTGCGCGCCTTGAAGTTGTCGATAGCCATAGCTATATTTCTCGCGGCAAATAAAGACATCTTCTCACCCGAAGTCACGATATATACAAAGTCTGCATATTGTCTTCTCATCGGCATAGCAAATCCGCCGCATACGACATCACCGAGGACGTCATATAAAACCGCGTCCGGTTTGTAATATTCGTATGCGTCAAGCTCCTCAAGTTTTTCGAAGGCAGTAATAATGCCTCTTCCGGCGCAGCCCACACCCGGCGTAGGTCCGCCGCTTTCGACACAAAGCACGCCGCCGTATCCCTCATGCACTATATCTTCCAAAGTAATATCATCTTCCGACTCCGATTCTCTTATCAAATCCAGCACACTTGTACACTCCTGTCCGCCAAGAAGCCTACTGGTAGAATCCGCCTTTGGATCGCAGCCTATCTGCATTACCTTTAGTCCTTTCGACGCCAAAGCCGCCGCAAGATTGGCGGCCGTAGTTGACTTTCCTATTCCGCCCTTGCCATATATCGCAATTTTTATCATAACAACTATTCTCCTATATCGGCTTTCTCATTTCGAGCTGCAAAAGTGCCCGCTTGTTTGAAATTCCGCCGCCGTACCCGACAAGCTTTCCTCCGGCGCCCACAACTCTGTGACACGGAATTATTATACATATCGGATTCCACCCCACTGCCCCGCCGACAGCCTGCGCAGACATGCGCCTCACACCGCCGTCAGACGAGACACCGGCGATTTCTTTTTCAGAAATTTTCTCTTCTGTAATTTCCTCTTCAGCAATTTTCTTTGCTATACTGCCATATGTAACAGTTTTTCCGTACGGGATTTCACTCAGTATTTTCAATACTTTCGCTCTGAAATCGGTAAGCCCCTCATAAATTCTGTATTTGGGAACAAAGTCCGGAACATTGCCGCCAAAGTAAATGTCCAGCCAGCGAACCGTTTCCGAAAATCCCTTCGGAATGTATTCCTTCGGATTAGCGCTTTCCCCGGTCGCTGCGCTTTCGTATTCTTGAAGCTCTTTTTTCTTTTCCTGAAGCTCTTTATCCTTTTCCTGAAGCTCTTTATCCTTTTCTTGAAGCTCTTTATCCTTTTTCATCTTATCTTGACAAAAATCCGCTGACTTAATATTCTTTTTTCTGCTTTTAAAAGCATCGCGAGATCCTTCAAAATAAAGACGTGTCAGCACTTCCCCGTCACTTTCGATTATGATATCCGACATGCCTTGCGGAGTTTTATATATCATTTGATATGTTTCATTATCCATACTGCAATAACCGCCCTTTATCAGACTTACTTTCTTAACATTTGCCGGAATCTTTCCTGCCTCTGCACTTTTTATACAGACATTAAACGCGACCCGCGCCAGAATCTTACATGCATCCGTGCCTTCCGTCCGAACATCACCCGCAACCCGTGCCGGAATCACGCATATGACTTTTATCATGACATTATCCGCGGCTTGCGCAGGAATTTTGTATTTACAATTAACCATATTAATTATATTACAATAGATTGTTAACATAAATACTTTTATTATTTTTCTGCAATTTTTTGCTGATTTAAATTCATAAAACAGCGCTGCAGCTTAGATCTGCATTCGATAAAGCTGCACGACATCGCCGACAGGTGCCGCCACTTGCAGCCTCTGCCTAAGATAATAATTCCGAAAATCTTTACAATGCTTTCTCAGTTTTAATAGATATATCATTTTTAATCTGTTATTATTAATATTGAGACATTTACGCATTACCCATGCTGGCATTGTGTGACGCAATGTGTACCATACTGTCGTACGTTGCGCTGCCCATGCTGTCATTATATGACGTAATGTGTATAGTGTTGTTCACGTAACGCAATGTGTATAATGTTTCCGTACAGCGCATTATCCGGTGCGATATCTGGCACTTTATCCACTATGTTATCCGTTGTTTTACACGGTGCGTTATCTAGTGCTTTACACGGTGCGTTATCTAGCGCTTTACACGGTGCGTTATCCTGCGCGTATCCTCAATTATGATTTGCGTCTTATTCGAGTGAAAGGCAATTATTTTATGAATGCTGTTTGTATAGCGTCTCCGCGCGAATGGGAGACTGTTTTAAAATATTATAATGTCAACGAAAAAGACTGCGTCAAATACCCTTTTGGCAGTTATTTCAGCTTGCAGATTTCCGGATGCGGCGTTTTGTTTTTTTTGAGCGGTTCGCGAAAGACAAATGCCTCGGCGGCTGCGCAATATATCATAGACCGCATGAAGCCTGATAAGGTAATAGTCATCGGGTGCTGCGCCGGGATATCGTCATCGCTAAAGCCTCTCGATATAATAATCCCCCACAGGACAGTCCAGACCGATACTACAGTCAAAGAGCTCGACTCTCTTATCAGGAAAGAATTCACGGTTGACATCGATATAAGCCGCTTTCTTGAAGGGGCGATTGAAGGGACAAACGGAGGGGCAATTGTAAGGACAATTAAGGAGCCTTTTTTCCGCGGTGTCCTTGCCTGCTCTGACAAAGCTTTAGTCATGTGGGATGACTTTCTCGAGCTTAAAGAAAACGGCATTGATGCCGCCGATACAGAGTCAGCCTCAATCGCTTATGTCTGCCGCGCAAATGGTATTCCGTGCTGCATCATCAGAGGAATCACAGATTTTCCGCTTGACATTTCGCCGGCTGAGGCTTCGTCTCCGAACTCGCCGCAGATAAAAAGCTTTTTAAAGAACCTGCCGCTTGTCATCGAGAAAATACTCAAAGATTACCTGGAATTTTTTATTTGTGACTGATTTTTTATATGTGAATGACAAAATATTTTACATGTGACTGATAAAATATTTTTTATATAACCAGGCTGATAACCGACATTTAATATATGACTGATAATAGGAGGAAAAATCATGAATTATGCCGAATTTATGCTGGAAAAGAATAATTACGACCCCAAAAGAATTATTTCTGTATATAAGAATGAGTCCTACTCACTTGATGATTATCGGAAGAAAGTATCTGAAATAATATCATTTTTCGAGGAAAATGATTTCGAAAAGGATCGCTGTGCGGTTATGATTTCTGATGACAGCCCTTCATGTGTGTCTCTTTTTCTGGCATGCATAAAATATGGGATAATACCTGTCCTCATCACGCCCTTCACACTTGACGGCGTGCTCGAAAAGGGACTTAACGCCTCTGATGCCACATATCTCTTCATCTCAGAAGAATCAGGCAGCCTTAATGAGCCGGAGAATTCCTATCGTCCTGCGTTCCGCGACAAAGTGATCACCGTCACATTTTCGAATCTGCCTAAAAAGGACGCCGTACATTTTAATATTCTAAACAAAGGATTGGAAATTCCCACGCGATATGTCGATTCGAAGGAGACGGCATATTTTCTCATGACATCCGGCAGCAGCGGCATTCCGAAAATAGTGATGCACGCTCATCCGGCATTTCCTGACACAAACCGAAATTATGCGGTTGACACACTTGGGATAAACGAAAATGATTCTATCTACTCGATAGCGAAAATGTACTTCGGATACGGACTCGCAAATAATATGTTCTACCCGATGCTAAACGGCTGCAGCGCTTACCTTTATGACGGAATTTTCTCTCCCGAAAATCTCTTCGAATCACTTGAGAAATTCAGGCCTACCGTATTTTTCGGAATTCCTTCGGGTTACCGCATGATTCTCGACTATCTTAAGGAAAATCCGGAGAAGAAGACACTTCTTGACTGTGTCAGAATTTATATTTCTTCCGGAGAGCCTCTGTCCGCAGACCTAAACAGAAAATGGAAGGCTGCCGTAGGAAAATATATCGGAAATAATATGGGAAGCAGCGAGGCCAGCGCAATTTTTTTCGAGCCGGGTCACGACGAGACTCTCGGAAGCGCCGGCAAACCCGTAAAAGGCACAAAAGTGCGTCTTGAGGGACCTGACGGAAAGGATTCGGATATTGGAATCCTGTACTTTACAAGCGGCGGAAATTTCATCGGATATCACAACAATCCCGAGGCAAATGCGCTCGCAGTCCGTGACGGCTGGTTTCGGACTGGCGACATATTTCGCCGCGATGAAAACGGCTGTTATTGGGGACTCGGGCGAGAAGACAATATGCTGAAATATCACGGAATGTGGGTTTCGCCTGCTGAGATAGAAAAAATCATCCTCTCATTCGGAGGTATAAAGCAAGCACTTGTATACAAAATGACTATAAACGAACATGAAATACTTGCTGCGTCAATCGCAAAGGAAAATGTATCCGCAGGCATGCCGTCCGAGGAAAACCAGAGATTTGCAGCTGAGCTGAAGGATTATCTGAAATCAAAGACAGAGCTCTACAAATGTCCCGAAATAATCGACATTTTGGACGCATTCCCTCTGAACAACAACGGAAAGACAGACATGCCCGCACTCAAGGCAAGGATTAAAAAAATCGCAGAATCAAAATAGCACTTACCATTTTAAGATGCGTCGGATGCGTCAAATGCGCCGGAACGTCAGATTCGCCAAATGCATCGGAGCGTCGGATTCGCCAAATGCATCGGATATGCCGGAGCGCCGGAGCGCCGGACGTGCCAAAATTACGCTATAGGATACAAAATCCCGCCCTCGGACACAAACTCGGACGAGGGCGGGATTTTTTCAAATTTCACTTAAGTTCTCAAGCTTTGCACACAGCTTTTTTACGAGCTCTATATTGTCGCTCTTAAGTGCGGCCGCAAGGGCAGCTTCTGTTTCTTGTCTCCTCTTATCCGTCTCAAGATATGAAGAGTCAAAATATCTGTCATAGACCAGTTTTCTGAACTTTCTCGCACTTATGCGCCTTAGTGTATTATTTTCTACAAGAAGGACATAATCCGCACATTCCGAAATGAGATAAAAATCATGACTGACCATCAAGACAGTTCCTTTGTAATCAGAAACTGCTTTCTCAAATGCGCTCTTTGCGAAGATGTCAAGGTGGCTCGTCGGCTCATCCATTATGATAAAATCAGCATCTGATGCGGCAATGACGGCAATCTGCAGCAGGTTCTGTTCTCCTACGGAAAGCTCACCAAATAATGATTTGGTCGAAACGTCATCAAGACAGTAACTTAAAAGACAGTCAATCATCTCATCATAGGTTTCAAAACCGGCATCCGCAAGTATTTCGCCTACAGTCTTCTCAGACATTTCTTTTGCATCCTGCATCTGTGATAAAAAAGCGCATTTTGCATTTGCATCAAGATGAATCGCAGGATTTTCATTCTTAATGATATCCCTTAAAAGAGTTGTCTTTCCGGTACCGTTTGGTCCTACTACCGCAACCTTCTCACCCTCTTTGATGCAAAAGCTTACATCGGTAAGCAGCTCGTTGTCAAATGAGATACTGTATCCGGAAATCTCAAGCACATTAGATTCTGCATCATTATTTTCTGTCGCAAGAGACGTGGCTTTTGACTCTGACTCAGGAGACAATTCTTTTGGCTCTGTCTCGGAAAAAATTACTTTTTCATCCGCCGCGGAAGATGTTTTTTTTGGTTTTATCTCAGAAAAAACAATCTTCGGCTCTCTAAGCTCGATAAAAGGCTCTTTTATATGACTCGCAAGAAGTCTGTCAAGCTGAGTTTGCTTCGCATTTACCGATCTTCCGATTGTGGGATTGACCATAAGAGTCGCTCTTTTACGAAGAATTTCAACCATTTTTTCTGTTCTCGATATCTCTTCATCTTCGCTCTTGCTTCTTATCTTTTGTTCAAGCTTTTTGACAAGCTGCATACATCTGTATTGCATATAAGTGCCCTCAAATTCCTGAACCCCGGCATTTTCGAGATGAATGATCTTGTCAAAGCAATGATTGAGAAGAAATCTGTTGTGTGTGATTACGAGCATCGTGCCTTTGTAAGAATTTATAAGGAGACTTAGGTTGCCGATATTTCTGAAATCAAGAAATACGTCGGGTTCATCGAGTATGAGAAGATTTGGGCTAAGCAGCATCTCTTTCATTATCTGAAGGAGCTTGTACTCTCCGCCGCTTACTTTAGAGAGTTCTGTATTTTCCAGCTCCGACATTTTCGCATCAGCAAGACTCTTCCTGACATTGCTTTCGTAATTGTCAGCGCCGATAGCCTCGCTGAGATTGAGAAGCTCCTGATATCTCAAAAGAAGATCATCGATATTTTCAGTGCCGGTCGTTTCTGAATTTCCAGTACCGGTCGTTTCTAAGCTTGCCGTCTCGAGATTTGCCATTTGCTCGCACACCTCGGCGATATCATTTTGAACCTCGACAAATCTCTCGCTGAGAAATTCAAAAACATTACATTCCCGGTACTTTTCCCTCGCGCTAAACTGCCCGGCATATCCGATTCTGCAATCTTCATCCTTTATTATGCGGCCGTCAAAAAGATATTCGTCAGGATTTATCAGCATCTTTACGAGAGTGGATTTTCCCGATCCGTTGCTACCGATAAGTGCGCAATGCTGCCCTTGCTCAAGAGTAAAGGATATATTTTCATATAATTCTTTGGCCGGTATGCCATAAGAAAGATTTTCAACACGTATCATAATAATGACCCGCCCTTTCCGCTAAATGATTTCTTTGTTGAAATGTCCTCTCGTATCCGTTTTTCTATCAAATAAGATTTGACCTCCGTCATCCGCAGAATTCAGCTTCTTTATTGCTGCGCCTGCAATCTTTTCGGTTTCTTCAGCCGACTCTACAGTAAAATTCAATCTAAAAGCCTCCACGCCGTCAATATTTTTCATTTCGTCAAGAAGATTCAAAATCTTGCCGTTTAAGATCGTAGTCGTACAATCATCATGAGAAATAACCGGAAAGCTGCCATATTCGTCCCTTAACTCAAATATTCCCTTTCTGCACTCGCCGCACAGATTTATTGTTTTTAGCGGACAATATTTCGTAAACATAAGCGGCGCTCTGCCGTAAACAACCATCTCAAGAGAAGGATAAGCATCATATTTTGCGATATATGCGTCGATCAAATTTTTAAGCTGCCTTTTATTTATCTCATAAGAAAGCGTAACTCTCTTGGCTCCGAGCTTGTGAAGCATGCGGCAGCTTTCAGAATTGACAACATTCATGGAATAATCAGTCACAAAAGGATTTGTATGCCTGTAATGATATATTCCGCCATAACCGCCGATCAAAAGTTCGCCTTCAGCGTCGGCATAATCATTTTGATTCCTTCTTATGATATTTTTAAAATATATCACATCTATGCCGGCTCTCTTACATGCATCATACTGTTCCTTATTCATTACGGACGCGGTGATATAAGGCATCGCGCGCCGCGCGCCGCATTGCGCGCCTGACTTTTCGCCGCACGACACATCTCTTTCGCCGCATGCCTCAGACTTTTCGCCGCACGCCTCAAGCTTTTTTTCACTTGCGCTGCTTTCTTCTCCGCATGCCTCGCTTATTTCAGCACCGATTTTCAACCTTTTGCGCTTGCTCTTCATTTTTAAATCATAAAGAGCTTCGACTATATTTCTTCTTGCCTCATTTAGCATCTTTACGGGAATAAATGCATTGCATTCCTCAAATTCAATGCTTCGCGCCTCAAATACCGTGTCGCCCAGCTTAGAGAGCTGTTTTTTTACTTGCTCATATGAGGTCGGATTTTTCAAAGCTTCAGAAAGAGGCTCCTCACTCTCATAAATATATTGGCATCCAAGGCCTGCCGCGTCAATCACAAGGGGTGAGTCCGGATAAGCATATACCTTCATATCAAGAGGAAAATGCCTGTATTCTTTTATGAGATTTGCTTCAAGCTCTTTGTAATAACGGACATCCTTTGTCTTGTATACAATGTCGCCGTCTGAAAGCTCCTCTTTGACTTTGATGAAGCATGTCTTGTCTGCGCTGTCGATAAGTCTTCCCGAACGGTCATAAAGCTTGACAACCGACAGGTTCACATCAACGCCGCCGTGGTCGATTCTTATGATATCATTTTGGTTTAATGTATCGACAAGCTTTATCTCATATTTTCCTTTTGAGACGCCGACAATCCTTCCCGCCACATAACCGAAATTGTTTGGTCGATCTGTATTGGCAATGTCTTTTTTATCCTCGCCGAAAATATATCCCCTCGTAAATGTCCTGTTGAATGTCTTCTTCAGATTGTCCTTGTCAATCTTCGAAGCAACGCCGTCGAGAGCCGCTCTGTATTTGGATACAACATTTGCAACATAAACAGGTTCCTTCATGCGCCCTTCGATTTTAAGAGAATCGATATCTTTTAAGTCATTTATCCTATCGATAGTATTCAGGTCCTTCATAGACAAATAATATCTTGTCCCAAAAGTCTTTCCGGTTGAAGAATCGACAAGCTCGTACGGCTTGCGGCACGAGCCAACGCATCTTCCTCTGTTTCCGCTGCGATATCCTATAAGCCCCGACATCAGACAATTCCCGGAATATGAGACGCACAGTGCACCGTGAATGAAAATCTCTACAGGAATTTTGGCGATTTTTCTGATTCTTTTCACCTCGTCGATCGGCACCTCACGAG
>CAVCIY010000035.1:0-10669 GCA_963602445.1 Lachnospiraceae bacterium | reverse complement strand
GATGCGTGCGTAGTTCTGACACAGGCAAGGCGCTGACGGGCGCAGCTCGGATGCGATTTTACAGAATTTGATTTTGGAGGCGGACATGTATCTTGATAAAGTAAGAGAAACAATCAAAAAATATGATATGATTTCTCGCGGAGACAAGATAGTTGTCGGTTTTTCGGGAGGTCCGGACTCCACATGTCTGCTGCACAGTCTGGCGATATTAAAGGAAGAATTGGGCATAAGTAAAATTTATGCTGTTCATATCAACCATTGCCTTCGCGGAAAAGAGGCCGACAGAGACGAATTGTACTGCGCAAAGCTTGCGAGAAGGCTTGGTATTGATTTCTTTTCATTTCATTCTGATATTGCGGCCGAAGCAGCCCAAAACGGCATCAGCACCGAGACTGAGGGCAGACGCGCAAGATATGCGGCTTTCAGGCGAGTGTGCGAAATCACAGGCGCAAAAAAGATCGCTGTTGCGCACAACCGAAATGACCAGGCTGAGACTGTTTTGATGAGAATAATGCGCGGGACAGGCGTCCACGGCCTGATCGGGATAGAATATGTAAGAGTTGATGACGCAGATAGCAAATATGACGGCTTTTCAGAAATTTTTCTCAGCAACGATAAATTCGTCAGCGATTTCGAGCGCGCATACGGATGCAGAATTTCGATTATTGAAAGCAAGATCGGCGAAAGCGAGCTGAGCTGTGTCGAAGCGTCGGACGGCGAGCGCAGTAAGATCGGCGAGGCGAAAGGTGAACTGAGCGGCTTTGATGAGCCGGAAGCCGAGCGGAGTAAGGTCGGCGAGACGAAAGACGAGGCGGCCGGCGAGCAGAGCAAAGACAACGAGACGGGCGGTGCCAAAGTTGTGGACGCCGGACGGATAGAAGTCGGCGAGGCAGAAGACGAGGCGGACGGCGAGCGGATTGAAACCGGCGAGAAGTCAGGCGGCCGAGGATATTGTGAAAGAAAAATTATTCGGCCGATTCTTGACATGACTCGCAAAGAGATAGAAGATTATTGCGCTGAAAACGGTCTTGAGCCTGTTATCGACAGCACAAATTCAGAAACGATATATACGAGAAACAAAATCAGACTCGGACTTCTTCCTGAGATGAGAGATACATTTAATCCGTCCGTGGATGATGCGATAGTAAGACTCAGCAGATCGGCTGCCATGGATGATGATTTTATTTCGTCGGAAGCCTCTAAGCTTATGAAAGGCCGCTTCAGAAAAAGTGACATGTCACTTGATATAAGCGGACTTGCCGGCAAGCACAACGCTGTTCTTTCAAGGATTGCGGCAAAAGCTGCCAAAGAAGCCGGAATGTCAGAAAATCTCGGAGAGGCGCAGATAAATGCTCTCGTGGATGCCATGCATGAAGCTGCCGATCAAAATACAAAGAAGACAAAAGAAATCGATCTTCTTCAAGGCAACTACGTATATGCTGCTTACGGAAAGATGTGGTTTCTTAACCGAAATATATCATGCGACGAAACAGCTGCAAAGCTTACGGAAACCCAAATATCCGATATTGAAAGCGGAGAAGCGGCGCAGCTTGCATTGGGTCGAAAAAAAATAACAATAAAGATGCTTTCTGATGTACAGAGAGAGGCACTTTTTGAAAAATCAGGAGCCTCACGCAGATCGGAAAGATTGGAAGATTCAGAAAATACAGGAGGTTTGAAATATTCGGAAAAATTAAAAAAATCAGGAAACGCAGGAAGTTTAGACGGTTCAGAAAGTTCGGAAAATTCAGAAAGCTTAAGAAATTCCGGAAACTTGGAGGATTCAGGAAATTCAGAGGGTTTAGGAAGTTTAAGAAACTCGGAAGGCGCAGGAAGTTCGGAAAGCTCGGAAGGAGCAAGAAATTCAGAAAGCCTAAGAAACTCGGAAAGCTTGAGAGACTCGGAAAGTTTAGGAGTCTCGAAAAACTCGGAAAGCACAGAAAATCCGAGAATTTCGGGAAGCGCAAGAAGTTCGGAAAACTCGGAAGGAACGAGAAGTTCAGGAAGTTTGGAAAACCCGGGAAATTCAGAAAGCTTAGAAGGCGCAGGATATAGGCTTTTTGTCGATTGGGATGCTCTTTGCGGGCTCAAAGAAGATCCGGTATTCAGGTTCAGACGAGCCGGAGACAGGATACAGCCAAAGGGTATGAAGGGTCACAAGAAATTGCAGGATTTCTTCACGGACAGAAAGATTCCGAAGCATTTGAGAGACAGCGTGATACTTCTCGCATCCGGCTCGGAAATTATTATCGCTGGGCGCGAGATATCGGATTTGTGTATTATAAGAAAGGGAAAAACAAAAAGAATCATTTCAATTGATTTTGATTGATTTTGAATAAATCGTATGCTTAATCATGTGTGACATCAAGATTATATGCAAAAGTTGAATATTATATTTTGCTGTGTTAAAATACTGTGGTAACTGTCCGAAAGCTATATGCCGGAGAAGCCGCGGATGTGTCGAATATGACGGATGCGTCAGGCATAGGCGGACGTGCCCGGCACTTTCGTGCAGGCTTGAAAAATGCCGAAAGCAAGCGGCGTGTGTGTTTGGATGCTGCCCGAGAGCATTCGGCGCGAGGGCTTGAATGCTGCACAGAAGCAAGCGGCGTGCGTGCGAAAAAGCGCGATTTCGGTCGCTTAATTATGCTGATAGAATTAAAAGCGGATAGTGCTATGATCGGAGGTCAGGGGCTGACGGCAGAAATTGCAGAATTCCCAAAAGGAGGTTGGAATTGAAGAAAAAACATAAATCATTGATTATATACATAGTGATAATTGCCATTATCGTATTCATGTCATATACATTACATGACTTGGGAAATGTAGACGAACCAAAGGAAGTGGAGTTTTCTGATTTTGTTCAGGAACTAAACAACGAGAACGTAAAAGAGCTTACGCTTAAGGATACCAGCATGCTCGGTACGCTTAAGGACGGCACGAAGATTCATGCATATGCGCCTTCAAGCATTCAGCTGATGGACATTGATGAATCTCTTATCATCCCTCAGGTGATAGATGGAAAGCTCAAGATTACGAGTGAGGAGCCGGAGGAGACTCCTTGGTATGTGAGCCTTCTTCCGTATTTGTTCACGATTATACTCTTTGTCGGAATCTGGATCTTCTTTATGAATTCGAGCCAGGGCGGCGGAAAGGCAATGTCCTTTGGCAAGAGCAGAGCAAAGATGCACAAAAAATCCGACAAAAAGGTTACTTTTGCGGATGTTGCGGGACTTGAGGAGGAAAAGGAAGAACTTCAGGAAATCGTTGACTTCCTCAGAAGACCGGCAAAATATACGGCACTCGGTGCCAGGATTCCGAAGGGCGTGCTTCTTGTAGGTCCTCCGGGAACAGGTAAGACATATATTACAAAGGCTGTTTCGGGTGAGGCAGACGTGCCTTTCTTCAGCATTTCAGGATCTGATTTCGTTGAGATGTTTGTAGGTGTAGGTGCCTCAAGAGTGAGAGATCTCTTTGAACAGGCAAAGAAGAATGCACCGAGCATTATATTTATAGATGAAATTGATGCGGTCGGAAGACGCAGAGGCGCAGGCCTCGGCGGCGGCCACGATGAAAGAGAGCAGACTCTGAATCAGATGCTCGTTGAGATGGACGGATTCGGGGAAAATGAAGGCGTTATCGTATTTGCTGCGACAAACAGACCTGACGTTCTCGACCCGGCTCTTTTAAGACCGGGCAGATTTGACAGACAGATCGTTATCGGGCTTCCTGACATTAAGGGAAGAGAAGAGGTTCTCAAGGTGCATGCGTCAAACAAAACACTTGACGAATCTGTTGACCTTAGCGTACTTGCGCGTATGACACCGGGATTCTCACCGGCTGACCTTGAAAATGTCCTGAACGAAGCTGCGCTTCTCACAGCAAGAAGAGACGGCAAGGCCATTATGCCGGACGAACTTGAAGAGGCTGTCACTAAGGTAATGGCCGGTCCTGCGAAGAAGAGCAGAATAGTTGTAGAAAAGGAAAGAAAGCTTACGGCTTATCACGAAGCCGGGCATGCTGTACTTATAAGGAATCTTCCGGATTCGGATCCTGTCCACCAGGTTACTATTATTCCTCGCGGCTCGGCCGGCGGCATGACTATGTTCCTGCCTAAGGAAGATCGCACATTTGAATCCAAGAAGCATATGAAGAGCTCGCTTATCCACCTCCTCGGAGGAAGAGCGGCAGAAGAGCTTATGCTTGACGATATCTCCACGGGTGCGAGCAACGATATCGAGCGCGCTACCAAGCTCGCAAGGGATATGGTCACAAAGTACGGAATGAGCGAAAAGATCGGAAATGTAAATTACAGCGAATCCGGCGAAGTATTTATCGGAAATGACTATACTTCAAAGCGCGCGGCATATTCCGAAGAGACAGCAAGATATATAGATGAAGAGGTTAAGCGTTTCATCGACGAAGCTTATGAGTCGGCTCTCACTATTTTGAGACAAAATGAAGATAAGCTTACGCTTGTTGCCGAGACATTGCTCGACATCGAGACTCTCGACGCAGAGCAGTTTGAGCTTCTTTATACAGGCGAGATGTCAAGAGAAGAAATCGTGAGCGCCGCACGTACAAAGGAAAGCGAAAAGGCGGAAAAAATCAGGATTCAGAAGGACAAAGCCGCTCGCGAGTACGAAGAGATGAAGAAAAAAAAGTCTGAAAATACGAGAAATCTGCGTTTTGAAAGCATGAAGGCAGAAAATATCGTATTTGAAAATAAAAATGACAGCGATTCAGACGATCAGGAAAATTGACGGACCGGAGCCGGACGGCAGGGTCGGGAAGACTGACGGATTAGAATTGCAGCCGATATCAAGGCGAGTCAGGGTTGAAGCTTTAGGGGCGAAGCCACTGACAGCCAATTTCAGGAGGACAAAGAAAAAATGTTACTTGCATTCGACGTGGGCAATACCAATATCGTACTTGGCGTATTTAAGGGTAAGAAGCTCATCGAGAGTTGGCGAATGGAAACCGACAAAAATAAGAGCGCAGACGAATATGGTATGATCATAAGAAATCTCTTTGAATATCATAATCTCAAGATGTCAGATGTCAAGGATGCCATCATTTCGACGGTAGTTCCGTCTATTTCCTACACACTTCAGCATATGTCGATAAAATATTTCAACATAAGAGCGATTGAAGTGGGACCGGGAATCAAGACAGGAATGGTTATCAAGTATGACAACCCAAAGCAAGTAGGGGCAGACAGAATCGTAAATGCTGTTGCTGCTTACGAAAAATACGGCGGACCTCTCATAGTAATAGACTTCGGGACGGCCACCACATTTTGCTGCATTTCATCGAAATGCGAATATCTCGGCGGCACGATCGCTCCCGGTATAAAGATTTCATCGGATGCGTTGTTTGAAAAGACAGCAAAACTCCCGAGAGTTGAAATCACAGAGCCGAGACATGCTATATGCCGAAATACAAATGAGAGTATACAGTCCGGTCTTGTATATGGCCATATGGGTGTTGCCGATTATATTATCAGAATGATCAAGAAAGAATATTATGAAAACTATGGGGACGAGTCGGAAAAGATGACTGTAGTCGCTACAGGAGGACTCGCCACAATGGTTTCTAAAGGTGTCGAAGCAATAGATCATGTAGACCGCCTCCTCACTCTTGAAGGCTTGAGCATTATCTATGAAAAGAACAAAAATAATTTCATCAAGAGAAACCAAATGAGCACCGAAAAGATTCGCCAAAAGGCTGAAGAACAGACGAATTAGTCTTGCGGGAGGTTCACTCGGAATTGATGAATAATAGTGAAAAGAACGGTCAGAATGAACCAAACGGTCAGAATTGCCGAAATTGCTTGGATGAACAAAATTTCCGAAATGGTCAAAACAGCAAAAATGCTGCGAATGCCGCAAACGTTACGAATGCTGCGAAAGCCGCAAACGTTACGAATGCTGCGAATGCCAGTAACGGCAATAATGACAGGAATGGCAATGACGACAGGAATAAATGGCAGATAGCAGGCATTTCATTTGATTCGCCTTACTTTCTTGCGCCTCTTGCGGGCATCACGGACAGTCCGTTTCGAAGGATATGCAGGAGGCTTGGCGCGGGTGCGGTCTATTCGGAGATGATAAGCGCAAAGGGCTTGATGTACAATGATAAGGCCACCGAAAAGCTGCTCGGATATTGTGATGAGGAGCTGCCGCTTATATATCAGATTTTCGGCTCCGATCCGGCGGCAATGTCTTATGCGGCTGAGGCTCTTTCTGAAAGAGCAAATTGCATGATAGACATCAATATGGGGTGTCCTGTTCCGAAGGTAGTAAAAAACGGAGACGGTTCATCTCTTTTGCGCGACTTAGGCAAGATAGAGAGTGTTGTTTCTGCGGTGGTCAAGTCCGCCAAAAAGCCTGTTACCGTAAAGATAAGAATCGGCTGGGACGAGCACAGCATAAATGCAGTTGAGAACGCAAGGATCATTGAGGCCTGCGGGGCAGCAGCGATATGTGTGCACGGCCGGACGAGAGAACAATATTACAGCGGAAATGCGAACCGTGAAGTGATCAGACAGGTCAGGGAAGCGGTGAAGATTCCCGTCATAGGAAACGGCGATATCTTTGATGTCGAGAGCGCGCGAGATATGTTTGGGCGCACCGGGTGCGACATGGTGATGATCGCGCGCGGGGCACTCGGGAATCCCTGGATATTCATGTCGCTTAAGGAAGGGCGCACTTATGTGCCGACTTCGGATGAAAAGATTTCATTGATAAAGGAACATTTTAACAGTGAAATCGAAGAAAAGGGCGAATATGCCGGCGTGCGGGTTATGCGAAAGCACGTGGGCTGGTATCTTAAGGGGATGCGCGGCGCGGCGTCGATGAGGCGTGAGATAAATGAGATGACGAGTCGTGATGAGATATTTGAAGCACTCGATAGAATTCTCGAAAATCAGTGAGTTGTCGGCATGAGGCCGGGAAGCCGGTGATTAGATTATCGTGAAAATCCGGCAAATTGGCGAGATACGGCCGGGGAACCCGGTGGTTTTGCGGCTTACGGCCGGGGGAAGCCGGTGACTTTCACATAATGCTGTCGAAAACAGTAATTTTGCGCCTTGAAGTCGGGAAGCTTATGATTTGCGGCTTACGGCCGGGGAAGCTTATGATTTGATAAATTGTCACTCGAAGTTGCGGCGCTCGGAGGCTTGCAGCTTTGAGGACTCAGATATAGAAAGGATTAGTACAGATATGGCAGAAGAATATTTATATACCCAAGAGGGGTATGATAAACTTATCGCTGAACTTGACGAACTGAAATCAGTCGGAAGACGCCGTGTGGCAGATCATCTGAAAGAAGCGATTTCTTACGGAGACCTTTCGGAAAATGCAGAATATGATGCTGCGAAGAACGAACAGGCAGAGCTCGAAGAAAGAATCGAAAAACTCGAAAATATGAAGCGTCTTGCGCGCATCATCTCTGACGACGAAGCGAGCGATACAGATAAGGTAAATCTCGGTCATACAGTCAAGGTAGAATATCTCGGCAGCGGGAAATTCTCCGGTGAAATTGCAGAATATACTATTGTAGGCACAAATGAAGCAGATCCGTTTGCAGGCAAGATTTCAAACGAATCGCCTATAGGCGGTGCGCTTATCGGAGCGCATCAGGGTGCTGAAATTGTTGTGGAGATTCCGGACAATACTGTACATCTCAAGATTCTTGAAATTACGAAGAAATAATTGCCGCCGGACATTACAGCTAAAGAAATATAAGAAAAATCAAATATAAAAAAAGAAACAGATATTGGGGAAAATAATTATGAGTGAAGAACGAAACAAGGCCGCTGCGCCTGAAAAGACTGAGGTCGAACTTAACGAACAAAGAAAGATCAGAAGGGAGAAGCTGGCTGCTTTGCAGGCTGCGGGCAAGGATCCGTTTCAGATCATGAAGTATGATGTTACTCATCACAGCATGGAAATCAAGAATGAAGAAACTTTTGAGCAAATGGAAGGGAAGTCTGTCTCGATTGCCGGACGTCTCATGTCTAAGCGTGTGATGGGAAAGGCTTCTTTCTGCCATGTACAGGATATTCAGGGTAAGATTCAGGCTTATGTTGCAAGAGATATTATCGGTGAAGAGCCTTATAAGGACTTCAAGAAGTTTGATATCGGCGATATCGTGGGTATCAAGGGCGAGGTATTCAAGACTAAGACGGGCGAGATTTCTGTTCATGCCTCTGAAGTAGTTCTGCTGTCAAAGAGCCTTCAGATTCTTCCTGAAAAATATCACGGACTTACAAATACAGATATGCGTTATCGCCAGAGATATGTTGACCTTATCATGAATGATGACGTAAAGGAGACATTTATCAAGCGTTCTAAGATTGTCTCAGCAATCAGAAGATTCCTTGATGCGCGTGGATTTATCGAGGTCGAGACTCCGATGCTCGTGGCAAATGCCGGCGGCGCTGCCGCAAGACCGTTCATTACTCATTTCAACGCTCTTGATGAGGATCTCAAGCTGCGTATTTCTCTCGAGCTTTATCTCAAGAGACTTATCGTAGGAGGACTCGAAAGAGTTTATGAAATCGGCAGAGTATTCAGAAATGAAGGCGTCGACACAAGACACAATCCGGAATTTACGCTCATGGAGCTCTACCAGGCATATACCGACTACGAGGGCATGATGGAGCTGACTGAAAGCCTCTACAAGTATCTCGCAGAGGAGATCACCGGTTCTTCCGTAATCACATACAACGGAATTCCTATGGATCTCGGCAAGCCGTTTACAAGAATGACTATGACTGAGGCAGTTAAGAAATATTCGGGCGTAGACTTTGCTTCGATAAAGACTCTTGAAGAAGCAAGAGCAGCTGCCAAGGAAAATAATGTAGAATTTGAGGAACGCCACACAAGAGGCGACATCCTGAATCTGTTCTTCGAGGAATTTGTCGAAGACAATCTCATCCAGCCTACATTTATTACAGATCATCCGGTAGAGATTTCTCCGCTCACAAAGAGAAAGCCTGACGACCCGGATCATGTAGAGCGCTTCGAATTCTATATGAACGGCTGGGAGCTCGCAAACGCATATTCGGAATTGAATGACCCTATCGACCAGAGAGCAAGATTTGCCGCTCAGGAAGAACAGTTCGCAAAGGGCGACGACGAAGCACAGCACACAGACGAAGACTTCCTCAACGCACTCGAAATCGGCATGCCTCCTACAGGCGGCATCGGATTCGGAATCGACCGCATGTGCATGCTTCTCACAGACAGCGCAGCGATCAGAGACGTGCTGCTGTTCCCGACGATGAAGAGTATTGAGAAATAAACCACCATATGTAGTGAAAATTCCTTTGAAATCAATGATATTTAGTGGTTTTGAAGGAAATGAAAATAGCCCTTAAGCCAAACTTAAGCCAATCGATGCAAAGAAATGTGCAGGAATTAATTTAAGCCAGGATGGGCGGTACTTGAATATGGAATTAGAAAGACAATCTGCAGAGATGTGGGTTGTCTTTTTTTGTTGCCATTAATGACAGCCTGAAATTGACATTATTCGCTAACAAGACTATAATATACCTTGGGATTATCTAATTAAAAACAGTCGAAAAAGACAATGGAGAATTTGACTTATGGAATATCTTTCAATTGCTCAGACAGCAGAAAAATGGGGATTATCAAAGAGACGTGTACAGGTGCTTTGCACAGAAGGTCGTATTCCGGGGGTTATACGGATTGGTACCGTGTGGGCTGTGCCAGCCGATGCTGAGAAGCCGAAGGATGCAAGGATAAAGAGTGGGAAGTATATTAAGCAAAAGAATAAAGAATGATTAGAGGCGGGGTGAAGTGAGTGAAGATACTGGACAATGTCACAAATACAGTTCGAGATGATTTGCATGATGAGATAAAACGTGGGAGCAAGATTTCAGTTGCTGCCGCTTGCTTTTCTATGTATGCATATCAGGAACTGCGCAAAGAACTGGAAAAGATTGATGAATTCCGATTTATCTTTACTTCTCCAACTTTTATTAAAGAGAAGACAGAAAAACAGAAAAGAGAATTCTATATCCCGCGTCTCTCTCGTGAGTCCAGTTTATACGGCACAGAATTTGAAATTAAACTGCGCAATGAAATGACTCAGAAGGCATTATCTAAAGAATGCGCGGAATGGATCAGGCAGAAAGCAAGGTTCAAGTCAAATGTGACCGGAGAAAATATGCCTGGATTTATGACGGTAGACGAAAGTTCCTACATGCCGATTAATGAGTTTTCGACAGCAGATCTGGGCTGTGCCCGTGGCAATAATGCTTATTACACCGTAACCAAGATGGATGGATTTGAGAATGGCAGATACTTTCTCAAGCTTTTTGAACAGATATGGAATGATAAGACAAAGCTGCAGGATGTTACAGACATTGTTCTTGAAAATATCACCACAGCCTATAACGAAAATTCTCCTGAATTCATTTATTTCATGACTTTATATCATGTGTTTAGTGAATTTCTGGATGATATATCAGAGGATGAGCTTCCGAACGAAGCGACTGGATTTAAGCAGAGTAAGATCTGGAACATGCTCTATGACTTCCAGAAGGATGCTGTATTAGCAATCATCAATAAATTGGAACGCTATAATGGCTGTATTCTTGCTGACAGCGTTGGTCTTGGTAAGACTTTTACAGCGCTGG
>CAVCIY010000034.1:0-10878 GCA_963602445.1 Lachnospiraceae bacterium | reverse complement strand
TAAACGAATCGAAAGCTGAATTGATAAATGAAGCGAAAATCGTAAATCGAAAATCGAAAAGCTTTAACTGAATCGTAAAGTGAAAAATGAGAAATGAAGTGAACAGTTAAAAATGAAAAATAAAATACAATATAAGACAAAGCATCACGAACAGCTTATTTCATATCTTAAGGCTGCTAATGGCAGACATCTGACTGCCTCAGAAATATACGAAAATTTCAGATCACAGGGCATCACCATCGGCGTTGCGACCATATACAGACAGCTCGAAAAGCTTGTCTCCGAGGGTACAGTCAGAAAATTTATCATAGACAGCAGCAGCCCCGCATGCTTCGAATATGCAGGCGATTCTCAATTTGAATGCAAAAGCGGGTCGTGCTTTCATCTGAAATGTGAAAAGTGCGGCAAGCTTATACATCTCGAATGCGAAGAGCTGAGCACTATCAGTACACATCTTCTCTCAGAACACAATTTTACGTTAAATTCAATGAAAACTGTATTTTATGGGTGCTGCGAAGAGTGTATGAAAGAGGAACGTATGAAAAAGGAGGCACAGCTTTTATGATGCAATTTAAATGCAAGGATCTCTCAATAGGACACGAACAAAAAAGCGTTCTGTCAGATCTGAATTTTGAAATCAATTCCGGGGATTTTTTCTGCATTATCGGCGAAAACGGATCGGGCAAATCGACGCTGTTTGACACACTTCTCGGTCTTATTTCACCCATTTCGGGCGAACTTATAAGAAACAAAAAGCTAAGCTTAAAGGACATCGGATATTTGCCCCAGCAAACCGCAGTCCAGCGTGATTTTCCGGCGTCTGTTTCGGAAATCGTCATGTCGGGATTTCAGGGTAAAATGGGACTTCGACCTTATTATTTAAAAAAAGAAAAGGAACATGCGCGAGAAATTATGAAAAAGCTTGGCATAGACAGTCTTGCGGGAAAATGCTATCGTCATCTTTCCGGAGGACAGCAGCAGCGTGTTCTTCTTGCGAGGGCATTGTGCGCATCCGACAAGATGCTTTTTTTAGATGAGCCTGTTTCGGGCCTCGATCCCGGTGCAACTGCCGATATGTATGATATTATAAATGAACTGAACAAAAAGTACGGTGTCACCATAGTCATGATTTCTCATGATATACAGGCCGTTATGAAATATGCGACATGTGTCCTCAGAGTAGGACAAAACTCTTTCTACGGAACAGGAAGAGAATTTGTTTTGAGCAGCGGCAGAAAGCCTGCCGATGTATATTGCGGCACATGCGGAAAAATAGATTATCGAAAGAGGGGTGAGATAAAATAATGACAGCGCTTACAGAAAATATTTCACTTTATCTCAGCTATCCTTTCATCAGATATGCGATAATCGTCACGATACTCATTTCGCTTTGCTCGTCACTTCTCGGAGTGACTCTTGTGCTGAAGAGATTTTCGTTTATAGGCGATGGACTTTCTCACGTATCCTTCGGAGCGCTTGCTATAGCATCTGTATTAAATATCACCGACAAAATGATATTCGTACTTCCTGCTACAGTTATGTGCGCGATACTTCTGTTAAGGACAAACAGAAATTCAAAAATAAACGGGGATGCCTCTATTGCAATGATTTCCGTGGGAGCACTTGCCTGTGGATATCTTTTACTCAATATTTTTTCGCCATCGTCAAATATTTCGGGAGACGTCTGCTCGACACTTTTCGGCTCAACATCAATACTTACACTCTCGAGCTTTGAAGTGTGGCTGTGTATCGCTCTTTCACTCGTTACACTTGCGGTATTCGTCCTCTTTTATCACAAGATCTTTGCTGTCACATTTGATGAAAGATTTGCAAAGTCAGTAGGAACACATGCCGAATTTTACAACCTTCTGATTGCGATAATCATTGCAATCATAATAGTACTTGCCATGAATCTGGTAGGCTCTCTTCTCATATCGGCACTTGTAATATTTCCTGCACTCTCTTCGATGCAGCTTTTTCAAAGCTTTAGAACGGTTACGATATGTTCGGGAATCCTTTCGATTTTCTGCGCAATGGTGGGACTTATTATTTCGCTCATATGCGACACACCGGTGGGTGCGACGATAGTAGCCGCAGATATTGTTGTATTTGGAATATTTTATTTTGCAGGAAGGTTGAAAAAACTGTCATAAAATGTTAAAGTATCTTTTGGCAGTTCATAAAAACCGGAGGTCAAAATGATTAGATTTAATTATAAGAATTTTTACAAAGCTCTTGCAGTTATCTTCTCTGTCATATTATGTATTTTAAGCCTTACAGCTTGCGGTCAATCTGTTTCCACAAGCAATTCTTCGGATTTGGCACAGGCAGAAGATACAAGCGTCGACAAAGAATCTACCGACGCAGCAGACAATTCTGCAGACTCAGAGAAAGAAACATCAGAAAATTCGAGCGAGAAATCTAAAAATTCAGATTCGGATTCTGCATCTGCAGAAGATACAAATACAACCATCGAGGATGAAAAAGAATCTGCCGAAGGCGCACCTGCAGTTCCTACGGGCGCATTTATCGATGACAAGAAGGTACCTTACGAAGATATTGCCGGTTCATATAACGGAATAGGATCGTACGAAGCATCCATCAGCATATACTCATCACCCGAAGCAGAAAATGTTATAGGAAATATCAAGATTACCGATGAAAGTGGAAATGTTATTGTATATGGCGAGCTTGCGCCTCTGGTGACAAATTATTATGATATTTCCGGTTCCGATTACACTATGACCGTATATACAGACAACGGCAATGTCTGCTTAGAAACATTCAAAAATGGCGAACATGACAATTATTTCGTAATGACTGAGCCTTATATATCGTAATATTTGAACTTTTACGCTCTTTATGGCATTGTAGGTGAAGTCTGCCGCCGGCGGCCGGATGCGAATCGCACTTTTGAGGCACCGGTATTGTTTTTAAGCCGCAGATATTATATGTCTGTTTTGAGCAAGTTTCGGATGCTTCGAATGCGGATATATTGGCAGTATGAGAAAATATAACAGAAAAAAATATTATTTGAAATGCGAAAATCGGTTTGATATTTTTCTTTAGATATCAGGCCGATTTGTTTAACAATAAGCCCTAAGTAAAGTGCTGGCAAAGTGAATATGACAATTTTCGTCAAACGGTTGACATGGGTATTTTATATCGTTATAATATTATTGCGACTTCACTATGATAAAGTGATAAAGCAGTAAAGCAAACGTTTACGACGGAAATGTTGTATTTTGTGAATCTGAGGTTCGACAAAATACAAGATGGTTTAATAATAATCAGAAAATTTAATCGGAGAAAGAAAATGATAAACAGATTTATACCTGAAGGTGTTTCTGACCTTGGTTATACGGAATTTGAAAATAAGAAGGCTGTCGAGGACGCTCTTGCCGAGTCATTCAGAAAAGACGGCTACAGGCAGGTTATGACGCCGACATTTGAATATTTCGACCTCTTTTCGGACGATACGATAGCTTCGGGAACAGAGGAAATGTACAAGATTGTAGACAAAAACGGTCAACTGATGGTACTGAGACCCGACGCAACCATTCCTATCGCGCGCATGGCCGCGGGATACTGCCGCGAGGGCGAGTCACTTAAGCTTATGTATATCACAAATGTTTATCGCACAGCTGATTTTAAGAAGGGCGAAAAACGAGAATTTAAACAGGCAGGCATAGAATATTTCGGCTCTGCGGATACAAGCACCGACGCCGGCGTCATCAGGACAGCTATTGCCGCACTCAAAGGCATAGTCGGAGATGACCTGAAAGCCGAGATCGGAAATGCCGGTTATTTCAACGGATTCATAGAAGCTGTTAAAAATAGCGGTTCATATTCCGACAGCGATTTATATTTTAGTAAGGAAGATGAGCTTAAGGTAAGAGAGCTTGTCGAAAGCAAAAATATTCCGGGACTCACGGAATTTGCCGACAAGCACGAACTTGATGCGGATATGAGAAAAGTTCTTCTCGCAATGCCGATGCTGTTTGGAGATTCCGAAGAGACTATTGCCAAAGCAGAATCGCTTGCATTAAATGATTCTATGAAGAGAGCCTGTGAAGACGTAAGAAAAATATGTGCCATACTTAAAGAAGAATCAATATATGTCGATATGGGACTGGTAAGTATGTTAGAATATTATTCGGGAGTTATCTTCAAGCTTTACTTAAAGACCAGCGGCATGATAGTCGGAAGCGGCGGCCGTTATGATAAGCTTATGAAGAAATTCGGCGCAAATATTCCGGCTGTAGGCGTCGGCATAAATGTAGATACTCTCGCAGAGGCACGTGAAAATGCCGCTGCTTCGAAAGACAGCGACGATATTCTCACCATAGCTCTCGGAAAGGGTAGACTTGCGGACATTACTTTTAAGAAGTTTGAGGAAGCCGGCATTACATTTCCGGAATATACAAAAGAAAGCAGAAAGCTTATTTTCGAGGATTCCACAGGCAGATTCAGGATTATTTTCGTAAAAGCGGTAGATGTTGGAATTTACGTCGAAAAGGGTGCTTGTGACGTCGGTGTGATCGGAAAAGATACACTCATGGAAAGCGGCTCCGATGTATTTGAGATGATGAACCTCGGATACGGAAAATGCATGTTTGCCGTAGCTGCTCCTCACGGATACAGATATGATTTCAGCAGAAAACTCCGTGTGGCCTCAAAATATCCGAAGGTCGCAAAGGAACATTTTGCCAGAATCGGAAAATCCATTGAGATCACAAAGATAAACGGCTCTGTCGAGCTTGCGCCGATAGTGGGACTTTCAGATGTTATCGTTGATATTGTAGAAACCGGAAATACTCTTCGCGAAAACGGGCTTGAAGTTGTCGAGAAGGTTGCTGACATAAGCGCAAGATTTATAGTAAACAGAGCCAGCCTAAAGACAAGACAAAAGCGCGTGCTCGAAATTATGAGTGCACTTGAAAATTAATTTTAAGAGCGCATTTGAGATTTGTATTTCAGATTTGTCGTCGCAGATGACGAAAAATCAGAAAGATGAAGCAGCTGATATCAGAATGTTTTTATAAAAAAGGATTTTACATATGAAGATTGTCAGGATTAAAAAAGGGCAGGAAGCTGACGCTGTCAGCTTCCTCAGCAACAGAACGGATGAGGATTTTGAGGAAATAGACGCTGCGGTGAAAGAAATTATATCGGGCGTAAGGCGCGGAGGTGATGATTCGCTTTATCATTTCACCGAAAAGTTTGGCGGCCCCGGTCGTGAAATCATAGGTCAGCTGCGTGTTACGGAAGAAGAGCTTAAAGAGGCTTATGACAGCGTAGAGCCTGAAGTGATTTCTTCATTTGAGAAGGCTGCCGCAAATATCCGTTCTTTCCATGAAAAGCAGAAAATGACGACATGGACATATAATGAAGGCCATGATATTATGCTCGGTCAGCTTATAGTTCCGATTCAAAATGTCGGAGTATATATTCCGGGCGGAACAGCGCCTCTGTCATCTACAGTTCTCATGAATATTATTCCCGCAAAGCTTGCAGGCTGTCCGAGAGTCGTAATGTGCACACCTGCGGGGCCTGACGGAAAGATAAACAAGTATATATTAGCAGCCGCAAAGATCACCGGAGCAGACGAGATTTACAAGGTAGGCGGAGCACAGGCGATTGCAGCGCTTGCTTACGGCACGGAGTCCATCAGACCGGTAAACAAAATCACGGGACCGGGAAGCGCATTTGTCGCAAGAGCGAAAAAATATGTATTTGGAACGGTTGACATAGATATGGTAGCGGGTCCGAGTGAAGTTTGTATAGTTGCTGACAAAAATGCAAATCCGGCATTCATCGCTGCCGATATGCTTTCGCAGGCAGAGCACGACAAGATGGCATCGGCTTTTCTTATCACAGACAGTGTCCTTATTTCAGAGGCAGTAGCCGTCGAGATAAAAAAACAGCTTAAGCTTCTTGAGAGATCTGAGATAGCCGCATCATCCATAGAAAATAATGCTGCGATATTTATTACGGAAGATATAGAAAGTGCCATTGCTATTGCAAATGACATCGCTCCTGAGCATCTCGAGCTTGCTGTGGCCGAGCCTGAGAATTATCTGAACTCAGTTACATGTGCCGGTGCAGTGCTTCTCGGAGATTATTCTTCAGAACCTCTCGGTGATTATCTGGCCGGGCCGAATCACACACTTCCTACGAGCGGAGCCGCAAAATTTGCCTCACCGCTTGGCGTTTACGACTTCATGACCAGGGCAAGCATAATAAGATATTCATATGAGGACCTCCTTGAAGTAAAGGATGACATAGTCCGTATGTCAGATGTTGAAGGACTTACGGCTCACGGAAATGCAATCAAGATCAGATTCGAATAATGCAGAAATTTCAATAAAGCACAAGATATCGAACGGTGCAAAGACTTCGAACAATGCGGAAAGCGAAAGATTTCGAACGGTAAGGCAAATAGCAGAAAATGAATAAATAGGGTAGGGACTGCCCGAATTAACGCCTGTGGAGATAGTAGGTTACAAGGTCTGCGAAGCAGGAAGCTCATTGGCTTTAGACAATGAGTAGTTCACAAACAGATAAAGACACAAAAGAGGCCAAAGGAGATTGTTTTATAATATGGTAGGTGTAATAGATTACGATGCCGGCAACGTAAAAAGCGTTATGAAAGCTGTGGAAAAGCTGGGAGGAAAGGCAGTTCTTACTGCAGAGCCCGAAATTTTAGACAAATGCACATCACTCATACTTCCCGGAGTCGGTTCGTTTGGCAAGGCTGTTGAAAATCTCAGAGCCAAGGGACTCGACAAGTATATTATAAAGGCTGCAGGTGAGGGAAGGATGTTTCTTGGAATATGCCTCGGAATGCAGATGCTTTTTGAGAAGAGCTTTGAAGACGGAGAGTGGGAAGGACTCGGACTTCTGAAAGGAAATGTAATGCGTTTCGGAAAAGAAAATGACGCATCATGGGATGAATCATACAAAATTCCTCACATGGGATGGAATCGTCTCGAAGAAAACCGCACCGATTCCATCGGCGCGGGACTCGGTGACGGCGAGTATGCATATTTCGTTCATTCATATTATGCAATCCCCGACGACTGGAATGACGTAGTTTATTATGCAGATTACAGCGTGAAGGTTCCCGGTGTTGTCCGCAAGGAAAACATCATAGGCATGCAATTTCATCCGGAAAAGAGCTCAGACACAGGCATGCGCCTTCTCAAAAATTTTTTGAAAGAGGGTGAAAATATTGCTGACTAAAAGAATTGTCCCTTGTCTTGACGTTGACCACGGCAGGGTAGTAAAAGGTGTTAAATTTCAGGGCCTCACAGATGTTGATGACCCTGTGCAGCTCGCAAAGCATTACAGTGACATAGGAGCTGATGAGCTTGTATTTTACGATATTACGGCATCAAACGAAAAGCGTGATATTTTCCTCGATGTTGTTGAAAAGACAGCTTATAATGTCTATATTCCTTTCACTGTAGGCGGAGGTATCCGAACGATAGATGACTTCAACAAAGTACTCAGAGCAGGCGCAGATAAAGTTTCTGTAAACTCAGCCGCCGTGAAGAATCCAAGCCTGATTACAGAAGCAGCTCTCAAATTCGGAAATCAGTGTGTTGTTCTTTCTATAGACGCTAAGAGAAAAGGCGATTCATGGGAGGTTTATGTAAACGGCGGCAGAACGCCTACGGGAATCGACGCGATAGAATGGGCGATTCGCGGCGAAAAACTCGGCGCGGGTGAGCTTGTTCTCAATTCTATCGATGCTGACGGCGTAAAGACAGGCTTTGACATAGAATTAAACAAAAGAGTCTCGGAAGCAGTAAGCCTTCCCGTTATCGCATCGGGCGGCGCCGGCACAAAAGAGCATTTTCTGGAAGTTTTTAAAGAAGGAAAAGCCGATGCCGGCCTTGCAGCAAGTGTATTTCACTTCGGCGAGATAAATATCAGAGATCTTAAACGTTATCTTAGCGACAACGGCGTAAATATGAGAATATGACGCTGATTGATAAGATATGGCTATGCCGTAAATGCGAAAATCCGACAAAGATGTTAAAATACGACAGCAAAGTAAATGCAGGAATCTGACTGATACGATAAATTTTTTAAATGAGAATAGCAATGGATAAAGAAAATATTATGACAGTACAAAATATTGACGAAACACAGTATGTCAATAAGACGCAAAATTCCTATGCTTCACAAATTGTCGACGAAGCACAAGATGTAGATGCAGAGCAAAATGCCGGCGAATCACAAAATATCAAGACAACAAAGAAAAATGAAGAAATTATTTCTCAGATTCGTTTTGACGCAAACGGTCTCGTTCCTGCCATTGTTCAGGATTATGAGACAAAGCAGGTTCTTATGCTTGCATATATGAATGAAGAGGCCGTAAGACGCACTCTTTCTTCAGGAAAAACATGGTTCTACAGCAGGAGCCGCCAAAGTATGTGGAACAAAGGCGAGACATCCGGCCATTTTCAAAATGTAAAGAAGATAAGCTACGACTGTGACGCAGATACTATTCTTGTGATCGCGGAGCAGATTGGTGCCGCATGTCATACCGGAAATTTTTCATGCTTTTACAGAGATTTTGACATCCTGAAGTGATTTTCACGTTCTGAAGTGATTTTAACATCCGGAGTGATTTAGACATTCAGAAGTGATTTTGACATCCGGAGTTAAAAATGATAAAGTAAATATTATCTGGAAAAAGTGCAGTAAAAAGACGCATTGATAATCTGGCAGCATCCGGATTTCCGGATGCTGCCTTATGTATTTAATACATAAATTTGCTGCATACTGTAAATCGCTACTTTCGAAATAAAATATTAAACAAACAGGATAAAATTATGGCAGACAGATTTATTATTATAGACGGAAACAGCCTCATGAATCGCGCGTATTATGCGATTCAAAGACCTATGATCACTAAGGACGGCATATATACGCAGGGGATTTTCGGCTTCCTAAACATGCTTTCTAAAATTTTAAAGGATTATTCGCCGCAATATATTGCAGTTGCTTTTGACAGGAAAGCTCCTACATTTCGTCATAACGAATATGAAGAATATAAAGCCGGAAGAAAAAAGATGCCTTTAGAGCTTGCCATGCAATTTCCGCTTCTAAAAGAGATTTTGTCGTCCATGAATATTCATATGGAAGAAATTGACGGATTTGAAGCTGACGACATTATCGGAACGTTTGCTTTTGAGGCAGAAAAGCAAGGCCTTGAGCCTATTATCATTACGGGAGACAAGGACGCTTTGCAGCTTGCGACTCATGTTACGAAAATAATATTTACAAAGCGCGGAATTAGTGAATTTGAAGTATATGACTACGACAAAATGATTGAAAAATATGGCCTTACACCTGATCAATTTATAGACCTAAAAGGACTTATGGGCGACTCGTCAGACAATATCCCGGGCATTCCGGGGGTAGGAGAGAAGACAGCGCTTAAACTTCTGCACGAATATGGTTCTGTAGAAAATGTAATATCTTCTACAGACTCGATGAAAAAGAGCAAGCTTCGCGACAAAATAGAAGAAAATGCGCAGCTTGCCATGATGAGCAAAAAGCTTGCCACGATAAACAAATTTGTTCCCATTGACACTGATTTTGACAAGATGCATTATACGAAGCCTGATTACGATGCTCTTATCGAGATTTTCAAAAAGCTGGAATTCAATTCATTTATAAAAAAATTGATAAATGCAAATCCCGATCTTGCGAAATCAACTTCTTTAGCTGACTCAGGCACGAATGGCTCATCAGGCTCAAATGACAACGAAACGTCGGCTGCGAGAAAATTATCTGCGAAGGAATCATCAGATACACGATTCAACAAAATGATTTCTGACATTTCAGAATCGAGACTTTCGGGCAGCGGTGCAAAACTTCCGTTTGAGCTTGCCGACGGATATCGCAAGGATGATGATGAAAATTCTGACGTCACAGATGAGTTTTCATTTCTTTTTGAGATTTCTCCGAATTGCGAAACTGTTATCGTGAAAAGCGACGATGACTTTGAAGGTATGAAAAATATACTTTCAAAGGAAAAAGCTGTCTGGCTCAAGGTTCTTCACGACGGAAATCATATCGAAAAGCCGATAATATTTTCAGTCGCGATTGCCATAAAAAGCAAGATGTTCTTCATTTCCTGGAAACCAGACTCAGCAAAAAAGATTTCTGAGATATTTAAAAATTATGAAGGAAAAATCTGCGGTCATGATCTTAAGTCGGATTATTACGCGCTCTTATGCTGCGGTGCGGCTGAGATTTATGAAGGAAACGATCATATTTTCGATACCGGATTTGACACGGCAGTTGCAGAATATCTGGCAGACCCTCAGAAAAACTCATATGAAATGTCTACAATAGCGCTTGAGAATTTTCACGAAAATTTCCCTTCGGATAAGAAGGTCTTAGAAGAAATCTCGCAGTTTGATATGTTTGGAAATATTTACGAGAAGCAGGCAGAGCTTTCATTAAATTATCTCAGACTTGCATCAAGATTTGCGGTTCAAGTACTTTTAAAGCTTAAAGAAATGAGTCTTATCAGCCTGTTGAGACATATTGAGCTGCCTCTTATAGAGGTTCTTGCTGACATGGAATGCTCAGGCATAAAGGCAAATCGCGATACTCTTGACGAAATCGGAAAAATACTCAAGTCAAGAATAGAAGAAATTTCGGAAAATATTTATGAAGCGGCAGGAGAAAAATTCAATATAAATTCGCCAAAGCAGCTTGGTGTCATATTATTTGAAAAGCTCGGACTTCCGGCTGAAAAAAAGACGAAGACAGGTTACTCCACAAATGCCGAGGTACTTGAAAATCTTGCCAAGGAGCATAAGATTGCCGAAATGATTCTTGAATACAGAA
>CAVCIY010000033.1:0-3720 GCA_963602445.1 Lachnospiraceae bacterium | reverse complement strand
CGCAAAGAGAATCGAGACAATGGACAAGCAAAGAAGGACGAGCTACGAATATACCACAGGACGCACGTGGGCTGACAGACACAATTATGACAGAATGATATGCACATCCACTTACGGAATCGACAAGTGTGTGGATGAGATAATTGCTCTTATGAAGATGGGCATGGAGACAAAGTGAGATGAAATATCGCAGAATATTGGTATCTGAAGGTGAAATTTTCGCAGATGCATTTACGGATGCTGACGAAATTGATTTCAGTGCCGACCCTACAGACGGATTTTACGGAATTGAAGGAATTCCTGAGATTCCCGGAATCGCTGACATAAAGATATATGCTTCTGCACAGGAACTGCCGGAGATTGGTTCTGATGCCGGGATGTTTAGCGTGTCTCAGTCTTTTGCCGGTATACCGGGAACTCAAAATATCGCTTTGGTTGAAAATGGGGAGATTCCTAAAGACGCAAGACCTGTTTCAATTGACGAGCTTCCTGATGATGTGAAGGCACAGCTTGCGGAACTTATAAAAAACACATTACCGCAGCTGACCGGTCTTGACAATTATACAGCAACATATGATGCGGAAAAAATGAAGCCTATGAAGGAGGTTTTCGCTGCATTCTCAAAACTTGCTGACGACTCGGGAGTAAAGATAAAATATAAAATCGGTGATGGCTTTAAGACGAGAGGAGACATTATTGTCGATGGCGAAAATCTTGTTTTTAAAGACCCAAAGGTCTTATCAGAGCTTGAAGAAAGGGCAAAAGCATTACACTTTATAATCTACAACGAAAAGATCAGTCTTGATATAGTTTTCGGAGATATAGGAACTCTCAGCGATGAGCACGGAAATACAGTATCAGAGGAAGAACTCTTCGAAAACGGTTTCAGAGCCCCTTTTGACGAGAGCGGATTTGATGTGGAAAATGATGAGACTCTCTTGCCTTGTGCGACGCCGGGAATGTTTTGGAAAATCGAAACTGAGGCTGCAGGTGATATTTGCGGAAAAGCCGGTGTTGATTCTTGCAGCGAGGCCGACGGTAATGTTTGTGACGAACCGTCACAAGAACAAGTCTATGAAGTTCTCAAAGATATTTTGCGTCATATGGACTCAGACAATCTCGAATATGATGAAGATGTCATTAAAAAAATTGCCCAAGTAGTCCTTGACGGAAGTGACGTACCAGACGAAATCAAAGAATTCAGCTTTGAGGATAAATGCAGATTGTGGCTTCGCGAGATGGATTTCCTGTTTGCTGACATTCGGGAACCCGACATGACAATAGATATGGTTTCGGAGGAACACCTAAAAAGACTCGCTGATATCTACGAGGAAATTCTTGGATTCGGTATAGAAAGTGATGACAACCGTGAGGTCGGTTTCGAAATAGATACTACCGAAAATACAACGACGGTTTACAGTATAAGCGCAGGATATTCGTGGGACAGGGATCTTGGCTCACCTGATCTTTTTAAAATTGCAAATGCAGCTGATGAGATTAGATTTTCTGTCGTTGATGACAGTTACAAAAGCATCACGGTAATGCCGGGTGAGAAGTTTATTAAAAGCGAATTTGTTTTCAGAGGACTCAAAAAATCTGAATAACAGATAGATAATGCACGTTTGCTTCCGGATGTAGTGCGATCACACATCTTTAGGCGTGCGCAGTATTAATTCTTTAATAATGCTGGATATTAAAGAATAATGCTGAATATTAAATTTTTAGCAGTACGAAGTATTAATTTTTAAACAGGAGGAAAAATAATATGTTTTGTACAACATGCGGCAAACAGGTTCCGGACGATGCTTCGAAGTGTATGTTTTGCGGAGCTGATCTGACACCGGAAAACAACCCGAATATTTCTGACAAGAAATATACAAATTCTGAGAATGCGGCAGGCGGTCAGCAGGCAGGTCCGCAGCATGGCGGTGCACAAGCAGGCACACAGGCAGGTCTGCAGCATGGCGGTGCACAGGCAGGTCAGCAGGCAGGTCCGCAGCATAGCGGTCAGCAGACAGGTCCTCAGGCAGGTCCGCAGACAGGCCCACGATATGGCGGCCCGCAGGCAGGTCCACAGTATGGCGGTCCGCAGTATGGCGGCCCGCAGGCAGGCCCACAGTATGGCGGCCCGCAGTTTGGACAATATAATGCCCCTCAATATAGCACTTCAGGGTCGAACATCAGCATCGAAATTATGAAGCGCGCATTTAGTGTTATCAAGAAAAAGCCTATTAAGCTTTGGGCATTGTCGCTTCTTACATCTTTTATGGGTATTCTTGCTCTTTTGCTGTGCGGAGTAGTGCCTATTCTTGCGATAGCTATCATCCTGGTGCTCGAAGCCGGTATGGCGTGGGTTTATCTTGACGGCTACAGAGGCAATGAAATATCGGCAGAACAGGTATTTGAGGGATTCAAAAATTTCTTCAAAGTATTTGCAAATATGGGATGGAAGGATCTTATCGTATTCCTTTGGGGACTTATTCCGTTCGTAGGATGGATATTTTCAATAATCAACGGATACAGCTATTCACTTGTTCCGTATATAGCACGCGACAGGATAAACGAATCAGCCATACAAAATGCGAAAATTTCAAAGGAAATGACCAAGGGATACAAAGGAAAAATGTTTCTTGTTGACCTGATAATCGGAGTTGTTATCGGAGTAGTATTAGGTATTTTATCAATCTTAATAAAGACTTGCGGATATACAGCATATGATTATTCTTATCTTTTTTACTCAATGTCATATAGTTCGCCAAATGCGCTTGGTGTATTTTTAACTATAATAGAAGTGATTGTTTTGGTATTAGTCTGTGTTTTCCTGCCGCTTTACAGCGGTCTTGTCAAGGCAGCATGGTATGAGGAAATCACAAAGAAAAATAACAGATAATTCGCGGACATATATGAGTGAATTTGCGTATAAATCGCAGGCATATTCGAGAGTGTATGCGTATAAATCGTAAACATATGTATGTGAGTTTGCGTATAAATCGCAGGCATATTCGAATGATTTTGCGATAATTTGCAAGCATATATGAGTGAATTTGCGGATAATTCGCAGACACAAACGAGAAAATTTGCGAGTAACTCGCAGGCATAAACGAGAAAATCTGCGTATAATTTGTAAGCATATACGTGTGGATTCACGTGTAAAAATGAAAAGAAATCAAAAATCAAAAGAAAGAAAAGACGAAAAACTTATAAGGATTGCAATCAGTGACGAGAAGTATGAGAAGGAAGCCGAGTGCCTTGCCGAACGTATTCACGAAAGGTACGGCTCACCGGATGATGGCGGCATAAGTGTCGACATTGTATATAATCGGGGCGAATTTTCATTGGAAAATGACGAGATATTGACGATGAAGCATGATGCCGGCGCACTTACACTCATAAAGGGCAAGCTTTCTTTAAAGCCTGATTTTCTCAGCATGCTTCCGAGATTGAGGCAAAGTAATCTTGAGAGAGAATATCTTGTAAAAGCCGCAAGAATCAAAGGTATAAAGCCCGAAGAGCTTACAGTGGCAGACGCGACAGCCGGGCTTGGAGAAGATTCTTTGATACTTGCGGCTGCCGGATACAGCGTGGAGATGTATGAGCACGACCCGATCATCGCCGCCCTTCTCAGAGACAAGCTTCGAAGAGCGGCGTTCGTCCCCGAGCTGGCCGGCATCACAGCGCGCATGAGCCTTCACGAAAAAGACAGCATCAGCGCGCTTTACT
>CAVCIY010000032.1:0-6518 GCA_963602445.1 Lachnospiraceae bacterium | reverse complement strand
TTATTATATATAATATTAATTTAATGGGGCCAATAATTCAAGTATGATGACAATAATTGCTTTGAATTCAAAAATCATCGGTTCTTTGCTTGATTGCCGGAGTGAAGGCGCAGAGCAGATTGTATATTGGTCGCCGGAATGTTTGGAGGTATTATATGACGAAGGCTGAAAGACTTGAAAAGATGAAGCAGGATTTTGTGAGGATGACCGAGATTGAAAATGCCTTATATGAGGAAGGCAACGGTGTCGGCAGTGTCACTATGATTGCGGGTCTGGATGAGGTGGGCAGAGGCCCGCTGGCGGGGCCTGTTGTCACCGCCGCTGTCATTCTTCCGCGTGATTTTGATGTGCTTGGTGTAAATGATTCGAAAAAGCTTTCGGAAAAGCGGCGTGAGGAGCTTTATGAGATTATTACCGATAAGGCTGTCACATGGAATATCGGCATGAGGGACAACGAAGTAATCGACAGGATAAATATCCTTGAAGCTACGAAGGAAGCGATGACAGATGCGATTTTGGGGCTTACGGTAAAGCCGGATCATATACTTATAGATGCACTTACCTTGAAAAATGTGGACATTCCGCAAACGGGAATCATAAAGGGTGACGCAAACAGTATATCCATAGCGGCTGCTTCTATTGTCGCAAAGGTTACAAGAGACCGGATGATGAGGGAATATCACAAGACGTGGCCGGCATACAGCTTTGACTCAAACAAGGGATATGGCACGAAGGCTCATTATCAAGGAATTCGCGAGGTTGGTATATGCCCGATTCACAGGAGGTCATTTCTGAAAAATATGGGTTATTGAGTGTGACGGATCATGAGATTATTTCTGAAAAATATGGGTTATTGAGTGTGACGGATCATGAGATCATTTCTGAAAAATATGGATTATTGAATGTGACGGATCATGAGATCATTTCTGAAAAATATGGGTTATTGAATGTGACGGATCAGGAGGTCATTTCTGAAAAATATAGGCTATTGAGGGTGACGGATAAGGTGTTTTCGTGATATAATTAAAAGTAATTTAGTTTAAAGGAGAATTTTAAATCATGTCCAGAAATTTATCAAAAACTTACGATCCTAAGGCTTTTGAGACTAGGATTTATGAAGACTGGGAAGAAAATAAAGCATTCGCACCGAGTGCCGACCATACAAAGAAACCGTATACTATAGTTATGCCGCCTCCAAATATCACAGGCAAGCTTCATATGGGGCATGCGCTTGACCAGACCTTGCAGGATTTCCTTATCAGATATAAGAGAATGCAAGGATATTGTACTTTGTGGATTCCGGGGACTGACCATGCTTCCATCGCCACGGAAGTAAAGGTTGCTAATAAGGTTCGCGAAGAAGAGGGAAAGACTAAAGAGGACCTCGGAAGAGAGGAATTCCTGAAGCGTGTGTGGGACTGGAAGGAAGAATACGGCGGAACCATCAAGAAGCAGATAAGAAAGCTCGGAAGTTCATGTGATTGGGAACGCGAAAGATTTACGATGGATGAAGGCTGCAGCAGAGCTGTAGTGAAGCAGTTTGTAAATCTTTACAACAAGGGTCGGATATACAGAGGAAACCGCCTCATAAATTGGTGTCCGGAATGCCAGACTTCTCTTTCTGATATCGAAGTGGAGCATGAGGACAAGAACGAAAAATATTATTATGTAAGATATAAGGGCAAGGATGGCGATGACGGCATCGTTGTTGCGACATCGCGTCCCGAAACTATTTTCGGCGATTGTGCGATTGCCGTAAATCCTTCGGACGAAAGATATACGGATATGATCGGAAGGACTGTGATCGTGCCGCTCGTGGGAAGAGAAATTCCTATTATCTCAGATCCTTATCCGGATCCGGAAAAGGGTACAGGCGCCGTTAAGATCACTCCGGCACATGACCCAAATGACTTCGAAGTGGGCCAAAGACACGATCTTCCGAATTGGTCTGCACTAAATGAAGACGCTACCATGAATTCGCTTGCGGGAAAGTATGAAGGTATGGACAGATTTGAATGCAGAAAAGCATTTATTGCCGACCTTGACGCTGCAGGATTTCTCGTTAAAACTGAAGATAAGGTCATTCCTGTAGGCGAATGCTACAGATGCGGAACTGTAGTTGAGCCTATGCTTTCTGACCAATGGTTCGTAAAGATGAAGGAGCTTGCCGAGCCTGCTATTGAAGCGGCTAAGAAGGGTGATCTGATTCACGTTCCTGAAAGATTTGAGAAGATTTATCTGCATTGGCTTGAGGATATCCGCGATTGGTGTATTTCGCGTCAGCTCTGGTGGGGACACAGAATCCCGGCTTATTATTGCGATGACTGCGGCGAGATGGTAGTTGCCGAAAAAGCTCCGGAAAAATGCCCTAAGTGCGGCAGCACAAATATCAGACAAGACGAGGATGTTCTCGACACATGGTTCAGCTCCGCTCTTTGGCCTTTCTCTACACTCGGCTGGCCTGAAAAGAATGACGACCTCGATTATTTCTATCCTACAAGCGTTCTCGTTACGGGGTATGACATTATTTTCTTCTGGGTTGTAAGGATGGTATTCTCCGGTCTCGAAACTATGGGAGAGGTGCCTTTCAAGCATGTTTACGTTCACGGACTCGTTCGTGACGAGCAGGGCAGAAAGATGAGCAAGTCGCTCGGAAACGGCATCGATCCTCTCGAGATAATTGATAAGTATGGTGCGGATGCGCTTAGATTTATGCTCATAAACGGCATTACGCCGGGAAACGACATGAGATTTATTCCTTCAAAGCTTGAAGCAAGCAGAAATTTTGCAAACAAGCTCTGGAATGCGTCAAGATTCGTAATCATGAATCTTACGGATGATGAAGAGAATTTCCTGCCGCTCGCTGACATTTCAAACGGAATAGAAAAGCTTGCCTTAAGAGATGAGGACAAGTGGATTCTCTCTACGGTAAATGCAGCGGCAGCTGAGATTACGGCAAATATCGACAAGTTTGAACTTTCTCTTGCCGCTCAGAAGGCATATGACCTGATCTGGAATTATTTCTGCGATTGGTATATAGAATTTGTGAAGAGCAGACTTTACGGCGATGACGAGGAGGACAAGCTTGTTGCGAGAACTGTTCTCGTAAAGGTTCTCAAGGATCTTCTCAAGCTTCTGCATCCTGTTATGCCTTTCATTACTGAAGAAATCTGGAGCTGTCTGCCTCATGATTCTTCGGAAACAGATTCCGAAAATCCGAATTGTTATCTGATGCGCCAAAAGTGGCCTCTTTATGACGAAAAACTTGTATTTGAAGAGGAAGAGGTCATAATCGAACGCGCCATGGAGGCTGTAAGGACAGTAAGAAATATCCGACTTGAGGTGGATGCTGCTCCGTCAAAGAAGGTGAGAGCTATCGTAGCAGCCAATGGCAAGAGCCTCGAACAGCTGAAGAAGGCTGAACGCCACATTATGACTCAGGCAAATGTTTCGGAAATCAGTTATGTCACTGACAAATCCGAGGTAACGGAAGAAGTTATGTCGGGCATTCTCACAGATGCAGAGATACTCATTGCTATGGATGAGCTTGTAGATTACAAGGCTGAATTTGAGCGCCTCACGAAAGAACAGAAGAAACTTATATCTGAGGTTGACAGAGCTGAGAAAAAGCTTGCAAATGCGAATTTCGTGAGCAAGGCGCCAGAGAATGTCATAAATGCCGAGCGTGAAAAGCTGGCAAAGTACAAGGAAATGCTGAGCACCGTAAACGAAAGACTTGCAATCGTACAGGCTAAGCTGTAATTTCACGGGATATAGGTTTTGCGGCGAGGCCGGTGCAAGGCTGCGTAACGGCCGCGGGTGGCTGTGAAGAGTTGAGAACGGCAGTGTTTATGACTGAGGACTGCTTCGAGACTCTGTGGATGGCAGTGGATTTGACTGCGGATGGCTGCGATGACTGTGAGAGTCTGCGGATGCTTGCGTATGACTGTGGGAGTCTTCGGAAGGCAGTGAATTTGACTGCGGACGGCTGCAAAACGATTTTAAATGAATGCAAATGGCGGGGGCTTTTGGCGTGGTACCCCGCCAATTAAAACGGAAGATGTGCGAAAAATTTAAAATATTATTTTGAAATATTATAATCAATATGGGGGAATATTGAAGGACATAGGGAAATGAATTTTGATGAAACTTTAGAAAAAATACACTCGTTTAGTATATACGGTTCAAAGCTTGGGCTTCACAGGATGAAGCGTTTACTCGAGCTTCTTGGAAATCCTCACGAAAAATTGAAGGTTATCCATGTAGCAGGCACAAACGGGAAAGGCTCCGTATGCCGATATGTATATTCTGTTTTGCAGGCGAACGGATATCGCACCGGTGCGTATTTTTCCCCATATATCGAGCGTTTTACGGAAAGAATCGAATTTGACAACCGTGAGATTTCCGAGGATGATCTTATAAAGTACAGCGCGTTGGTTTTTGATGCCGTTGAAAAGATGATCAATTCAGGGGAAGAATCGCCTACTGAGTTTGAAGTTGTGACAGCGATTGGATTTTGTTATTTTGCTGCGGAAAATGCGGATTTTGTCGTTCTTGAGGTCGGGCTCGGAGGCAGGGGTGATTCCACAAATGTCTGCGAAAGTCCTTATGTGACTGCGATTACATCGATTTCATTTGACCATATGGACAGACTCGGCGATACGCTTGAGAAGATTGCGGCTGAGAAGGCGGGTATTTTAAAGGAAAATGTTCCGATGGTCGTAAATGTTGATGACGAAGCTGCTTTTGAAGTGATAAAGCAAATGGCTGCCGAAAAGAATTCGCCTTTGATCGATGTGAGAAAATCGTCGGCAGAAATCATTTCGGAGTCGCTTGACGGGTTCGAATTCAGAGCATCTATAATGCCGTTTAGCGTTGAAAACGGTGCGGCCGGGCCGAGCGTTGAAGATGATGCGGCGAGTCCGGGGAAAGAAGCAGGAAGCTGCTATGACAGTGTGAAGCTTTCGATGACAGGTGCTCACCAGGTTCAAAATGCCATGTGCGCATTGTGTATAATAGAAGTTTTGAAGGCGCGCGGCTTGCGTCTTGATGATGAAAAAATCAAGCGCGGGATGACACTGGCTGTTCAAAAAGCAAGATTTGAAATAATGAGTCGCAAGCCGTCATATCTTATTCTTGACGGTGCGCACAACGAAGCAGGTATCAGGACATTGACGGATACTGTTTTGAGATTTTTCAAAGGGAAAAGAATACTTCTTTGTACCGGAATTCTTGCTGACAAGTCATTTGATATCATGGCGAAAGAGCTTATGAAGCTTGAAGCGGATATAATCGTGACTGAGGTGCCAAATCCAAGAAAGCTTGAGGCTGCGAAGCTTGCAGAGGTTTTCAGAAAGGCTGCAGAGAATATAAAAGAAACAAAAGATAAGAAGGCAAGGGACGTGCATTCTGTTGCGGTGGAGCCGGATTACAAGAAGGCGGTTCATCTGGCATATGATAAGAGGAATGATTACGATCTCGTGCTGTGGGCGGGTTCGCTGTACCTTATAGGCGCAGTGAGAAAATACATACAGGAGGTTTTTACATGAAGCCTGTGAGCGAAGACAAATTATTGGATGGTCTTAAAGGAAATTATGTACTGCTGATTTACAATCCTCATTCAGGAAGCAATATGTTTCCCAAACATTTGGACAGTATAGTAGCCGGATTTCAGGAAAACGGAATGGTAGTAGTGCCGCTTCGTGCTGACGGAAGTATTTCAGTAGAGCAGATGCTGTCGCTTATTTCACAGCATGATTTTAAAAAGATCATAGCTGCCGGAGGGGACGGAACTATAAATATCGTTGTAAATGCTATGATGGAAAATGATATTCACATACCGCTTGCGATATTCCCGGCGGGAACGGCAAATGATTTTGCTCATTATTTTCAAATTCCTACGGTTTTCGAGAGAATGCTGTCAATAGCGGTTTCCGACCATTATTCATATTCGGATATAGGAAAATGCAATGGCAGATATTTTGTAAATGTAGCGGCGATTGGACCTGTTATCGACGTGAGTCAGAAAACAGACGCATCCATGAAAAATACGCTTGGTATTCTTGCATATTATCTTAAAGGTCTGTCGGAGCTGTCGGCACTAAAGCCGGTTGAATTTTCGATTTATTCTGATGAAGTGACATTCAAAGGGAAAATATTTTTCATGGTTGTCATAAACGGAAATTCCGCGGGAGGTTTCAGAAAGCTTGGCATAAATGCGGCGATAGACGATGGAAAATTTGATGTAATCCTTTTTAAGGAAATGAATGTATTTGAGCTGCTTCCGCTCGCCTCAATGGTTCTTCAGGGAAAGCATGCCGAAAATAAAAATGTAATTTATTTCCAGACATCTAAATTGAGAATAGAAGCGGAAAAAGATTTGTCTACCGATCTTGACGGTGAAGAGGGACCGTCGCTTCCTCTTGAACTTGAGGTGGTTCCAAAGCGTTTGATGATTAACACAGAGAAAGACAATTTGGTTCCTTTTGAAGATGAGAATTGAAAGCCCGGTGCGAGAC
>CAVCIY010000031.1:0-48786 GCA_963602445.1 Lachnospiraceae bacterium | reverse complement strand
CATATGGGGCAAATCCGACGTCATATGGGGCATCCGAACGTCCATCGACAAAACAAGCCTCGCACCGAAAGGGTACGAGGCTTGTAATCTCATCTTGATTAGCAGGCACTAAGACGAGCTTAGGCCGCTAAGTCTATATTAAGATTTATTCCTTTAATATAAGTGGACAAACTAGAAAGTTCTTCTAGGATCTTCCTTAATGTAAGGTGGGAAGAATTCGTAGTGTTCCTGAGGATAAGCCTTCTTAAGACCTGCATAAGAAGCTCTAACCAGCTTTGTGCCGCCCTTCTTCTTGTCAGGAAGTGCCCAAGCATCGCCTGAAGCGATAAGTTCAGCAATAGCCTTTTCTACGTTTTCATCAGTGTCTTCAATGTACCAAGCGAGGTCTTCCTTAGTCATGTGGAGAGCAGGATTTACAACATAGTCATCAGCGAGAACCTTGAGGATGTTTTCTGCAGTTGCAGGCATCTTCTTTTCAACTGGTTCGAATGTAGGAACAGGTACTCCGAGCTTAGGATCCTGTACTCTTCTTACCATCTTAACGTCTTCTGACATGTGCTTAGCAATGCCTCTGAAGATAGTCAGTCTGCATGCTTCTACAGTACCGCCTGCCATATGTTCAGTCTTAGCAACTTCAAATAAGTTCTGTACAGGATAGAATCTGTTGATACCGTCGCCGCCCATAACCTGAGTAGCTTCCTTAGCTGATTCTAATGTAAGTTCAGCACCATAAGCCTTCATTGTAGAAGCTTCGATAGTGATATCTTCATCGTGATCCCACTGATATGCAGTATAGTAGAGAGCAGGACGAGTAGTCTTAAGACGCATAACCATAGAAGCGAGCTTTTCCTGGTTTGCAGCGATATCGAGAACAGGCTTGCCGAACTGTACTCTTCTTTCGCAATAAGGATAAGCTGTTTCGAGCATGAGTCTCTGCCAACCGATAGTAGAAGCTGCGATATTTGTTCTTTCGAAGTTAAGACCATTCATCATCATCTTCCAACCGTCGCCTTCGCCGCCGATTCTGTCTGATGCAGGAATCTTTACGTTGTTGAAGTCGAGTGAACCGTTCTGTACGTTCTGGAATGCGAGGATGTCGTTAACCTTTTCGCATGAGAATCCAGGAGTTCCCTTGTAAAGTATGAATGCAGTGAGGTGCTTATGCTTCTTGATAACTTCAGGATCATTTGAAGTTCTTGCATATACGAAATATCTGTCAGCAACACCTGCGCCTACGATAAATCTCTTCTTACCGTTCAGGATGTAGCAATCTTCCTTTTCGTCATAAACAGCCTGTACAGAGATACCTGCAGCGTCAGTTCCGGCAGTAGTTTCAGTGATAACTACAGCGCCCATTTCGCACTTGCAGATGCCAGGGAGATACTTCTTCTTCTGTTCTTCTGTAGCTGATTCAACAATCTGCATGAGACCGCCGTTCATGTTGCCTACGATGTAACGGCCAATGCCAGGCATTCTTGAGTGAATTTCTTCGGCGAGGATACAAGAACCTGTAACGCCGAGACCGAGTCCGCCGTATTCCTTAGGAACTGCAGCGCCAACATAGTTATGCTTCTGGAATTCTTCGTAGATCTTGAATGGATGTTCTCTTGTCCATCTTGTAGTTTCTTCATAAGATACGAGAGTTTCTACGAATTCTCTGATTTCCTTCTGGAATGCCTTCTGTTCGTCTGTCCACCAGAAAAATGGCTTTTTCATTTTAGTGCTCCTTTCAAAGGTGTAATAAATCTAAAATTATTGTCTTGTCTTTCTTGAAAAAAGATACATATGCATCAGCATACAACGAAATCAAACTGATAATAGCAATCATCATACGCAGCCAGTAAATGTATATGGACTTTTTCCATGTTCAGAATATCACAAAATATATCGTGTGTCAATCATATTATTTAATATATTTGTTTTACATATAATAATTTTGACAACTTTCGAGGTTCATTTTCCCATACAACAACATATCGAGCTTACTCGCCGGCATTGCAGGCCTGCAATGCGAGTCAATTCTGCAATCAGCGCCACAGATTGCCGCCCAATCTGCCATTCAGTCATTATGAGACTGTAATGTCCGCAAAGTCGGCTCCGACTGCTTTCGCCAGCTTTGATGGTGAAATATTTATCTGAAGTCCCACCTTGCCGCCGCTTACATAAATCGTGTCAAACAGCTGCGCTGTCTCATCTATGACCGTGGGAAGCAGTTTTTTCATCCCTATAGGGGAGCATCCGCCATGCACGTAACCCGTGAGATCGAGCAGCTTTCTCATGGGAAGCATTTCTATTTTTTTTACACCGAAAAAACGCGCAGCTTTTTTGAGATCCAGCTCACAGTCTACAGGAATAACACATACAAAGTGCTCTCCTGTATTTGCTTCCGTCACAAGAGTCTTAAATACAGAGTCCGGATCTTGTCCACTCATTCTGGCTAAGTCAGAGCCGCTCGTAAATCCGTTTTCGAGTTCGTGATATTCACTTTCATATTCTATGCCTGCCGTATCAAGCATTCGCATGGCATTTGTCTTGCTTTGCTTTTTGTCAGTCGACCTGCCTTGTTTTTTGTCAGTTGACCTGCCTTGTTTTTTTGCAGTCGACTTACCTTTTTGGACGGCACTCTTTTCTTTTTTTTCGGATGTCATACGCAGTACCTTATTTTATCTTTTGCCTGAATGTCTTTTTTCGTATTTGTTCTTTTTATTTATTTTGCGGTTGCCGTATTCTTCTTCATTTCCTCGAGCTTATCTCGTATTTCCATCATTTTATTGTCGGTCCTGGCTATTGTATCTGCGCATTCCTTCAGTTCCTGCTGGATATCACCGATTTCCGGAAGCTCCTTCTTGTATCTGAGATCGTGCTCTAAAGATGCCCAAAAGTCCATCGCAATCGTACGGATCTGCACCTCTACATTCAGCAATTCCTTGCCGTCTGAAAAAAATACCGGAATCTGGCATATCATGTGAAGGCTGCGATAACCGTTTGGTTTTGGATTTTTAATATAATCCTTTGTCTCAAGCACAACGATATCATCCTGCTTTGAGATCATCTCGGCAACCTTGTAGATGTCATCGACAAAAGAGCATATTATCCTTACGCCTGCAACGTCAAAGAGATTTTTCCTCACAGACTCGAGTGAAACCTCAAATCCCTTTCTCTTCAGCTTTGTATAGATACTTTTAGGCGTCTTTACTCTTGTGGTAATAAATTCGATCGGATTTCTCTGGCTGAGCATTGAAAGCTCGTCATTGAGAACCTCAACCTTTGTTTTCAGTTCCCTGATCGCACAGCTGTGCATCATGAGAGTTTTTTGCAATTCGTTGGCTTTGCCGAAAAATTCTTCTGTATCTTCAGGAACAGTAGAATTAATTATCAGCTGTTTCTGTAAAGAGTCCATTTTATTTTCCCCCTGAATATTATACGGACAGCTGCACTACCATAGATATGTGCCCTGCCATTGACAGTTATTCTGCCATTGATGGGTGACTATAACCATAGATAGTTGCTATGCCATATTATTTTTGATTTTGCACAAAAGCCACAGCAGACCGGGTCCGCTGCGGCAGTTTATGTTTAATATTATTTTATAATAGACGAAAGATCTACATCTCTCTTGCTTATGAGTGCGCCCGAATAAGTCGATACGTCTGTAATCATGGCTGCGACTCTTGAAATATCATCCTTAGTGACGTCGTCAATCGACTTGACAAGTTCTTCTAAAGACTTGACCTGATTTTTCAGAAGGGCTCTCTTGCCGGCGGAAAGCATGCGGCTTCCCGTACTCTCCTGACTAAAAATGAGTCCTCCCTTCACCTGAGCCTTTGCTGTCTCAAGTTCCTTGTCAGTTACTCCGTGAAGTGCAAGTGTCTCAAGCTCATCTATAATCGCTGCGACAGTATCTTCGATCTTGTCGTGAGCCACTCCTGCACAGATGGCATAAAAGCCGTCTTTTTCGTGTGCGGCGCAGGTAGAATAAACAGTATAAGCAAGTCCCTTCTCTTCTCTGATATTTTGGAAAAGGCGCGAGCTCATGCTGCCGCCCATAATATTGCTCACAAGCTGGAGTGCGGAAATATCGTCATGACCATACTCGACTGTCCTTGCGGCGATGCAGATTTGGCTCTGCTCTATATCCTTTACCTTCGTCCTAAATGAAGGCACGTAAATAACAGGCTCGTAAGCCTTTACTTCTTTGATCGGTGTCATGCATGAAAGTGCATTTTCGAATTGTTCGCATACACTGTCCGCATCGAAATTGCCGGCAACTGAAACTACGATATTGTCTAAGCTGTACTCTTTTGCGATATATGCTTTTATATCATCATGAGTAATGCCATCCAGGCTCTCCGGAGTCCCGAGAATAGAGCGCGCAAGCGGTTCATCGGAAAAAAGTTCCTCATACATAAGGTCCATCACGTCCTCGTCGGGAGAGTCTTCTACCATCTTCATTTCTTCTTTAACTACCTGCTTTTCCTTTGCCATCTCAGCAGGATCAAAAAGCGAATCTGTGAGTATATCGATCAGAATCTCACACGCCTCACTGACATTTGAAGTGAAACTCTTGATATAATAACATGTGGACTCCTTTGATGTGAAAGCATTCATCTGTGCGCCGAGTGCGTCTGCGTCTGCCGCGATATCACGGGCGGAACGCTTTGAAGTACCCTTAAACATCATATGCTCTATAAAATGAGATATACCGCTAAGCTTCTGATTTTCCTCATCCACACATCCGGCTTTTACCCATATACCTGTAGTGACAGACTGAACATAAGGAAGTCTGTCAAGTACCATCCTAAGTCCGCAGCTTAGCTTTCTGATTTCTGTCATTAACTATCTGTCCTTTCAATAATAATCAACCTGCGCCTTTCGAGACGGCGCCGCGCAGCTTATGCCTTGCAGCCGGAATCTCACGGCATGCGCTTTCAACCTGCGCTTTGCGAGCCGGAATCATGCAGCTTACAGCTTGCATTTCGCAGTCGCATTCTTCCGGCTTGACCGCATCCCGGCTCTCACCATCCCTTAAGCTTGATTACATATCAGCTCTCTTCAGGTTGATTCTGCCCTGATCATCGATTTCATAAACTATTACATCGATAACATCACCGATATTCATAACGTCTTCAACGGCATTTATGCGGCGCTTAGACATCTTTGAGATATGAAGCAGACCTTCCTTGCCCGGAAGAATTTCGATAAATGCACCGAACTTCATAATTCTCTTTACAGGACCGGAATATTTCTTTCCTACTTCCGGCTCAGCTGTTATGAGATTTATCATCTCTACAGCTGCATTGGCTGATTCCATGTCAGGAGATGCTACAAATACCTGACCTTCGTCATTTATGTCAATCTTTACGCCTGTCTCTTCGATAATCTTATTTATAGTCTTTCCGCCCGGTCCGATGACGATTCTTATCTTATCTGTAGGAACCTGCATAGTGATGATTCTAGGTGCATACGGAGACATTTCTTCTCTAGGAGCAGGAATTTCTTCGAGCATCTTCTCGCGAATGAATGCTCTGCCTTCCTTAGCCTGCAGCAATGCCTTTTCGAGGATTTCTCTTGAAAGACCGTGAATCTTGATATCCATCTGGATAGCTGTTACGCCCTTTTCCGTACCTGCTACCTTGAAGTCCATGTCTCCGAGGAAGTCTTCCATTCCCTGGATATCGCTCAAAATGGCAATCTTGTCTCCTTCCTTGATAAGGCCCATCGCAATACCTGAAACAGGAGCCTTGATAGGGACGCCTGCATCCATGAGTGACAGACAGCTTCCGCATACGGATGCCTGTGAAGTACTTCCGTTTGAAGAGAGAACCTCCGAAACGAGTCTGATCGTATAAGGGAATTCCTCAACTGAAGGAATGACAGGAAGCAGTGCTCTTTCTGCGAGTGCTCCGTGACCGATTTCTCTTCTGCCCGGGCTTCTTGATGTACGAGCTTCGCCAACGCTGTATGCAGGGAAGTTGTAATGGTGAATATATCTCTTTTCTGTTTCTTCTGAGATTCCGTCGAGAGTCTGGCTTTCGCCTACTGTACCGAGTGTAGTTACGGTAAGAACCTGTGTCTGACCTCTCGTGAAGAGACCTGAACCGTGAGTTCTAGGCAGGAAGCCTGTCTCACACCAGATAGGTCTGATTTCCGTGGTAGTTCTTCCGTCAGGGCGTTTATTTTCATTGATAATAAGATCTCTCATCTGTTCTTTTCTGATCTTATAGAGTATATCGTCGATATCCCTTCCTGCTTCAGGATAAGTCTCGAGGAATTTTGCCTTCGTGGCTGCTTCAAGAGCGTCCATTGCGTTTTGGCGCTCTGTCTTATCGTGAATCTGGATAGTTTCTCTCATCTGTGCAGTTTCATCTGCTCTGATAGCCTCTTCAAGACCTTCAGGAACTTCATGCTCAGGAAGCTTTCTCTTCGGCTTTCCTACTTCTGCGACAATCTGTTCGATAAAATCAACAATCTTCTTGATTTCTTCATGAGCAAACATGATGGCATCGAGGATAACCTCTTCAGGAACTTCCTTTGCGCCTGCCTCAACCATCATAATGGCATCCTTCGTACCGGAAACCTTAAGGTCGATGTCACTGACTTGTCTCTGAGCCTGTGTAGGGTTGATGACAAACTCGCCGTCGACGCGGCCTACTGAAACAGATCCTGTAGGGCCGTCCCAAGGAATATCGGAAATAGACAGTGCGATTGATGAGCCAACCATAGCAGTAATATCAGACGGGCAGTCATGGTCTATGCACATAACTGTAGCGACAACTACTACATCATTGTAGAAACCCTTAGGAAAGAGCGGACGAATAGGGCGGTCTATCAATCTTGACGAAAGAATAGCCTTCTCTGTAGGTCTTCCCTCTCTCTTGATAAATCCTCCCGGAATCTTTCCTGCCGCATACATTCTTTCCTCGTAGTCGCAGCTAAGCGGGAAGAAGTCTATGTCTTCTCTCGGCTCTGCGGAGCATGTAGCTGTGACATTTACAACCGTGTCGCCGTATCTTACTGTGGCAGCACCGTTTGCCATGCCGGCTACCTTGCCTATCTCAACCTGAAGAAGCCTTCCGCCTATGGCAGTTCTGTACGTTTTGTAATCTTCAAATCTCATGTTCTAACCTCCGTGTAATGAGTAAAAAGCGGGGATGCAAAAAATACAACCCCGCTGAAATTATCTTCAGAATTTTTATTTTCTTAAACCAAGACGAGCGATAAGATTTCTGTATCTTTCAATATCCTTGCTCTTAAGGTAAGCGAGCATATTTCTTCTCTGACCTACCATCTTCAAAAGGCCTCTTCTTGAATGATGGTCCTTCTTGTGAACCTTGAGATGCTCATTGAGGTCATTGATTCTGTAAGTAAGGATAGCAACCTGTACTTCTGCAGATCCCGTATCGCCTTCGTGAGTCGCATATTCTTTGATAATCTGGTCTTTCTTTTCCTTAGTAATCATTTTTATATTCTCCTTTTCGTTCTGATCACAGCCATGTGCCGGGTAAGACGCCGGAGTTGCGCAAAACACAGCACAAGGCTCTAATAAAAGCCTTGACTAGTATATCCTTTTTTTCACACACTGTCAAGTCGTCATCTTGAAAATGTCAATGCCGAAGCACTAATGACCAATATGCATTGTACGGAAACGAAATGGATTTATTTATAAAAATGTTCCAACCCGATAAATATCATATACCGGACATGTGAAAGCTTGGTGTGCATTATCAAAAATAATTATGAAACCGAACAGACTAATTGGCCGGAATACATAACGGATTTTTTATATTCCGAAATATTTTCGGCAAGTTGCCTTGTCGTACTCGAGTTGATTTTTCAATGCTTCAAGGCTGTCAAATTTTTCCTCGTCCCGAAGAAGCTTGATGAAATGAACTTCGATAGTCTTTCCGTAGACATCGCGGTCAAAGTCAAAGATGTGTGTCTCGATGCTGATTTTATCTGAGCCGACTGTCGGCTTTTTGCCTACATTTGCCATGCCGAAGAATCTTTCGCCGTCAATGACTGCTTCCGCGGCATATGCGCCTTTGTGCGGCACAGCCATCTGCTCGTCCGGCATGATATTGCATGTCGGAATTCCGAGAACAGGCCCTCCGAGGTTGTTTCCGTGAACGATCTCACCTCTTATCATATAAGGTCTGCCAAGTAGTCTTGCGGCTCTTTCGACATCACCGTCCGCAATAAGATTTCTTATCAATGTGCTGCTCACAACATCGCCTTCGTCCTTGACGGCTTTTATTATATTTACTCCGACATTCCTGACGCCTGCGTATTCCGCAAGTGTGGCCGATGTCCCTGCAGCCTTATATCCGTAAGTGTAATTGAATCCGCATATTGCTTCTTTTATGTTGAACTTACTGATAAGAATATCATCTATAAATTCCTTTGGAGGTCTGCTCATGATATATTCGCTGAAATCTATTGAAAACAGGTAATCTATGCCTGCCGTCTCCAGAATCTTGATTTTTTCATCCGGATAAATAAGATTTTTTATAGCAAAACTGCCTGCAAGTACATTTCCCGGATGGTTTGTAAATGTAAATACAGCGCTCTTGAGATTTTTTTCCTTTGCCAGCTCGACAGCTTTATTTATAAGAGCCTGATGACCCTTGTGGATTCCGTCGAAATTGCCAAGAGCAACCGCGGTTCCCTCTATATTTCCGATGTCTTCTAAGTTATAAAATACTTTCATTTGAAAAATACCTTCTCAGGGGTAAATACCTTTCTTTTTTTGTCAAAAAATGCTGTTCCTGCGAATATACCGTCTTCGCTGTACACTCTGTAAACGTTGCTGAACTTTGAGTCGGAATTTCTTGCGTTTTTTTCCTGTGACGTAATTTTTCTCGGCGCGATTTTACCGCCGTTTACAAACTTCCGAAATTCAGTTTCGTTAAGTACGATCTTACCTAGGCTGCCAAGCATTTCACCTGTTTTAAGTATAAATTCCGAAATGTCAAGCTCAAGCGGCTCGGGCTTTTTTCCGGGATTTATTATCCCGTCGTAATCCAAGCCGGTCTGCTGCGCCACGGTGTCTATAATTTCCTCAAACGTATGCGCTTCCTCTATCGAAAAGCTTCCGTTTGAAGTCCTTATCAGTGCAGTCATAATGGCATTTGTGCCGAGTTTTCTGCCTATATCCTCACAAATCGTCCTGACATAAGTTCCCTTTGAGCACTCGACATCAAATATCGCACGGCCCGGTTCGTGAAGAACCTTGACCGGTTTAATTTCATATATAAAAACCTCTTTTGGCTCTACTTCTATCTCTATGCCGTCTCTTGCATATTCGTAAAGTCTGCGCCCATTTTTGCGCACGGCAGAATATGCAGGCGGCTGCTGAAGCTGCCTTCCCTTCATGCTTTTGATTGCTTCGCAAAATGCCGCCTCATCCGGCGGATTGTGCGCTTCATTTGGTGAATTGCACGTCTCTTCCAAAGCATTACTCACTTCTTTTGGCAAGTTGCACGCTTCATTTGGCGCATTACTCACCTCTTTTGACGGATTACACATTGTGTCTTTTTGAGTTATGCTATCCGTGATTTCCGGGATATCCGTGACTTCTGGGTCGGTATGATGCGTTTTGTCACCGCATTTACTGACATTGCCCCAAATATCTCCCGTATCTGAAGTATATCCCAGAAGCATTTCGCATCTGTAGCTTTTCTTTTCTGCTTCAAGATACTCAGCTGCGCGAGTTGCTTTTCCGAGACATATCGGAAGGACACCCATCGCCATCGGATCAAGTGTGCCGGTATGCCCTATTTTCTTTGTTCGCAGGATTCTGCGCAGCATGAAAACTGCATCATGTGAAGTCATTCCTGCGGGCTTTATAAGATTTATAAAACCATCCATTATACAGTTTTCCTTTCGTCTGAGTTTTCGTCTCGCCGGCGCATTTTCACCCTGTCGCCATGCTTTCTCGTCCCGCCGGTGTGCTTTCACCCTGTCGGCATGCTTTCTCGTCTCGCCGGCGCGTTTTCATCTCGCCGGACGCTTCCCCGGTTTGCCGGACGCTTTTCCGGTTTGCCGATATTAGGACAGCTTTTTTTTACGCTTCTATATGCTTCACGATTTCCGGATGTTCCGACTCAAAAGCTTCGACATATTTTACTGCTGCATCTCTCATCATCTCGATTGTTTCATCGAGATTTGCGTGTACCGTACAGCCTGCGGCATGCTTGTGGCCTCCGCCGCCAAATAATGTACTGAATTCTGATACATCTATATATTCTTTGCTTCTGAATCCGACTTTCACTTCATTTTGGCTGACCTCTCTTATAAATACCGCGAGTTCAACGCCTTTTATGTCCTTGATGAGTGCGTTCATCCCGTCGCTTTCGTTTACGTGGGCGTCAGCTTCCTTATACATATCGAGTGAAACATATGCCATAGTGAGAAGACCTCCGCAAAGGACTTGCAGTGTGGACATTATAAGCGTCCTTAGTTTAAGCTTTTGTGCCCTTTCACTTTGATAGAGGATTACATTCAGTTTGTTTGGGTTTATGCCTGAGTCATAAAGTTCGGCCGTTATGAGATGTGTCTTCTTTGATGTGTTTGTATACTGAAATCTTCCTGTGTCTGTTGATATTCCGGTATATATCGCCTCACACGTCTCCGCATCAGGTTCAATTCCCATCGTGATGAGAAGCTCATACATAATTTCAGCTGTAGCTGCCGCATCAGCATCTACATATTCTACTTCCGCAATTTTTCCGCCTGTCGCATGATGATCCACGCAAACAGTCTGTCTGCCGCATCCAAAATAGATATGTTCACGTTTAGGAAATCTTGTGATGTTGTTGCAGTCGAGGGCCACGCAAAGGTCGCGGGTCTCGAGGACGGTATTTTCGTCGACAAATGTGACATAATCCTTGTCAAGAAAATGAAGATTCTCCGCGAGGCTGTCCTCGAAAAGGACATCGGCTTTCTTGCCAAGCTTTCTCATCTCGTGACACAATGCGGCACACGATCCCATGGCGTCACCGTCTGCAACTATATGAGATATAATATACATCGATTCGGCGGACATAAGAGTGTCCGCTACAGGTTTCATCTTTTCCGCAATCGATTTTTCCACACTCCACATACCAATTCTCCTCCCCTGTTTATTTTCGCTGCCCCTTTTGCAAGGTCTCTGTGACTCTCTTCGCAAAGCCTCTGCAACGCGGCACTTCCCGGAAGTGCCGCGTTATATCACATATTCAGATGTTTTTCCTCAGATTTGAGTACTGCCGGAGTCAGCGTTCTTGTCATCGCCGTTCTCGTCTTCATCGTCATCATGACTGATATGTAAGCTGTCGATGACTTGCGACATATGACGGCCGTATTCCATCGCGCTGTCATACTTGAAAGTCAGCTCAGGCACATGTCTTACCTTTATATTTTGGCCGAGCTGATGTCTGATCATACCCGCAGCGCTCTTCATTGCGGCCAGCACTTCTTTTTTTTCGTCTTCTGCGGCATCTGACGATATGCTGCTTCCGAGCACACTCAGATATACAGTAGCATAGCTTCCGTCAGAGCTGACATCTACATCGGTCACGCTCACAAGCTTGCCCTTAAGTCTGTGGTCCTTGAGTTCAGTCAGAAGCATCATACCGATCGTCTTTCTGATTTCTTCTCCGAGCCTGCCTGCTCTATAGTTCTTAGCCATTAGATTTTATTCTACTTTCCTTTTTTTACTTTCTCTCTACTTCGACCATCTTGTAAGCTTCGATAATGTCGCCTACCTTAAGATCATTGTAATTTTCGATACCGATACCGCATTCGAAGCCGTGGTTTACTTCTTTTACATCATCCTTAAATCTTCTGAGTGAAGAAATCTTGCCTTCGTGTATAACGATACCTTCGCGAACGACTCTTACGCCGGCATTTCTTTCAACCTTTCCGTCGAGAACGTACGCACCTGCAATGATGCCGACATTCGGAACCTTGAATGTATCTCTTACTTCAATATTTCCGAGAACCTGTTCCTTGAATTCAGGATCGAGCATACCCTTGAGGGCTGCTTTTACATCATCTATTACCTCGTAAATGACGCTGTATGTCCTGATTTCTACACCTTCACGCTGAGCTGCGGCAGCAACAGGCATAGTAGGTCTTACGTTGAAGCCGATGATGATGGCGCCTGTAGTGCCTGCGAGTGTAACATCACCTTCTGTGATCGTGCCGGCTGCACTGTGCAGAATCTTAACTGTGGCATTCTTTTCCTTTATCTTTTCGAGTGATGACACGAGAGCACCTACAGAGCCCTTAACGTCAGCCTTGACGATGAGATTGAGTTCCTTGACTTCGTCACCGAGCTGGCTGAAAAATTGTTCCAGAGTGGCACTGGAATTCTTTTGCATAACCTGCTCTCTTTGCTTAAGCTTTCTCTTTTCGGCAATTTCTCTTGCAATCTTGTCATTGCTTACTGCATTGAATTTGTCGCCCGCTTCTGGAACGTCCGACAGACCGATGATTGAAACTGCTGTCGCGGGGCCTGCTTTCTTGAGCTTGTCACCCTTGAAGTTTGTCATGGCTCTGATGCGGCCGCTGCAATTTCCTGCCACTACTGACATGCCGGCGTGAAGTGTACCGTTTTGGATAAGCAGTGTCGCTATAGGACCTCTTTGCTTGTCGAGCTTTGCTTCGATAACAACACCGGAAGCAAGGCGGTCAGGATTGGCTTTGAGCTCAAGCATCTCTGCCTGAAGAAGAATCATCTCGAGCAGCGAGTCGATTCCTTCACCGGTCTTTGCGGAAACAGGAACGCTGATAACGTCGCCGCCCCAATCTTCCACAAGAAGTCCGTTTTCGGCGAGATCCTGCCTTACCTTATCAAGGTTTGCGCCAGGCTTATCTATCTTGTTTATAGCTACGATAACAGGTACGCCCGCAGCCTTGGCATGACTTATGGCCTCGACAGTCTGAGGCTTTACACTGTCATCTGCCGCTACTACGAGTACTGCGATATCTGTAATATATGCTCCTCTTGCACGCATAGCCGTGAATGCCTCATGACCCGGTGTATCAAGGAATACGATGCGATGACCCTCGTGAGTGATTTCAGACGCACCTATATGCTGAGTGATGCCGCCTGATTCACTGGAGGTAACGCTTGAATGTCTTATCTTGTCGAGCAATGAAGTCTTACCGTGGTCTACGTGACCCATTACTGTAATAATAGGAGGTCTTGGCTTGAGATCCTCTTCACGATCTGCGAAGTTTTCGATTCCTTCTTCTTCTTCTTCTTCCTCAACCTCACCGATTATAATTTTCTTTCCAAGCTCGTCGCCGAGAATCTGTACGATATCTCCGTCGAGATTTTGATTTACGTTTGCCATTATGCCGTTCTTCATGAGTGTCATGATGATCTTAGTTTCAGGCAATTCGATTTGTTCGGCAAGACCCTTTACTGTAATAGGAACAGTAACTACGACTGCATCTGCAGGAATTGCTGCTGCCTTCTCTTCAGCGCGTCTTGCTTCTTCTTTACGCTGTTCTTTTCTGTGTTCTCTGTCACGCTTGCTGCGCTGTCCCGGCTTTGACATATTGCCGCGTCTTCCGTTGTTGTGACCGCTGCCGTTGTTTGAGCCGTAACCGTTTGAGTTGTTTGAATTGTTTGAGTTGCTTCTGTCATTGCCGCCATTGCTGCGTCTGTTGCTGCGGTTTTGGTTCTGATAATTTGATGAACGATTGTCGCGTCTGTTGTCATGCGATCCGTCGCGTCCGCCTGTGCCGCCTGTACGGCTTGCGCTGCGGTTGTCTGCGCCGCCTGTACGACCTGCGTTACGGTTGTCTGTGCCGCCTGTACGGCCTGCGTTACGGTTGTCTGTGCCGCCTGTACGGCCTGCGTTACGATTGTTTCTGTCGCGATTTTGAGCCTGATTGCTGCTCTGACGGTTATCATTTTGGCCGCCTGCGCCCTGCTTGTTTGCAGGCTGCTTTGATATATTATTTGGCTTGTTTGCGTCGTGAGGCTTTTCTTGATGCTGAGCCTGTTTGCTTGTGCCTTGCGCCGGCTTATTTGAGCCTTGCGCCGGCTTGCTCTGGCCTTGAGCCGGTGCCTTTCCGACATCTTCCTTCTTTCTTTCGGGCGCACTGCTTTCGCTTGATTTATTACCCTTATATAACTTTCTCACTCTTTCGCAGTCCTCATCAGAAACTGCGTTCATGTGATTTGTCGCTTTTATACCTATTTCGTTGAGTTTTTTCACCATCGCTTTGGCTTCAACGCCCATTTCCTTGGCTAACTCATATACTCTTGTTGCCATGATAACCTCCTTTGCACTATTTCGGCACTATCTGTTCATTTTCGATCTCCTTTACCATCGCTTCCGCAAAATTAATGTCGGTAACTGCGTAAATTCCTCTGCCCGGCAGCCCGGTAGCTTTTGACAGTTCGTCTGTCAAACCATAAATATATACAGGCACACCATATTTCTCACATAATGATGTGAATCTGTCTTGAGTTTTCTGCGATGCATCGGCAGCTATGATCATAAGCTTTATCAAACCGCCTTTGCCGATGTAATTCTGACACGTCTTGTATCCTGAGATAATTTTTCCGGCTCTTCTTGCCAGACCCAGATATCCTGTCAGTTTTCTGCTTGCCATATTAATTTTTCTTTTTCTGCTTTATGATATTTTTTACCTTTATAATAATTTTTATGATATTTTTTTCTACTTTATGATACTGCTCTCTGATACTTTTGCAACTTCTTCCGACAACTTGTCAAGTACTTCCGCACTGACGCCCAGCCCAAGGCTTCTGGTGATGGCATTCTTCTTTCTGGCCTTCTTTAGACAGTCCGGATCGCCGCAGAGGTATACGCCTCTGCCCGGAGCTCTTCCTGTAATGTCTACAGCAAGACCACCCTCACCGTCCTCCGTGATTCTGATAAGTTCTTTCTTCGGTTTTGATTGCATGCAGCCCACACATCTTCTCATCGGGATTTTTTTCTGTTTCATCAAAGAGACACCTTAATCCATAAATACGATGCCGTCTTCGGCATCCGCACCTTCGTCAGCTGAAACTTCGTCGCTGCTTTCGGCATCCGCAGCTTCGTCAACTGAAACTTCGTCGCTGCTTTCAGCATCCGCACCTTCGATGCTCTCTTCTGCAATTTCCGCTTCGCCGCCGTCTTCGGCATACGTTATTTCGACGATTCCGTCATCTTCAGCACCGTATTCATTTTCGTATTCGCCGGCCGCTGCGGTATTTTCTGCTTTTTCTCTCTCAAGCTCTTCTCTTATGGCATCGAATTCTGCCATCACAGCTTCTTCGCCGCCCATTTCCTCAAATTGAGTATGACTCTTGATATCTATCTTCCACCTGCAAAGCTTGGCCGCAAGGCGCACGTTTTGTCCTTCCTTGCCGATAGCAAGAGACAGCTGAAAATCTGGAACTACAACTGTGGCGGAATTATCTGCGTCATTTATGAAAACATATTCTACCTTTGCGGGACTGAGCGCACTTCTGATAAGAGACGCGGGATCGTCGCTCCAGTTTATGATATCGATTTTTTCGCCGCTAAGTTCATCAACTACAGCCTGAACTCTTGTTCCCCTAGGACCTACACATGAGCCGACCGCATCGATATTTGCGTCTGTGGTGCTTACGGCGAGCTTTGATCTTGAACCCGGTTCTCTTGAAATATTCTTTATCTCAACTACGCCTTCCTTGATCTCAGGAACTTCAAGCTCAAATAATCTCTTGACGAGATCCGGATGAGTACGCGAAAGGAATATCTGTGTCCCCTTTGTGCCGCGCTTTACATCGAGAATATATACCTTGATATAAGAGCCTACCGTGTAAAATTCACCCGGAGTCTGCTCGCTCTGTGTGAGGATTCCCTCTACATTTCCGATATTTATAAATATCTTGCTGCTTGTCACTCTGTGAACAACACCTGTAACGATTTCACCCTTGCGCTGACTGAATTCGTTGAAGATCTTGTCTCTCTCAGCCTCGCGAATCTGCTGCACGATGACTTGCTTTGCGGTCTGTGCGGCAATTCTTCCGAAATCCTTCGGGGAGATCTTTATCTCGACAACATCGCCGATTTCATAATTTCCGCCGATTGCCTTAGCCTCGTCAGGCGTGAGTTCATTGTCATAATCAACGGCATTTTCTTCGGCAACTACCGTCTTCTTTGTATAAATACCGATATCGCCTGTAATTCTGTCAATATTTACATTGACATTTATGCCCTTGTTTCCATCGGCATATTTTTTGCAAGCAGTCTCGATAGCCTGCTCTATAGCATCAATCAGTTTATCTTTTGAAATTCCCTTCTCTTTTTCCAGCTCTTCGAGTGCCAGAATAAACTCCTGATTCATCTGTGAACGTCCTCTCTGTACTACCCGCCGCATCATGCGAAAACCGCGAGTATATTTTTATAGTAATATCCGCCTTAATTTAAATCAACTGTTTCTGTGGTTTTTCACGCTTTGTTGTTTCTCACGCTTTGTTGTTTCTCGCGCTTTGTTGTTTTTTCACGCTTTGTTGTTTTTTCTTCTTTGTTATTTTTTCAATTCTGTTGTTTTTCCACTTCAAAAAATAACAGTACTTCTAAAAAAATAACAGTACTTCTAAAAAAATAACAGTAAGTCTAAAAAATAACAGCAAGTCTTGTCTTTGAAATTTGTTCTTTTGGAACAGCAATGATCTCACCGTCCTCACCGACAACTTCCACATTTCCTTCCTTCAGCCCGACAAGTTCACCGGTAATAAGCTTTTTGCCGTCAATCGCCTTGTAAAGATTTATATCAACGATTCTGCCGGCATATCTTTTATAATCGGAATCCCTAAGAAGCGGTCTGTCCATCCCCGGTGAAGAAACCTCGAGGATATAATTTTCGTCGATAAAATCTTCCTCGTCGAGTCTGTCGCTCAGGTATCTGCTCACCTTCTCACACTCTTCTATAGAAACATATTCCTCTTCTGAGCCTTCAGGCTTGTCAATATAAACCCTCAGATACTTAGACCTGCCTTCTTTGACATATTCCACATTAAATAATTCTAATGCATTTTCGGTAAGAAACCCTTCCAGCAGCTTCGCAGCCGCATCCTTAATCTTCATTTTTGCCATTTTCGTATCTCCAACTGCGTCCTTTACGCGCATTTGTCACATTTGCACGTACCCTATTCAGCCTCCATTACAATAAAAAGAGCGGGAAAAACCCACTCTCGTAAAAACATCTATATGCATTACAACTGTCCCAAGTATATCACATCGTCAAGCAGTCTGCAAGGATTTCCGTTATTTTTGTGACTATCGACTTTAATTTTATGTCATGCCTTTCCAAGTCGGTACATTTTCACACCGCACATTTCCGTGCCAATTGCCTCCGTGCCGGTGCATTTCCACACCGCACATTTCCGTGTCGATTGTCTCCGTGCCTGTTCGTTCCCACACAGGTTCAAAGCGTCTGATGTTAGTTTTTCCTAACCAAGAATCTTTGCAGCTACGACTACGGCGCACATAAGTAATATGAATATAATAAGCCATATTATGTCACTTCTTTTTAACACGAGTTTTCGCATGCTTGTCCTTTTGGGCAGTGCTCTGAATGCCCTTGCTTCCATGGCTGTCGCCATATATTCCGAGCGCCTGATGGCTCCCGAAACAATCGGGATCAACATGCTTTTGTATACGGAAAGCTTGTGAGCCAAGCTTGTATTTTTTATTTTGGTACCTCTCATCTGGACGGCACACATGACGTCTCGTCCCTCTTCTGTAAGCATCGGTATAAACCGGATAGCCGCCATCACCATAAAGGAGATTTCATAAGGGATTTTCCATTGCGTCAAGGCAAGAAGATAATCACGCGGTTCCCCTGTGAGCACCAGCATCGCCGACAGGATTACATTAAAAAGTCTGAGCGAGACAACTGCCGATGTCAGCACTCCGTCCCACGTGACTATTGTAAATCCTTTTATCGCAATCATAGCCTCGCCCGTTCTCGTAAAAAGGCATTGCAAAACAAATATCGAGAGAATAAGCTGGATCATTCCTCTCATCCTTGTGAAAGCAGCCTTCATGTCGGCGCCTCCGACAATAAGAATCATAAGCGTGATCGCCAAAAGAATTCCCATGGCTGTGACATTTTGGAGAATCACGGAAAGTGTCGAGATCACTATAAGCATAACAAGTTTGATTCTTGCATCAAGTTTATCAAGCTTCATCGGTGACCTCCCCCATATTCCACAGCCTGTCGACATATTTTTTGCAAAATTCTTTCTCGTGACTGACTATTATGACACCTCTGCCCTCATCTCTTATCTGTCCAAGCAGCATTCCGAGGCTTTTTCTTGAGCGCATATCAAGGCCTGTTGTGGGTTCGTCGAGGATGACATATCTGTTTCCCATTGAAAGAACGGCAGCAAGTGCCACTCTTTGCTTTTCACCCTGGCTCAGTTTTCCCGGAAATCTGTCCGCAAGATGAGTGATATGAAACATTTCCATGTAATAATCGGCTGTCTCTTTGATTTTCTCGCTGCTGAATCCCAGATTCTTAAGCCCGTATGCGATTTCCGCACGAACAGTCTCACAAAAGAGCTGTCTCGACGGATCCTGAAATACATATCCTGCGCGCTGCCCTATCTCAAACAGGTCCATATTGCTTATATCTTCGTCATCTATCAATATTTTTCCTTCATCAGGCCTGAAAACGCCTGTGATAAGCTTCGTGACTGTCGTCTTGCCGCATCCGTTTCTTCCGGTAATGGCAACGATTTCTCCGGCATCAAATGCAGCATTAAGATTCTTTAGAATCGGAGTGCTGCTTTGCGGATAAGAATATGTGACATTTTTAAGTTCAATCATATAAATTCCAGCCTTTCAAGAATATCCGGATTTGACTTCAATTCAGCCGGAGTTCCCTGTGCCGCAACCCTTCCGTTGTCGATCAGCAGCCAGTAATCCGCATATTCGGCCAAAGAAAGGTCATGCTCAACCATGATGACAGTTTTGCCCTCATCTCTGATTCGCACGGCAGCCTTTTTCACGATCTCTCGCCCCTGTTCATCAAGGTGACTCATCGGTTCATCGAGGATGAGAATATCCGGATTCAGGATAAGGACTGACGCCATTGCAACAATTCGCTTCTGTCCTCCCGAAAGGCTTCCCGGATTTCTCAGTCTGAACTGCTCTAAATCCCATTCCCTAAGCATGTCGTCGACTCTTTTTCTGATTTCCGACGGCTCCACACAAAGATTTTCGAGGCCGAAAGCAAGCTCGTCCTCCACAGTGGTACAGACAAATTGCAAATCCACATTCTGAAAGACAAATCCTACATGTCTTGCATTTTCCGCAAGAGAACGCCCTCTCATATTTTTGCCGAGAACCTCTACATTTCCGCTGACGCTTCCCTTCACGGAATTTGGGATAATGCCGCTGATAATGTTGCACAGCGTTGATTTCCCGCATCCGGAATGGCCGGCGATTACAAAAATTGTACCTTTTTTTACCTCAAAGCTTATATCGCGAAGAATGCTTTTCCCACCCGGATATGCAAATTTGAGTTTGTTTACCCTTACTGCAGCGTCTCGGTTTACGGCGGCTGCCTCCATCTGCCTTGCAACTGCCGCGGCGGCTTCTTTGGTCTGCTTTGCAGCGATCACGCCGGTGTCCCCCATGATATCTGACATTATTCGACCTCCAGCTCACAGACATACATAGCGCTTCTGTTTCCGAAAGAATCTTCATTGATCACGACTCTGTATGGCCCGCTTCCACCGTTGTCCATATCACCGAGGGATTCGCCGTCGATAGAATATGCCAATATGATATTGCCCTCTTCCATTATCTCATCTATGGAAAATTGTGATACAAAGTCATCCTCAGAACGCACGATCACACTCTCGGCACCGTCAAGGATATTTTCGTCAGCCGCAGTAAGAACGTCTGCCAAGTCGGGTCCGCGGAATGTTCCCTCGACATTTTTCGATGAAGACGAAACTATTTTCTTGTAAAATTCCGTATAATCCATCTTTTCTATGTCTTCCATAGTGAATTCTTTTACAATTTCGCCGTCCTTCGTCACCGCTACATGACCGCGCTCAACATCGAGTCCCTGTGAGGCATTGATGTGCAGGAGAACTCCGATGGCTGCCGCCATTACAACAAGAACTGCAACTATTATAATAACAGTCTTTTTATTCTTCTTATTTTTCATAATCGTCCTCCTTCTCTTCGTCCTGATGTCCGTCTTCGTCCTGCCACCCGTCAGTGTCCGAAGCAATCTCTTCGTCCTGCCACCCGTCAGTGTCCGAAACGGCCCCGGCATCCTGTCCGATTCCGAATTTTTTAAGTGATTTCAAAAGCCCCCACGAGATAATTCCGCCTATTGCGCCCGAAAATGCCGCTATCAGAAGGCTTAGAATCAGCGGTATCAACGGGAGATTGAAAAAAATCATGTTTGTACATGCCGTACCTGTCACATTTGCGAGCATTCCCGCCACAAAAGAGCACGGCAGGCAGCAGACTCTGTGGTTCATAATGAGAAGAGCGAGATCCACGACGATTCCCGGAAGTGTATAACTTATGAGACTCATTGCACCGTGAGAACCTGTAATGCCTGTGATCATAACGAGTATCGCCTGCACAAGTCCGACCATTGTGGGAGTCAGGCGCTTTCCTGTAAGTCCCATCGCAACCACGATCCACATCATATAAAGTCCGCCTGCAAGAGAACCTCCCGGAATTTGCAAAGGAGTTGTGATCAGGTGAACTATAGGATTTATGACCGGCTTTAAGGCAACTCCGAGAGCGGCCATAGCCGCTATGAGTATCAAATCTCTGACTGTAAAATAACTGAGTACTTTTCTCAAACCATTCTCCTTAACATAATTCTTTGCTTTATCATACAATGCCCAACTGTGAGAACATTGACAGCTGGTCTGACTCAGGCAAGCTCTTCACAACGCCCATCTCCCTTAGAACCTCGAGGTTGCTTGAATTTACGGAAGTCCTCGTCATCATGTCTTCAATCGAGCTAAACGGTTTATTTTCATATTCTGCCGCGAGACTCACGGCCGCAGTCTCACCCATTCCTTCGAGAGCTCTGAACGGAACACGGATTTTCCCGTCCTCCACGCTGAAATGAACAGCCTTTGACTTTCCGAAGACAGGCGGCAGGAATTCGTATCCTCGCGCATACATTTCATAAACGACCTCGTACACCAGAAATTCGTCTTTTTCTTTGTTTGACGCGTCATTTCCCTTGCTTTTGATCTGATCCATCATATCTGTGACAGCATCCATTCCTCCAAGACATACCTTCGCATTGAAGGCATCTATCTTCATCGAGAAATGGACAGCGTAGAATGCGGTCGGATAATAGACCTTGAAATAAGCGATTCTGTAGGACATCATTACATATGCGACGGCATGCGCCTTCGGGAACATGTACTTGATGCGCTTACATGACTCAATATACCAGTCGGGAACATCATTTTCAAGCATGAGAGCTTCCTGCTCTTCGGTTATGCTCTTTCCCTTTCTTACACGCTCCATGATGGTGAACGAATCCTGCTTCGGAAGGCCCTTTGAAATCAGATAGTTCATAATGTCGTCTCGTGTCGCAATGGCATCATCCATCGTTGCGACGCCGGAACGAATGAATTCCTGGGCGTTGTTCAGCCACACGTCGGTTCCGTGAGAAAATCCGGCGATTCTGACAAGATCGGAAAAACGCTTAGGCTGCGTGTCGTCAAGCATCTGGCGCGTAAAGCTCGTGCCGAATTCCGGAATGCCGAAGGTTCCGTGCTTTTGCCTGTAGTTGTCGATCTTTATATCAAGAGTGTCGGTTCCGAGGAAAATAGCATTTACCTTCTCGTCTCTCAAAGGAATTTTTTCAGGCGGAACGCCCGTAATGTCCTCAAGCATACGGATCATCATAGGCACTTCGTGGCCCAGAATATCAAGCTTAAGGAGATTCTTTTCAATCTTGTGATAGTCGAAATGAGTAGTAATCGTGTCCTTGATCTGACCCTCAGCAGGGTGCATCACCGGGCAAAATTCATATATTTCGCGTCCCCGCGGAACTACTACCATGCCGCCCGGGTGCTGTCCCGAAGTCTTTCTTACTCCGCTGCACCCGAGTGCGAGACGCTCCATTTCGCATTTATTTGCGATGCGTCCGCGTTCCTCAAGATATTTTTTTACATAGACAAGAGCCGTCTTTTCCTTGATAGTGCCTATAGTTCCCGCTCTGTATACATTTTCTGCTCCGAATATTTCTTCTACGTACTTATGTGCGACCGGCTGATATTCACTTGCGAAATTCAGGTCGATATCAGGCTCCTTGTCACCCTTGAAGCCGAGAAATACTTCAAATGGGATATTGTGGCCTTCTTTTATATATTTTGTGCCGCATATAGGGCAATTCTTGTCCGGCAAGTCCACACCGCAGTCTGAAGAATAATCTTCGGGAAATTCGCTGTGCTTGCAATCTTTGTTTGGGCAGATGTAATGCGGAGGCAGAGGATTTACTTCCGTAATGCCGTCCATCGTGGCGGCAAACGAGGAACCTACCGAGCCTCGCGAACCTACGAGATATCCGTCAGACAAAGATTTCTGAACAAGCATTTCCGCTGCAACATACATTACTGCATATCCGTTTCCGATGATGGAGCTAAGCTCCTTCTCGAGCCGCTGCTCTACTATTTCGGGCAGCGGGTCGCCGTAAATTTCGTGAGCCTTGTCGTAGCATCTTGTCTTAAGGCGCTCTTCCGAGCCTTCGATAAACGGCGGACACTTTTCATCGGAAAGCGGCTTTATATCGTCATCAATCATAGCTGCGACAGCATGCGTGTCATCGATAACCACACGCTCAGCCTCTTTGGGGCCGAGATAAGCAAACTCCTCTAGCAGCTCATCTGTCGTCTTTAGATAGAGATTCGGCTCATCGCTGAGATCCTTGAAGCCGTGCGCGGCCATTATTATATTTCTGTAAATGTAGTCTTCTTTGTTCAGATAATGGGCATCGCATGTCGCAACCACAGGCTTGCCCAGCTTTCTTCCGATTTCGAGAACTTTTCTGTTGAAATCAAGAAGCTCTTCCTCTGTCTCAACCGTACCATTTTTCAGCATAAATCTGTTGTTGCAGCGAGGCTGAATCTCAAGATAATCATAAAAGGCTGCTATTTTTTCGAGTTCTTCGTCCGATTTGCCCTCTACTATTGCCCTGAAAAGCTCTCCTGCCTCGCACGCCGAGCCGATGATGATTCCTTCGCGGTGCTTTATGATCTCAGACCTCGGCATTCTCGGTTTCTTGTAATGGTAATTGACAAAGGAATAAGAAACCAATTTATAGAGGTTTTTTATGCCTGCCTGCGATCTTGCAAGAAGAATAATATGCCTGGACGGATTTGTCTTGTAGTCGATTGTTCCGTCGGCTTGCGGGATATCTTCGACAAGATATCCTTCGACACCGTAAATAACCTTTATTCCTTTTGCCTTTGACATAGCATCCGGAAACGCCTGAACCACGCCGTGATCTGTAACCGCCACAGCCGGATGACCCCAAGCTTTTGCGGTATTTATGAGGTCGGCAACATCCATGATGCCGTCTATCTGGCTCATCTTCGTATGTGCGTGAAGCTCTATGTGCTTGCGCTCTGAGGTATCCACGCGCTGCTTTTTTTCTGCCTTTTCAATGCTTTGAGCCATCAGGACAGTCATCCTTTCGAAGCTGTCAAATTGGGCTTCGCCCTTTATCCTCAGATAAGTCCCCGTCTTGATATGCTCTTCGAAATCGGCTTGCTTTTGCGGAGAAATGAACATCTTTACCAGAATCGAGTCTGTATTGTCAGTCACGTAAAGCGAAGCTATGCGCCTGTCTCCCTTGATAGTCCTGTATTCTGTCCTAAATACAGAGCCTTCTATGACAACGACACCGCTATTTTTGTTCACTTCTTTCAAGTTTATAACTGTGCCCGAAATAGGCTTGCCCACAATGCGGTCTCCTACCACCGGGCCCTCATATCCGCGCTTTCGCTGAGAGCCCGGTCTCGCACCACCTGCGGCGGCATATCCGCCGCGAAATCCCGCACCGCCGGAAAAGCCGCCGCCCTGACCGCCGGCCGCCGTTTTCGATGCGCCTGGCCCTGCAGTCTGTGCACCGCCAGCATTCGTCCCCGCAGTCTGTGCGCCGGCGGCCCTTGCTCTCGCTGCACCTGTCCTCGCAGCTTCATCATTGAGGCGCTTTACTTCTTCTTCCGTCTGACGCTGCAGCTCGCTCACCTTCCTGGCATATTCCTCTTCCTTGTTTCTGAAAAATACCATGCGTTCGATGCCAAAATCATGCTTAAGCATACTTTGCATAACCGGTGCCGCTTTCATGTTTAGGCTCCTTACAGCCTGTTCGCCGAGAGCATAGACAACCATATTTCCGTCTTCAATGTCCACATTTTCCATGTCCATCGTACGGCGCAGCCTTCCGAGGTCATTTATATTATTTATCATGTGCGGCACGGAGATTTTCATTATCTCTTCTTCTGACATTGCCATCGGCTTTTCATATCTGAACCTGAAGGAGACATCCTTTAGGTCTTCTATTTCATTACACAATGCGTCAGTTATTTCCTTGAGATTTTCATAAGGAATTACAAAATTTGCCGCAATATCTATATTTAGCTGTAATGTCTCCTCAACAAGAGACGCTTGTTCCACACTTAGAAGAAACTCGCCCCGTTCATGGGGAGCGAGCTTCTGCCAGTCAATATGATTTTCTATAAAACTTTTCATGTCATTCTGTCTTCTTTTTATTCGTGCTTCCGCCACTCGTTCTTTTATCGCACAACCTTCCGCCACTTGAGCTTTCGCTGCTCCGGCTTTTTCGCCTTAACCTTCCGCCACTTGAGCTTTCGGCGTTTGATTTATGGCATCTTAGCTTTTATAATTCGAGCTTTTTTCTGACCTCCGATATGATCGCATCCGGTATATCTTTTTCAAAAACAGTTCTCACAATCTGACCGTCAACAAAAATTACGCCCTTGCCGTCGCCGCATGCAACTCCGAGATCTGCATCCTTAGCCTCGCCCGGGCCGTTGACAGCGCATCCCATTACGGCAATTTTAAGCTTAGGAAGGCTTCGCTCGATCATTTCCTGCTCAATCCTTCCGAGGCGCATCATTATATCATCTGCAATATGAGTCAAATCTGTCTTGGTTCTTGAACAGGTAGGACACGATACAAAATCTATTCCTCCTTTGAAATGACCTGTATTTTTCAGAATTTCGCGTGCAACCGGAATTTCCTTTTCGGGATCAGCAGTCAGAGAAACTCTCATCGTATCGCCTATTCCTTCAAGAAGTAGTGCACCAAGGCCAATGCTTGATTTTATGATACCTGTTGAGGGCGTGCCTGCCTCCGTGACACCGATATGAATCGGATAATCAGTCTTTTCGGCTATCATCTTGTATGCGTTATAATTCATGACAACATCTGATGCTTTCGCAGATATGCAGATATCGTCAAAGTCCATCGACTCCACAAGCTTTATATTCTTCAATGCGCTTTCGGCAAGTCCTTCAGCAGTCGGGCCTCCGTACTTTGCAAGGATTTCCTTTTCAATGGAGCCTGAATTTACGCCGATTCTGATAGGAATCTTTCTTGCAGATGCGGCCTTCACAACGGCCTCGACATTTTCCCTCGAACCGATATTTCCCGGATTTATTCTAACCTTGTCGGCGCCGTTTTCAATCGCCGCAACAGCAAGCCTGTAATCAAAATGAATATCCGCAACCACAGGAATGCGACACTTGCGCCTGATACTTTCAAATGCCTCCGCGGCCTGCGAATCAGGCACGGAGATTCTCACAATCTCGCAGCCCGCGACCTCAAGCCTTCTCACTTGCGCAACAGTCGCCTCGACATCCCTCGTATCTGTATTTGTCATCGACTGAATTGAAATCGGGGCACCGCCGCCGATTGCGACACCGCCGCACATGATTTTCTTCGAAATCCGTCTCATTCAAACCACCTTTAAAACCGCCGCAATCCGCGCCGACCACCGCAAGCCGCAATCCGCGCCGACCACCGCAAGCCGCTTAATACAAGCTCTCTTTACTGCTTTATAATAAATGTATTCACATCTTTTATCGTAATCACAATCATCAATACAAACAAGATAAGCAGTCCCGCATAATGAATCTTTGCCTCAAGCTCATCGCTGACTGCTTTTCTTGTAATCACGCCGATAATTATGAACAGCAGCCTTCCTCCGTCTAGAGCAGGAAACGGCAAAATATTTACAAGAGCAAGATTGAGACTAAGCAGAGCCAGCAGATAGACGATATTATAAATACCCTTCTGCGCTGTCTGGTCCACAATACTCACTATCCCGATCGGTCCGACAACATCACCCGTATCCCCCTGCCCGCTCACAAGCGATGCGAGAGTTTGAATCATAAGCTTCTCAGCCTCATATGCAGCCTTGACGCTGTATCCGGCCGCCTTAAAGAAGTTTCTTTTTATCTTGAATGTAACACCCAGTACAGGCGAGCCGTCATCATTTTCCTCTGGTACAATTTTAACAGTTCTTGATGTTTTTTCGCCCTTAGACAAAATGCCTACCTCGACGGCGCTGCCTTCGCCTGCCGCCTCGTAAGCTTCAATCAGCTTTTCTTTAATATTTTCTCCCGACTTGACTTCATACGTTTTTGACGCAGAAGAACCGTCTGAAGATGCAACATTTATAGACGTGATCTTGTCCCCTGCGGCAATCCCGACCTCATAGGCAGGAGAGCCGTCCGAAACCTCGGAAATCGTATTGCTCACGCCTGTTCCGTTATACATGATCATCCCGATAAATACCAGAATCGCAAGAACAACATTCATAAACGGTCCGGCCGCAACAACGGCAGCCCTCGCCCACGCGGGCTTTTTGCAAAATGCCCTCTCGTCATCCGATTCGGAATCTTCTCCTTCCATAGCCACATATCCGCCTATCGGAAAAGCTCTTATACTATAGTTGGTCTCTCCCTTCTGTCTTTGAAAAATAAGCGGACCCATACCGATTGAAAACTCGTTGACTCTGATTCCGACAGCCTTTGCCACAGCAAAATGGCCTCCTTCATGCACGATCACGAGTATCGCAAATATCAGTATCGCAGCCAGTATCCCAATTACTACATGCATTTTTTCCCTTTTTTCCCTTTCGTATCTGATTTAAATTTCACATCAACGCACTTGCAGCATCACAGATTACTGTGCCCCAAGAATCTTTGCCGCAATTTTTCTTGTCTCTTCGTCAATTGCAAGAATTTCTTCGAGAGTCGCATTTTTCTGGGGAACGTGACACTCGAGTACTTTTCCAAGACAATCCTGAATCTCACCATACGAAATCTTTCCGTCCAGAAAAGCCGCAACAGCGACTTCATTTGCAGCATTTAGCGCAGTACAGAATGTGTCCCCCGCTTCGAGCGCATCATAGGCATATTGCAGGCACTTAAACGTTTCCGTATCAGGCTGCTCAAATGTCAGCATACCCACATCTGCCAGATCCAGCCTCTCCGTCTTATTTGGCAGACGCTTCGGAAATTCGAGCGCCAGACTTATCGGAATCTCCATGTCGGGCAGGCCCAGCTGCGCCATCACCGCGCCGTCACTGTACTCAACCATGGAATGTATGATGCTCTGCGGATGCACGACAACATCTATCTTAGAAGGCGGCATATCAAACAACCACCTTGCCTCTATGACCTCAAAGCCTTTGTTCATCAATGTTGATGAATCAATCGTAATCTTGTTTCCCATCTTCCAGCGCGGGTGATTGAGAGCCTGTAAAGGAGTCACATCCTTAAGTTCGTCAGCCTTCCGGCCCCTGAACGGGCCTCCCGATGCTGTAAGAATAATCCTTTCAGCCTGCTTTTCGTCATTTCCCTGAAGACATTGAAAAATGGCGCTGTGTTCACTGTCAACAGGAAGGATTGCGGCACCCGTGCTCTGAGCGGTTTCCATGATAAGAGCACCTCCGGCTACAAGAGTTTCCTTGTTTGCCAGTGCAACAGTCTTTGCTTTTAGAACCGCATGATATGTCGGCTCAAGGCCGGCCATTCCGACCAAGGCATTCAGAACAATATCGCTTTCAATCTCAGAAGCTGCTGCATTCAGACCCTCGCGTCCCCAAAGAATTTTCGTATGTCCCGCATCTTTTGCGGATTCCTTTATTTCTTTTGCGGATTCCTTTACCTCGCCGAGATCACATGCTCCGCTCTCCGTAACGCCGCACACGTCGCACGCTCTGCGTCCTTCTAGCATTTTCTTCAATTTCAGCGCATCCTCGCGATCCGAAACGGCCGCGTATTCCGGCAGAAATTCCGCAATCTGTTCTGCGATCAGCATAAGATTTGACTTGCATGTCAATGCGCACGCATGAAATTTTTCCGGATTTTTTCTTATAATATTTAAAGTCTGCGTGCCTATAGAGCCCGTAGAACCCAATATTGCTATCTTCTTCATAATAATTTTCTCAATTTATATGCACACACTGCGTACCCCGTAAGACTCAACCTCGACAGATTTACACGCTGCGCACCCCGTAAGGCTCAACCTCGACAGATTCACACGCTACACGTTCCGTCAAGCTCAGCCTCAACAAACTTGAACGCTGCCACACAATGCTTATTCTCGCAAAGCTCAACCTTACTAGCTTTACGCATTGCTGTCCCGTAAAGTTTACCCTCGACAGGTTTACGCATTGTGTGCCTCGCAAGGTTTCCCTTTACTGAATCAGCAAGCTGAAGCAATAGTATACAAGCGGAGCTGTGAAAAGAACACTGTCAAAACGGTCCATTATTCCGCCGTGTCCCGGAATCAAATTGCTATAATCCTTTATGCCCATATTTCTCTTAAATACCGAAGCTGTGAGATCGCCGACCTGGGAAACAATGCCGCCCAAAATGCCTATTACTATAAATGAGAACAGATATGTATGGTCTCCGAAAATCAGGCCAAACAGGAATGAGATCACCAAGCTTCCCGCAATTCCGCACACTGAACCCTCGATAGTTTTCTTTGGGCTGATAGTCGGGCAAAGCTTGTTCTTTCCGAGATATGTTCCTCCGAAATATGCTGCCATATCTGTACAAAATGCAGTGATAACAATGAACCATACCGGTGAGCCCTTGCATACATCCGCAAATTTCATCTCAGTAAGCGCGATGTGATATGAGAAAAATGTTATATAAACGATTCCGATAAAGGTTGCCATGGCATCTTCAAGCTTCACATTTCTGATCCTAAAGAGCATAAGCATGCACATTACCGCTGTGATAATAAGCCATCCCATATACAAAGGAGCCGCGATCTGAGCTGCGCGCACTTCGTTTGAGCTGAAATAAATGATGTAATGGCACACATAAAGCAGCACTGTCGACACGAGAGCTATAGGATATGAAGGTCTGATGTCGATCATTTTGAATCCGTTAAAAAACTCTCTGAGTCCGAGTACCGCAATCAAAAATGCGGCTGCCGTAAGGAAGTTTCCTCCCAAGATTACCAGTATAAGTAATGGTGCCATTATAATTCCTGAAATTATTCTCGTCTTCATAATGTTTATTTCTCCTTATTTCTATTTCTCTTGTTTCCGAGGCCATGTCCGCAAGCCTGCAAAAGCAGCGCCTCCGACCTCTTGATTTTTGAATTTACTGACCGTTTGCAGCGCCGTAATGCCGCACTTTGGGCAGTTTTCATGTTTTCGACGACCGTCCGCAATGCCGTACTTTGGGTCGCTTTCTGATTATAGCATTTTTGGTTTGTGAAATTGACATTTATATTTTATGAAAGTCCGCCATACCTGCGATTTCTTTTGTTAAATTCCTCTATGCATGAGATAAGCTCGGCCTTGTCAAAGTCAGGCCAATATACATCCCTGAATATGAATTCGCTGTATGCGCATTGCCAAAGCAGGAAATTGCTCAATCTCATTTCGCCGCCCGTTCTTATAATAATATCCGGATCCGGCATCCCAGCTGTGGCAAGATGTCTCTCGATATCAGCCTCCGTGATTTTCTCCGCTGCGTCGAATTCTGATATCTTCTCTGCCGCGTCGAGTTCTGATATCTTCTCCGCCGCGTCCGGCTTTTCGATCTCCTCCGCCGCATCGGCTTCCATGATCTCCTTATAAAGGGCTTTCACTGCATTAAGGATTTCTCTTCGCCCTCCGTAATTGAGAGCAATCGTAAATACAAGACCTGTATTTTCAGCGGTTTCGTCGACAGCATACAGCATCTTCTCTCTCGCATCCTCGGGAATCGCTTCCCAGTCGCCTATCACATTTACGCGGACATTTTCCTCCTTCAGCTCCTTAAGCTCTTTTTTTATGTAATAAACCATAATCTTGAAAATGCCGTTCACTTCATCGACCGGACGTCTCCAATTTTCTGTGGAAAATGCATAAACCGTAAGATATTTAACCCCAAGCTCGGCGCACGCGCGTACAGTTTTCTTAAGGGAAGCCATTCCGGCATTGTGCCCCTTCACTCTGATCATTCCGCGTTCCTTTGCCCATCTGCCGTTTCCGTCCATTATAATGGCAATATGTCTTGGAATTTCGGCGATATTTTCGCTCATTGCAGACTCACCTCCGGCACATCGCATACTGTAAGAATTAAATTTCCGTCAGAAGACAGTCTCTGGCGCAAAACTCTTGTCTGATATTCGGGCTCGTCAAATGCTGCATTCTCTGCGATCTTTTCCCCGACCGCTCCGGACGTTTCTTTTTCGCCCGACTCAGCCGCTTTTTCTCCAACCGCTTCTGCCGCCTCATTTCCGGCCGTTTTCTTTTCGGCGGCTCTTCTTGCTTCAGCCTCGCGCCTTCTGCGATCGCCGCCGCCGTGAGGCTTTATTTTTTCCGTCGTATAAGATATGTCTGCCTCACTGAGAATATCAGCGGCGGCAGACATTTTCATCCCGACTACATCAGGTAGCGCATGCAATCGAACTATACCTCCATAACTTCCTTTTCTTTGTTTGCGACCTGTTCATCAATCTTCTTGATGCCGTCGTCAGTCATCTTCTGGATTTTGTCGAGACCCTTCTTAAGATCGTCTTCAGTTATGTCACCATTTTTTTCCATTTTCTTGGCCTTGTCATTTACATCTCTTCTGATATTTCTGACAGCTACTTTCGCTTCCTCGCCAATCTTCTTAACGGTCTTTGTCAGTTCCTTACGTCTTTCTTCAGTCAGCTGAGGAATGGCAAGTCTGATAACCTTTCCGTCGTTTGACGGATTGATTCCGATATTTGCTTCATTTATTGCTCTTTCGATAGATGATATACAAGAAGCGTCAAACGGTGCGATCATAAGAGTTCTCGGGTCAGGAACCGAGATGTTTGCGAGACTCTTAAGAGGAGTCTGTGTGCCGTAATATTCTGCGGTAATCTTGTCAAGAATAGCAGGATTTGCTCTGCCGGCACGGACTGTATTCAGGTCTTCCTTGAGAATACTTATCGTCTTTTCGATTTTTTCTTCATATTCTTTCTTTAAATTTTCCATAGTTGTCCTCCAAACTATAATACTGTCTTCGTAATACAAATTTGTCTCTGTATATAAATTCCAAAAAATTCCTTATATAACTTGTAACTTACCTGTGACAAAACGTCAAATGTCTTGCCCGCCGGCTCATTTTCTCACAAGCCGAGCCACTCGCCCGCCGGCTTCTCTTATCACAAGCCGAGCCATTTGCCCGCCGGCTTTCGGAAATTAATAAACAATCGTACCGATCTTCTCACCGCATACGGCCTTTATAACATTTTGCGGTTCGCCGAGTCCGAAAACATGAATCTTTATGTTGTTGTCTCTGCAAATAGAAGCAGCTGTAGAATCCATTACCTTGAGATTCTTGTTCAGCACCTCCTGATGTGTAAGCTCGTCGTACTTTTTGGCGTCAGGATTTGTGGCAGGGTCGCTGTCATAAACTGCATCCACCTTCTTTGCCAAGAGAATGACATCCGCACCGATTTCGGCTGCTCTTAAGGCTGCTGTAGTATCTGTCGAAAAATATGGATTTCCCGTGCCTGCTCCGAAAATAACGATATTTCCTTTCTCAAGCTGATTTACTGCTCTTCTTCTGATATAAGGCTCAGCTACTTCTCTCATCTCTATCGCAGTCTGAACTCTTGTAGGCATGCCGTTTCTTTCAAATGCGTCCTGAAGAGCAAGGGCATTGATAACTGTGGCAAGCATACCCATATAATCAGCTGTCGATCTGTCCATGCTGCCGCTCGTGCGTCCGCGCCAGAAGTTGCCGCCTCCTACGACCACGGCAATCTGCACGCCCATGTCATAGATCTGTCTGACCTGCTCGGCAACCTGCTGAAGCATATCGTCATCAAGACCGGTATGCTTTTCGCCTGCAAGTGCCTCGCCGCTTATCTTGAGAATTATTCTTTTATATTTAGATTCCATCTTTCCGCCTCTCTAAGTTAATAAACATCTCCGACTGTCCGCCGGACAGCCGCATCAAATCAGTCTCTCTGTCATCTCCGCAGATGCCGATTCGAACATTTAGGGATTCATACATTACACCCCTACTCAGTATAGTATATATATTTTTTTCACGCTATGCAATGCACTTTTTTCGTAATATTCTTATGTTTCACATTACGTTCTTTTTCTTCGTGAGTTTATTTCTTTTTCTTCGTGAGTTTATCTCTTTTTCTTCATAAATATATCCTTGATTTTACACATTAAATGATATTTGTGATAAAATCTCTTTATTGTCTTGATTTTTGACGCCGACTTCCGAGCAGCGGATAGTTTGAAACTATTCACGCAATTATCACAATAAAGCGTTATTATAATCAAGCATAGTGCGCCAAAAAAACGAATGAACGATTTATTTACGGCGGATAGCGTATAAGAGATTATTTTACAATAAATAATTATTTTATAACGGATAAGAGATTATTTACGGATAAGGAATTTACTTTGAGGATATATTCATGAACGATATTTTTAATAGTATACAAGATTGGATTGCTGACGTGGCACCTCAATTCGGAAGCATTTTAAAGCAGCTGTTTCAGCGTCTCGGAGGATTTTTTTCATACACTTTCTCTGTGCTGAAGGAAAATGATATCACTGCCGGCAGCATTTACACTCAGATGATCCGATGGTTTATGCCGATTCTTGCGCTTGTCATACTCGGCTCTGTGCTTCGCAATATGCTCAGCGTAAAAAATCCTAAGGAAACCTGGGGATATCTCAGTTCTCCGGAGCTCGGAAAGTTTCAGATTTCCCATTGGGAGTGTACGGTCGGACGTGCAAGGCACTGCGATATCATGATAAAGTTTGCGACTGTTTCGAGGACCCAGTGCGCTCTTATAAGAAATGACAAAGGCGAATGGAGAGTTCACAACCTCTCGGACAAGAATATCACGAAAATCAACGGCATGGCTCTCACTATGGACATGCCGCTTGTGCACGGCGACACGCTCAGCTTCGGCGGAATCGACATGACATTTGAATCAATTTCAAAGATGGAATTTGCGGACAATTTAAAAAAACGTTCACGCAGGACATTCAGACTTCCTTCCTGGTCGTCCTTTGTCTACATCACGCTTTTCCAGATTCTTACTGTCATACAATTGCTGATCTCAAAACCTGAAATCAGAAAAGAAATACTCGTGGCATTCGGTCTTCTCATGGCGGTCATGTGGATTTACGTTCTTATTATGAAAGCTTCGGGAAAAACAGGCTTTGAACCCGAGATTCTGGCATTTTTCGCATGTACGCTGAACCTTGCGGTCACTGCGACTGCGCTGTCAGATTCGATGATCAAGCAGTCGCTTGCAATATGTCTCGGCTTTGCTATTTTCCTTTTTATCGGTATGTATATGCGAAATCTCAATCGCGTAGTCAGGACGAGATATTTCATGGCTGCGGCAGCGATAGGGCTCTTTGCGATAAATGTCATTTTCAGCAAGGTCTCTCACGGCGCACGAAACTGGATATCTGTCGGCGGCATTTCTCTTCAGCCTTCCGAGCTTGCAAAGATATGCTTTATATTCGCAGGAGCGGCCACACTTGACAGATTGTTTGAAAAAAAGAATCTTTTCGGATTCATGGCTCTTTCCGGCTTTTGCATGTTGGCTCTTGCTATCACCAGTGACTTCGGTACGGCGGCTATTTTCTTCGTCACATTCCTTGTCATAGCTTTTCTGAGATCGGGCGATTTTGCTACGCTCGCTCTTATTTGCGGAGGTGCCGCGGGAGCTATCGCGCTCGTTCTCCGATTCAAACCTTATGTCGCCAAGCGTTTTTCGGCGTGGGGACACGTGTGGGAGCATGCAAGCGATCTGGGTTACCAGCAGGTGCGCACGATGTCGGCGGCCTCAAGCGGAGGACTTATAGGGACTGGAGCAGGCACGGGATGGCTCCACAATGTCGCGGCTTCTGAGACCGACCTTGTTTTCGGCGTACTTTGTGAGGAATGGGGTCTGATAATAGCTTTCCTTGCGGTAATGTCCATTTTTACACTTTGTGTATTTACTTATAGAGTTGTTCAAAACGGGAGATCTTCATATTATACAATCGCCGCATGTGCGGCTTCATCTCTGATGGTCTTCCAAACTATGCTGAATGTCTTCGGCTCGGTTGACATCCTGCCGCTTACGGGTGTTACCTTCCCGTTTATATCCTGCGGCGGTTCGAGTATGCTCGCGTCATGGGGGCTTCTCGCATTCATAAAAGCTGCCGATACCAGGCAAAATGCGAGCTTCGCCGTTCGAAAGAAGGTTCGGCTGGGCGACGCGCCCGAAATACCGGACGATATGGCAGAAGAGCTCAAAAGTGCCGAACTCAAAAGTACAGACCGCGCGAAAAAAAGGCGCAAGCCCGCAAACCGCAGAGGCACACAGCTTCCGCGCGGCAGTGAGGAAAGACGCCGCAGCCGTGCTGATCATGAGCAGCAGGAAATCGATGACTTTTTCAGTCAATTTGACGCGTCTGACGAGCCGCCGGAAAGCTTTATGCACAACCGGCAGCGCGGCAGCAGCTTTGACGACTTTGACAACGGCGGCGACTTCGGCGGCCCGGGCAGCTCCGGCGGCGGTGACTTTGATATCTTTGACGAATTTGACAGCCCAGGCAGCAGCGGAGACTTTGACATCTTTGACGAATTTGACAGCCTAGGAAGCTCCGGAAGCGAAGATGACTTCGGCAATTGGAACAGCTCCGGAAACGAAGATGACTTCGACAATTGGAACAGCTTTAGCTCCGGAAGCGAAAATACAAACAGAAGAGGAGGCAGACGCAGATGAAAAAGATAACTTCAAGAGCTTTCGTTTGCATCATACTTGCATTCCTGCTCATTCTCGGATCATTATTTTTCGTATTCAGATTTTTCACAAAAGGCGGCCAATGGGCATCATATCCGTCAAACAAGCACCTGTATTCCGACGGTGTCCTAAATTGCGGAAGAGTACTTGACCAAAATGGTACTGTTCTTGCTTCATATGACGACGGCTGGCATTATGCAGAAAGCGAAAGTATGAGACGCGCCGTGCTTCATGCGGTCGGAGATCCGAAAGGAAGTATCGGCTCGGGCGCGATGTCGCAATTTGCTTCCAAGCTTACGGGATACAACCCCATTACCGGCGCAAATACAGTATTCTCCGGCGGGCGTGACTTATATCTGACTATCGATGCCGATGTATGCGAGACAGCATACAAAGCTTTAAACGGCAAAAACGGAACAGTCGGTGTTTACAATTATGAAACAGGCGAAATCATCTGCATGGTCAGCAGTCCGGGATTTGACCCAGCAGACGGCATACCCGAAGCCGACTCTGATGATTCCGGATCAGACAACAGCGGAATGTTTATAAACAGACTTCTCTCGTCAAAGATGACACCGGGCTCTACATTTAAGCTTATTACAGCCACCGCGGCAATAGAAAATATCGAGGATATTGACAATTGGACATTTACATGTACCGGCAGCACAAATGTCGGAAATTCCGGAAGCACAGTCATCACTTGCGTAAATGCTCATGGTGAGGTAAACTTTGAAGAAGCACTCACTGTTTCATGCAATGCGGCATTTGCACAGCTTGCGATTGATATGGGTAAATCCGTGATGGAAAAATATACCAAGAACACCGGTCTGACATCTGTTTATTCCATAAACGGAATCAGCACGACAGCATCTTCATTCGACTTCGATTATGATGACGAAGACGGCCTTGCATGGTCGGGTGTCGGTCAGGGAAGAGATCTCGTAAACCCATGTGCTCTCATGATTTTTTGCGGAGCGGTGGCAAATGGCGGAAAGGCTGCCGTCCCTCAGATAATTGACCATACTGCTTTTCTTGAGGGCTCTCGCACAAGCATTTATATCAAACGCTCCACGTCAGAACTGATCAAGTCTGAGACGGCATCTAAGCTTTGCGAGATGATGAAAAATAATGTAAAAAACAACTACGGGTCAGACAACTTCCCCGGACTTGAAATAGCTGCAAAATCAGGAACAGCCGAGGTTGATACTTCAAAGGCCTCAAACTCATGGTTCACAGGCTTCCTCGATGACAGCTCTCACCCACTTGCATTCGTAGTGTCTGTGGAAGAAGGCGGCTCGGGAGCCAAGACGGCAGGCGGCATCGCAAACAAGGTGCTTCAGGCGGCCGTTGAAAAGGGTTATTAAAGAAGCAATATTAAAAGTAATATTGAAGGAATATTGAGAGAATATTTAAGGAATATTAAGATATTATTATGGCTAAAAATATTGATATGAAGGAAATGGCTAAAGATATTGATATGAAGGAAAAAGAAATAGAATCACTCGATTCCGAGCCTGATTCCGCAAAAGACTTAAAAGCGGAAATTGACGCGAAAACCGGTGCGGAAGAGATTGTATCTGACGCGGAAACCGGTGCGGAAGAAACGAATTTCGAAAAGGAACCCAAGTCGGAAGAAGCGGATTCCGAAACGAAAAATGACACGGAATGTGCGGATCACGAAGCAGACGCAGGTGAAGCAGGCGCAAGTGTCGAAGAAAAAGAATATACGGGCTTTGCCAAAATTATGAAGCAGCTTGCCGGGCTTATAAAAAGATTTGCCGGGCATTTTGAGATTACAAAAAAATCTCTGATAGCAGGGATCGTCATATTTGTTGTCTTTACGGGCGCGACGCTGTTTTTCAGGAAGCTTTTCTTTTACGAAAACGAAGAAAACGGGCCGCTTCTTATCGCGGCAGCCTTTGCTCTGAGCCTGTTTGCCGGTTTGCTTACCGCAATCAACATCAGGCAGCTGTCGGACAAGGCTTCCCGGATTTTAAGCATAGTGCTTTACATGCTTATTCCGATTGCGGCGATGTGCATGGTTGAATGCATGAACGGAAATTTCATATATTCGTTTTCCACAGTGTCATTCGTATGCAATTACATCGTATATCTCATGCTTTACGGTGTAATTAAGCTGTTTAGCGGAAGCTACCGCATATCGACTCTGGTCATGACACCGATTTTATTCGTGGTTGCGCTTATATTCAGCATCGTTTTAGAATTTAGAGGCACGCCTGTTGTACCTCTCGATATAACTACGATCTCTACAGGTCTTGCCGTAGCCTCTAACTACGTCTATAGATTATCCTATACGTTGATTCTCGGCATCATGCTGTTCTTCGTTATAATGGTAATCAACGCAAAATGCATAAGATGCACCTCGACAAGAAAGACAAGAATCGCAAGACGCGTCATCTCGCTTGTATTTCTCATCGGAATACTCACGCCTTTCTACGCTACGGACATCGCGGCTTCACATGGCATAAAGCCCGATTTTTGGAATCAGACGAGAGGATATCACAATTCCGGAAGCATTCTCAATTTCTTCCTAAATACAAAATATCTTATTGTTGAAAAGCCGGATGATTACGACAATACTGACGTGACTGCCATTTTGACGGACGTACTCGAAAGCCACAGCGATGACGCCGGCATCCTCGCCTCTTCGCAGGATATCCAAAAGAAGAATGAAGAAAAAAGGCTCGAAGAGGAAAGGCTTGAGGCAGAAAAACAAGCTGCCGAAGAAAAACAAGCTGCCGAAAATGCCGGCGAGACGGACGCGGCAGAGACTGCAGATGCTGCAGATACCGCAGCCGGCACGGACACTACAGGCACGGACACGGCTGCAACGACGACTACTGCGGCAGCAGCGGCAGGCACAACAGCCGCAAATACTGCTGCAGGCACAGCTGCCACGAATACAACAACTGCTCCGGCGACCGGTACCGATACGACTGCCGCTGCGAATATCCTTACCGAAGGTATCACGGCAAATGCCGGCGGTTTGGCAGCCGGCACATCTGCCGATTCTGCGGCATCCAATGAGCCGAATACCGGCTTAGACACCGAGATAGCCGTAAAGTGCACGTCGGATGAAGACCAGCCTGCACAGAAAGCAAAGCTTAAGGACGGTCAAGTCCCGAATATTATTTGCATAATGAACGAAACATATTCCGATCTGCGTGTTCTGGGTGATTTCTCAACAAATACAGACTACATGCCGTTTACGCGCAGACTCACGAAAAATACCATAAAAGGCAATCTCTACATGCCTGTGGTCGGAGCCGGCACCAGCAACTCGGAATTTGAGTTCCTCACGGGAAACTCAATGGCATTCCTCACAGCGGGCAGCAACGCTTACGAGCTTTATATCAAGACCAAGCTCCCTTCACTTGCGCAGACACTGGCTATACAAAATTATTCAAGAAATGCGCTTCATGTATATTACGGATCGAGCTGGAAGAGAGATATAGTCTATCCGCTTCTCGGATTTGAGCGCTTCGACAGCATCGAGTCATTTATAGACAATGACGCGATTGAAGAATATCGAAACGGAAACAAAGATTTCTACGAATTCGAAGCAAAGGTAAATGCCCAATATCCGGGCGAAAACGTTCTTCTCAGACGATTTGTAAGTGACAGCTACGATTACAAGCTGGTTGAACAGATGTACGAAGAGCGTGACACAGACAAGCCTTTCTTCGTCTTCAATGTAACGATGCAAAATCACGGCAGCTATTCTTCTTCATATCTGAACTTCAATCAACAAGTCAGACTCACGTCCGAGGAAGACTTCTACCCGTATGCAAATCGTTACCTCTCGCTCATTTATGAGTCAGATAAGGCACTCGAAGAACTCGTTGATTATTTCTGCAAAAAGAAAGAGCCTGTCATAATCTGTTTCTTCGGAGACCATCAGCCAAATATCGAGACAGAATTCATAGAGAAGCTTCTCGGCTCAAAAACAAGCGATCTTTCGATAGAGCAGCAGCAGCAGCGCTATATCACTCCGTTTATAATATGGGCAAACTATGATATAGATGAAGCATATATAGATAAGATAAGTGCGAATTATCTCTCTACCCTTCTGCTCCAGGTTGCCGGGCTTGACACGACAAAATACAACGATTATCTCTCTGCTATGTACAGCGAGATACCGGTAATAGACTCTGTCGGATACATCACGTCCGATGACGAATATCACACATATGACGAAAAAACGAAGTATACCGATCTTCTCGAGGGATATCACAAAATCCAATACAACAACATGTTTGATTCAATCGGACGCAAAGATGAACTCTTCTATCTTTCTTCGGACGATTCCGGGAACTAAGCTGCGCCAAAATCCGGAGGCGGCGCAAAGCGCAGCGCCGCGGAGAGGACATGCTGGCGGCTGAAGGCTCAGCGCCGCGAAGAGGACATGCTGTCGGCTGAAAGCACGGCGCCGCGAAGAGGACATGCTGTCGGCTGAAGGCGCGGCGCCGCGGACGACACGATAACGCAGGAGGCCTTATAATGATGAACAACTGCTTTGACAATAAAGACGAGGCTCGCAGACCGGAAATAGCAAAGCACAGGCTGGAAATAGCAAAGCATCTGAAAATAGCAGATCCGTCAATATTATATGTGTTTGGCGAGACGGATTCGACAAATTCAAGAGCAAGAGAGCTTGCCTTAAACGGCGCGGCACAGGGAACTGCTGTGGTAGCTGATTCGCAGACGTCGGGCCGCGGGCGGATGGGCAGGAAATTTGAGTCGCCGGAAGGTAAAGGCATTTATTTGTCTGTCATTTTAAGGCCTGATTTCTCTGCAAAAACAGCTCTCTTTACAACCACAGCTGCAGCGGTTGCGGTAAGTGAGGCAATTTTCGAGGAAACCGGAAAAAAGGCAGGTATTAAGTGGGTAAATGACATTTATATCGGTCAGAAAAAGGTCTGTGGCATCCTTGCAGAGGCTGAGGCAAATCCGAAAACTTCCCGATTTGAATTCATCATTCTTGGAATCGGTGTAAATTTCAACACCGAAAATTCTGATTTCAGTGATTCAGTGATAAAAAGAGGCGCAGGAGCGATTTATGAAAGCGAAAAACCCGCAATAAGCCGCGAAAAGCTGACAGCGGCAATCATCGACAAGGTTGCACTCTACTGTATCGGTTTGAACGGAAGCAAAGCAGAAAATAAAGTTGAAAGCGAAGTTGAAAGCAAAATTGAAAGCATGAGACGCCTGATTCTCGAAAAATACCGCAGCTCCTCTATAGTAATAGGCCGCAAGATCAGATGTATCCGCGGCGGCGAAGAATGGATCGCCACCGCAAAGGGTATAGGAGACAACGGTGAGCTGCTGACAGTAAGAGAGGACGGAAGCAGCGAAATCCTCAGTTCGGGTGAGATAAGCATCAGGCCTGTAATCTCATGAACTTGTAATGTCATGAACCGGTAATGTTATGAGTCATGAATTGATTTTTTTAATCTTTAATAATCGTAACTGGCAAAATTGCAATAAAAAATACCTTCAGCATCATGAGGCGCCCCCAAAAAGTTGGACTTTAGCGGACGGTACATCATGTGAAAACACTGAAGGTATTTTTAAATCTTAAAAAACCTTCTCGGCTTATGTTTGCTGCGTTCGGCTGATTTTGCCACCCGGATAAAAGACTTTGTTCGCAAATTACGGTAAATGTCGATTCTTTCGTTGACAATTGTGTTATAATAATTTTTAAAGCAAGTTTCGGCGGAATTTTTCGACATTTCAGTCTCAGTCTGCCCTTTTCGTCTTGTCAGATGGAGGTATCAATGAAAAAGTATCTATCATTATTTTTTCTTTTTTTTAAAATGGCGCTATGTACGTATGGCGGTGGTTATGCGATTCTCCCCGTCATCACGAAGGAGCTTATTGAAAAGCGCGGCTGGCTGACTGAAGAAGAACTTATGGATTATTATGCTATAGGTCAATGCACTCCCGGCCTCATAGCTGTAAACACTGCCACGTTCACAGGAAACAAGCGTGCCGGCATTTCTGGTGGAATCATTGCCACCTTAGGATATGTGGCACCTTCAGTCATACTGATGTCCATTATATCGGCTATACTTGTGAATTTTGCCGATATTCCTGTAGTACAGAATGCATTTTTCGGCATACGGGCATCTGTATGCGTGATTATACTTGACACCCTGATCAAGCTTTGGAAAAAGTCCGTCACCGGTGCGCTGAGCGCCGCGATTTTTGCATTTGTAATTATTGTCGAGCTTTTCACGTCGCTCAATCCAGTTATTCCTGTTATTATTTCAGGACTTGCGGGTATCATAATAAACAGAGTTATTTTCATGCGCCGCGGATGCGATCTGTTGACACACAACAGCGAAGACACGACGGATTCGCCCGATACCGCTGACTTAGCTGACGCAACGGACTTTGCGGGCAATACCGACTCGCACGGCGCAAGCGACGCAACGGACTTCGCGCACGGAACCGGCACCGCTGACTCGTCGGATTCGACAAATCAAGCAGGAGGTGGACGTGTATGATTTACATTGAAATTTTCTGCAGATTCTTCCTGGTAGGGCTATTTTCTATAGGAGGCGGCCTTGCGACTCTGCCTTTTCTGTATGACATATCTGACACCACAGGTTGGTTTACGCACACACAGCTTGCTGATATGCTTGCGATCGCTGAATCATCTCCGGGCGCTATCGGCATAAATACCGCTGCATGTGCGGGATATCATATTGCATCTGTAGGAGGTGCCGTGTGCTCTGTTCTCGGAGAAGTTGCGCCGGGTATTATAATCATTCTCATAATAGCCGCTTTGCTTGACAAGTTCCGAAACAACCGATATGTCGAGTGGGCACTTTGGGGACTTCGCGCCGCTTCGGCTGCGCTCATTACCGCAGCATGGCTCTCTATAGTAAAAATTTCGCTGATCCACTATGATCTGATTGGTTCTGCCGGCATCGAATTGTTTGATGTTGTAAGCATCCGCGGATTTGTGATAGCAGCAATTGTAGCGATTATTATGAAAGTGCGAAAGGATGTCCACCCTATAGTGCTGATCATTGCCGGGGCAATAATGGGAATCGTCTCGGGATATGCGTTTTGATCACGCTTGAGGCATTCGCATTAAGGCATTTCGGATTGCATTGTATACAAGCCAGCATGCGGTAACCACAGTAAGTGTCGAACACATTCGACATTGCGGATGTTGTGCGCCGCAGATATTGAGCATTGCGGATGTTGTGTATATTTAATTTTTGCGCATATTATGCAATTTGTGTAATCAGTGTTACATATAATTGTTTTTATATATAATTATCAGGAGGTATTAAAGATGATAAAAATTGATATTTTTTCCGGTTTTTTAGGTGCCGGCAAAACAACTCTTATAAAGAAGCTTATTGCCGAAGCATATAAGGATGAAAAGGTTATCCTTATTGAAAATGAATTTGGTGAAATCAATATTGACAGCGGCTTTCTGAAGGATGCCGGTGTCGAGATCACCGAAATGAGCTCGGGCTGCATTTGCTGCACTCTGGTCGGTGACTTTGGCGAAGCGCTCAAGCGTGTCGCTCTTCAGTATGAACCTGACAGAATTTTGATCGAGCCTTCCGGCGTCGGCAAGCTTTCTGATGTAATACGCGCAGTTTCCAATGTTTCCGAGGAAATCAACGCCTCACTCAACTGCTTCGTCACTGTTGCAGACGCGAAGAAGTGCAAGATGTATTCCAAGAATTTCGGCGAATTCTATCTTGATCAGATAGAACATGCAAAGACAATCATTCTCAGCAGAACTGGCGATATCACAGATGAACGACTCAAGGCTTCAGTTGACATTATCCGCTCCCACAATGAAAAAGCCCGTATTATCACAACTCCATGGGATGATATTACAGGTTCTCAGATTCTGGAAGCTATGGAAGGCGACTCTGCTTTCGGAGCTGCACTTCTCGATGAAATCAACCACGAACACGAGCATGACCATGAACACGAGCACGGGCATCACCACGACCATGACCACGAATGCTGCCATGATCACGAACACGAGCATGAGCATCACCACGAACATGACCACGAATGCTGCCATGATCACGAACACGACCACGAGCATCATCACGACCACGACCATGATTGCTGTCACGACCACGACCATCACCATGCCGACGAAGTATTCTCAAGCTGGGGAGTCGAAACTGCAAACAAATATACAGAAGCAGAAATTTCAGAATTTCTTGAAGAGCTTGATATCGGCATTATGGGCACAGTGCTCCGCGCAAAGGGTATCGTAGCAGCTGATGACGGGCAATGGATCCACTTCGATTACGTTCCGGGCGAATCTGAAATCCGCCGCGGGCCGGCTTCATTTACAGGCCAGATCGTCGTTATCGGCGCCGATTTGAACGAATCAAAGCTTGCGGAGCTTTTCCGCATCTAGTTTATACGCAGCTCTCATGCAAACATTTTGCAAATTTCGCACAAGCTTCATGCAAATCCGGTGCAAATTTCGCGCAAAATTCGTGCAAATCCGGTGCAAATTTCGTGCAAATATTTTTCAAAATTTCATCCGGAGATATTTGTTATTTAGATATATTAAGTGTTTAAATATACTAAATATTTAGTGTTTAAATATACTATTTGCTAATGGCACTTTGCCGGCTCAGATTTATTGCTCTGATTTTTGCGGTGATTTGTTACGATGATTTGCTGCGACACAGAATATTAATGATCAGGAGACAGAGATGATAAAAAAGAAACAGTATCCGGTATATGTTTTTGCAGGCTTTCTTGAAAGCGGAAAGACAAAATTCATAAAAGACACATTGCTCGATCCGGGCTTTACGGAAGACGAAAAAACTCTTATCGTCTGCTGCGAAGAAGGCGAAGAAGAATATGACGACGATTTCCTCAAAAAGACAAATTCCGTTCTTCTTCCTGTCGAATCAAAGGAAGATTTTAAAGGTGCAAAGCTGAAGAAAGCTGTAATTGCCAACCGCCCCGACCGAATAATTCTGGAATATAACGGCATGTGGGAGCTTAAGCTTATGGAGCAGGAATTCCCTGCAGACTGGGATCTTTATCAGATTGTTACTACTGTAAATGCCGAGACATATAAGGTTTATCTGCAAAACATGGGTCCTAGGCTGATCGAACATGTCGGAGCGTCGGAGCTGGTTGTCTTCAACCGCTGCACGCCTGAGCTAAACGAATATATCAGAAGCACAAACGTAAAAGCTATGAATCCGCGGGCAATGATCTTCCTTGAAGACATAAACGGCAAGGCAGAAGATTATTCTGAGGGAATGCCGCTTCCGTTTGACATCGATGCACCAGTCATAGAAATCCAGGACAACGATTTTGGCACATGGTATATCGATGCTGCAAACGATCCTGAAAAGTATGAGGGTAAAACTGTGAAAATCAAAGCACAGCTTCACAGAAGAAAGGAAGACGCACCTGACAGATTTATCGCCGGCAGATTTGCGATGGTCTGCTGTGCGGATGATATTTCTTTCCTCGCATTCTACTGCGTCATGGACGATGCAGCATCTAAAGTACAAGAAGAAGGCTGGGCTGAGATGACAGCCGAGGTTCATGTAGAATTTGTAAAAGAATTCCGCGACAACGCTCCTGTACTCTTTATAAAAGAATTTAAACCATGCAAGCCTCTTGAAGACGATCTTCTCTATTTTAGGTAATTTAAAAGTTCAGATAATATTATTTCGAAACCCGCCCAAACAGGCAGACCTGCAGGTCTGCCTGTTTGGGCGGGCTGAATTAAAAAAGACGGCCGCAGCCGTCTTGAAAACTTACTTTATATATTGCTTTATGTTTATCAAAGTTCACACCGCCGCACCGACCCTTGCACTCTCATCCATCATCCTCACGAGAATGGCCGCAACCTCGCTCCTCTTTATGCTCTTTTCAGGATAAAAGCTGCCCGACGCATCACTGCCGTTGCAAATTCCCGCGCGATAAAGTTTATATATGCTCGCGTAGTGCGTATTGTCGCATGCAACGTCCGGAATTGCACCGTCGGAAATGGCATTTTTCTCGGCAAGAGCTTCATCAGGCAAAGCCTTTGCAAAGATTTCCGCATAATTCTGCCTGTCAATCGTGTCATTCATTGTGTCAGAATAATCACCTGAATCGCCGCCTAAATTGTCACCTGAATCGCCGGTATTGTCTCCCGAATTTTCGCCTCCGAAAAAGCCACTCTCAATAATATGATTCTCAAGGCAATAGTCGACATACGGCTGATACCATGCTTCATCGCCACTGCCATTTTCAAGCGTGATAAATCCGGACATATATTTCTGATGCATGCGCGCTGCAAGTGTGATTGCCTGTGCATAAGTCATATTTGCATCCGGCTTAAAATGTGCCTCGTCGACACCGTTTATGAGACCCATCTGACCCGCATTCTTTACTGAATCATAATACCAAGATGCGTCATCCACGTCCTCATAACTGAATTTGTATACCGTGCCGATTGATTTAAACGTAATATTGTTTTCTTTTGCAAATTCTTCGGCATAGGAGTTGGTGTAGCCAAGAATGCCAACTAAATTAAAACATTCAGAAAAAGCTGAATCACCAATAGACTTAACACTATCAGGAATTTTAACCTTTTCAAGTTTTTTACAGTAGTAAAAAGCATTCTCTCCAATTGTGGTTACATTTTCCGGAATTTTCACACTCTTTAAGTTGATGCACCATCTGAAGGCATTATCTGCTATCTCTGTCACACTTTCCGGTATTTTTATGCTCGTCAAACTTGTACAGTATTTAAACCCTCCCACGGTCTTGATTCCTGAAGGTATTTTACTGTTCGCACACCCGAGTATCACTCTTTTTTTGGCTTTTTCAATCAGACAGTTGCCTTCAGAGCTATAGAATGCATTTTTATTATCAACTTTTATTATCCTCAAATTCTCGGACGAAACAAATGCGTCGCACTCTATCTCTGTTACACTCGATGCTATTTTGATCTTTTCTGCATTCTCGCACTCTAAAAAACAGTACGTTGGTATTGATGTTATGCCTTCTCCTATCACTATTCGTTTTATAATCTTATAATACGAATCCCATGGATATCCGGGAGTCGTAGAACCGCCATTAGCAAAAATAAACCAGCGTGTGTCCTGACCGATCTCACCATTTCCTGATATTGAAAGTGTTCCGGAAGAATCAATCTTCCATCTTGTATTTCCAAGTATATCTCCTGATGCCACAATCTCTGTCGCATAAGCATCTGCCGGCATCATCATCACACATGTCACCACGACTATCGCAACGCACATCAACACAGCCATAGTTATAGCCATCATCGCAGCCGTTACCCTCGCCGCCATACTTCTTTTGAATAATCCACGTGCCTTTTTCTTAATTAAACCCATACAAACATCCCTTTCCATGATTCGAACGGCTCAATGCTGGAACTCAACGCTCGAATCAGTTTTCTTAAAAATCAGTTCGCATCAATTTCTATCAACAAATAAAACATATTCTTTCCTATATCTTCTTCCTATATCTTTCTGTTTATTCTAAAATCATATCACAGATCATCGACGCTTCCAACCATCCAGCATAAGATTCTTAGCGTCTTGGCGGTATAAGTCGGTTCGCTTACCGCATCCACGGCAATTTTCTCATTTTCGCTCAGAGTGACTGCTCCGGCAGCAGCAAGAAAAATCCTCACGGCATCCATAGTTGTCACTTTGCCGTCCCCGTCTGCGTCACCTGCTACACCTTTTATCCATTTGGCATAAAGTGTAATATTGCTTGTCCTGCCGGAGGCGATTTCTTTTAAACTCGTTCCTGAAAGTGCTGATGATTTATACCAGCCGGCGAACAGATATCCGTCCTTTTGAGGCTTGTAGCTGCTAAGGTCAAAGGCTGCATTCGAATATGCCTTCACTTTACTTATACTGCTGCCGCCGTTTGTGTTAAATGTAATATTATAGAAATTTTTGTAACTAACCGTTGTCTTGCTGCTGCTTAGCGGAATGTTGACACCGTTAATTCTTAGCTTCATGCTGCTTCCAAGAAGACTTGCCATACTGTCGTCATCGTCAGGGTTCGTCTCTTTGCCCGGATTCTCGCCATCTGCATCCTCGTCAACGACACTTCCGTCGTCAGCTTCATCCGAAACATCATTCGCATCTCCGTCCGCATCTCCGCCAATGTCTTCCGCATCTCCGTTTAATTTCACGCCGTCAGTGGTTAAAGTAACCGACCCGTTCTTCTGCTGAAGCGACACTGACGATTTCGGAACGATTCCGCTTGCTTCCACACTTTCGCATGAATTTGTAAGCTGCGAGGTCATATCGATGTCAAAAGTCCTTCCTGACTCTTCGATTTCAACGCTGTTTAGCTTACTGTCATCATCAACATGGATATTTATCTCGGAAGCATCGGTTTTCACATCTGTCGATTGGTAGTCATCCGCAATTGTGACATCAAGCTCCTCGTCACTTGAATTATTTATTATGCTGTAATCTCCAACCGGAAGCCACAGCTGCACACCGCTGTTTTTCGTAGAAATACCATTCTCATCTCCAATTTCAATGATATCATCATTCGATGACGTGAACATTCCGTTTTCAATTGTCGCCACGATTTTTCCGTTACCGTCTTCGATTTCAACATCACTGTTGCTTATTTCGGCATATGCTTCAGGATCTTTTGTGGCATCATAAACGATTTCATCCGTTTTGGCGAAATATTTCAAATTTTCCAGAGTTATTCCCTTATATTCCCATACTTTAAAATATGATTCTGTTCCTACATAATCTATTCTGTTATAATCATATTTGTTGTTGTTGTAATAATACCCGTCGTAGCTCCACCCTGTGCAATTCGGATATCCGTAGACAGTAATGTACCGATTGCAGTTGTTGGGGTAATTTGGATCGTAGACGTCTATATACCTTTCACTTCCGGAGCCTCGTACTCTGTATCCCAATACACAGTGCCCCATGCCATTTTCCTGTTCATAATATCCTCCCCCAATTCCTATAAGAGGAGCATTTTTCCCTGTGATATTAAAGTTTTTCACCGCTTGAATTATCTTATTTAACTTTTCAGCGCCGGTTGATGACTCATATGTAAAAATGCCGCTGCCGGCGTTTTTTACCATCTTTACACGATGAGCTTTTTTCTCGCTTTGCACACAACTCACATATTGTGCAGCCTGCATGGCTTCGATAAATCTCCTCAAAGATATTGCCCTGGTTATTTTTTTCTCTTCGATGGTATCCTGATACGTCCAATACGTATGTGTATTCGTGACTTTCAAGTCTACCGGATATGTCGCTGCTGACAACGGAGAAAATGCTGTAATTGATACTGGATCTTCGTCCAATTCTGCTTCATACTGATAAAACATAGCTGCTGTCGCCGACATTCCTTCACAATTTCCACCATATTTACTATAGGCGGTATGCATTTCATCTGCTTTTTTCGTTGACCCGTAAATTATCTCAAAAATAGATTCTTT
>CAVCIY010000030.1:0-9867 GCA_963602445.1 Lachnospiraceae bacterium | reverse complement strand
GCCAGGACAACACGCTTCGCACCAAGCTCCTTAAAAAGAAGCGTTCCCTCAAGGTCATCAATTCCCATTTGAGTCGAACAATGAGCCTGCATGTCCTCAAAATTTTCGACAATATATTTTAATACGGCAAGGTCCTGAACTATTACGCCGTCAACGCCAAGTTCATTTATCGCATGAAGCATCTTATGCATGTCACTTAGTTCATCCTCAAAAATGATAGTATTCATCGTGACATAAATCTTTACGTCTCTTATGTGCGCATATCTGACTGCCTCAGCAAGAGACTCGATATCAAAATTGTCAGAATAAGCACGCGCGCCGAATTTGCGCATTCCGAGGTAAACAGCGTCACAGCCGTTTGAAATTGCAGCTTTAAGAGCCGGCATGCTGCCGGCAGGAGCCAAAAGTTCAGCCATTTCCACTCTCCTATAATTCCACAATCATGCCATTTCCGCATTTGCCGCATGATTTCTGTTTTTATCTTATATTTTCCGTATAACGCCTAGCGCCGGAGGGCTTTGAAAATATTTATTCAAATTTCTTATAACAAATCTCAAAGCCTTTGTATTCTTTATACTATCATCTGCCGATCGTTGCAATACAAAAATTACATAAAAATACCCTCCGGGGATTAAATCCCGGAGGGCAGCGCCATATCGTTTTTTATAGGAGGTTAGCCGGCTAAAGCTGTTTGTTGTTTGTAATTTGCCTATTAGTTTACGGCTCTTAATTTAAATCTTTTAGTCTATGCCTATTTACTTGTGCTTATCGACTATCAACTTATCGTCTTATCGTCTTTTCGACTTAACGACTTAACGACTTTTCGACTTATCCTTCAATCAAAATTTTCTTTGGTTCTTCAATTTGTTCCTTTGTATCCTCTGCAGGGAACGAGAGATGCAGGATTCCGTCGCGGTATGCTGCCTTGATATCTTCTTCCGCAACACCTTCGCCTACATAAAAGCTTCTGCTGCAGCTTCCGAATCTGCGTTCCTTCATCACATAACCGTCATCCTTTTTATCTTCCGATTCAGATTTGTGCTCTGCCGAAATTGTAAGATAACCGTCCTTCAGTTCTGCATTGATTTCCTCTTTGCTGTATCCCGGCAAGTCGACTTCCATCAGATAAAGTCCGTCTTCTTTTCTCACATCTGTCTTCATGCCCGAGAATGCCGATTCAGATATACCACTCATAAATGGAGTATTGAAAAATGAATCTGAAAATGCTCTTCCAAAATCACTGAATATATTGTCAAAATTTCTTAATCCTGTCTGTGTAAAAGCTGGTCTGATTGCTAACATTTTGTTCCTCCTTGTCCGGTCATCTTATCAAGAATGCTTTGCTTTTTTATGAACCATTCTCTCATTCATTAATGATTCTTTTCCTCATGAATGATTTTCTGTTTCATGAATGACACATTCTTTTTCATGACCATGTATCCGTAATATTTTCTTGGCCCGGCCTTGCCTTCGTCTTATATATACCTCCTTTTTAGCACTCTAAACACGAGAGTGCTAAAAACTTTTAAATTTTTTAAAAAAATTTTTAAATCTTTTATATGCCCGCAATCACGACACTGCCCTTGTCACTGCCTTTTACTGTAAACTGCCTGCCGACCAGGTACTGCTCCAGCGCCTCAACATGTGATATTATCCCGATTTGGCGGCTCCCGGCTGAAAGCTTGTTTAGCACCTCGAGCGCTTTTTGAAGTGATTTGTTGTCGAGTGAGCCGAAGCCCTCATCTATAAACATGCAATCGATCTGAATCTGACCGGCATTTTCTCGCTGCGCAACATCCGAAAGACCGAGTGCCAAAGCAAGTGAGACCTCAAATGATTCTCCTCCGGAAAGTGATGATGTCTTTCTCTTCTTTTGGGTGAATTCGTCATAAACCTCTATGTCCAGACCGTTTGCACTTCTGTTGTCGCCTTCCTTTTTCGAGACAAGTCTGTACTCGCCCGAGCTCATTATATCAAGGTGTACATTGGCATTTTCGAGAACAGAATCAAAAAAGCTTTCCAAGACATATGTTGAAAATTTATAATTCGCATATCTTGCAGATTTTGATTTTCCGTTTGCTGTATCAGAGACCGGCGAAATCTTATTCAAAAGCTTCTCGTATCTGATTTTGTGATTAAGATATTCTTCTATTTTGCTGCGGCATGCCGATATGTTTCGTATACTTCCCCTAAGCTTTTCGCTTTTTTCTCGCAAATCCTTTAAATTGTTGTCGGCGTCTTCGATTTTTCTTTCTATCTCCTTTATATCGACCCTGAAAAGGCTTTTGGTCTCGCTTCTCAGGCTTTCCGTCTCGCGGAAATTTACTTCGCAATTTCTCAAATATCTTTCTACTGTCTCACTTCCTCTGCTTACAGCCTTGTCTAAAAGCTTGCCGGAAAACTCACTTTTTTCATGAGGAATCATGCATCGATCATATTTTAAAATATATTCTGCCATCTCCTCAGTGATATCTTCTTTTGGAATCAAATCGATAAGCAGCATCGGATCGAGTGCTGTATGATATTCGTCCTCATCCATGAAACCGGATTTTTCTATTTTTTCTTCAAATGCCTTGCGGCTTTTTTCTTCTGACTCCTGCTGCTGCCTGAGTTTATTTTTAAGCTCTTTGATTCGGCCGATCAGATTTGATATTTCTTCCTGACATTTTTTTTCGGCTTCGGACGCTTTTTTCACAGCTTCCTTTATCGACTCTCTTTCCATTCTCAGATTTTTCGCTGATTGTACGGCAAGTTCTTTTGTCTTGGGATAATTTTCAAGCTTTTTTTCTGTATTTTCTGATTCCGTCTTTGCCTTCACATACGCTCTGTCTGCTGACTCAAATTCTGCGCGCAGAAAAATAAATTCCTTTTCACGCTCGGGAATAATCTTGTCCGACAAATTTGAATATTTTTTTTCGATTTCCGTCTTTTTGGCAAGCTTTTTCTTTTCGTCCTCAAACTTGCTTTCAAGGCTTTTATTTTTTTCTTCAAAATCTTCCTTCATCCTGCGAAGAAAATTTTCGTCTCTTATTTCTTCAAGTGCGATTTCGTCTCCAAACAGACCTTTGGCATCATCAAGAATCTTTTGATTTTTGTTTTCAATATCAGATCTCAAATCTGCGATTTCCTTGTCAAGGCTTCGTTCTCTGTCAGCGTCCGCGTCTGCTGCAGCCTTCGCGTCATCGACATCTTTTCTTTCCGGAATATCATCCTGAAGAAGCGCAAATTCCGCTGTCTCACCTTTCCTGTGCATCCTGCCGCAGACTGGGCATGCCGCCTTTCCGTCAGCTTCGATATGCTCTCTCAATTCCTTCGCAAGAAGCCCCGACTGACCCTTTAAAAATTTCTCATAAAGATTGCCGTAATTTTCTAAAGATTTGACTGCGGAAAGCTTCGCTTTTTCATAAGAAGCAGCCTTTTTTTCAGCCTCCGCGGATAAATTTTTCAAATCCTCATATAAGTCAGTAATCCCAAGAACAATCTTATATCTGCCTTCGTTTTCTTTGCGATTTTTCTCGCACAACAGCAGCGATTCGCTGCTGACAGACTGGAGCTTATCAATCTCTGCCTTACATGCAGCCTCCTCCTTCTTTGAAGAATTCAAGGCATTCTCCGCTTTATATCTCGCCTCTTCTGCCTTTTTCTTTTCTTTATCGGCGGCACGAAGAACTTTCGATTTTTGCTCAAATTCATCATAAACGGGAATAATATTGCTGAAATTATTGATTTTTTCATCAATCAAAGCAATCTTAGGCTCTTCTTCCCTTTCTGTGCGTTCTTTTTCCGCAGCAAGAACTCTTAGGTTCACTTCCTTTTCGGACAACTCAGCCTCAGCCGATTTCAATTCATTTTCCGTTCCCTCTTTGACACCGTCTACGCCCTTTATATTTTCAATATCATTTCTCCACTTCTCCTCAGTCGGATATATACTCAATGCGTCTTTTGCATGAGTTACCTTCTTCTCAAGCTGCTTCATAAGGGGCTCCCGGGTCCTAAGTTTTTTCTCCTTTTCTAAGGCTTCGTCAAGCTTGCGGAATTTATCATTTATACCTTCAGCTTTACCCTTTTGCTCGCTAAGCATATGAAGTGAAGAATCACATTGACTTATCACCCTGTCGGCATCTTCGCTAAACGCATTTATCTTAAAAGCTGCCTCATCAACTGTCTCAAGCAAGGTTTCATTTTCACATGCATTTTCATCCAAAAAAATCTCTTTATACAAATCAAACTCAATGCGTAAACTTTTTCCATCATTCGCAGACACATCTGAGACTGTCTCGTCATCCGATATCGCCTCGCAGCACAGATTCGCCGCATCATCTATATTCGCACTTATAATGCCAAGCTCTGTTTTGATTTTGTCGCATGCGCCTTTTATATCGTCACTCAGCCTTTTGGCGACAGCATCCATCCTCACCTGCAAGTCCTTATATGCGGAATTGTCGTAGATTTTCCCAAGAATAATCTCTCTTTCTTTGGAATCAGCTTCGAGAAATTTGCGGAATTCTCCCTGTGAGAGCATGATGATCTGGCGAAATTGCTTTGCGTCAAGCCCTGTAATCTCAACGATTTTGACTGTAACTGAATTTTTTTCTCCGTCAGCTTTATTTGAATATTCTATCTGAACTCCTTCAGCATCAGAAAGAAAAGCTTCCTTCAAAGCTTTTTGATTTGTGCCCTTCTCGCCCCATGATATTGTTCTCTTAATATTATACGTGCGCCCCTTTGCGGAAAAATTCAGCTCAACCATAAGTGGATCGTTTTTAATAAGAGTCTTTCCGTTTTTCTCTATAACATGGACGGCATAGTCGCTGTGATAATCAACCGTCTCAAGCTTACTCCTTCCGCTGCCGCTCGCCTCGCCGTAAAGTGCATATACAAGAGCGTCAAAAATAGTCGTTTTCCCTGCTCCCGTATCTCCGCTTATAAGATATAAGCCGTCTCCCATAAGGTCAAAATTTATTTCGGTCTTTTGAGCAAAAGGCCCGAAATTTTCAATTATAAGTCTGTGCGGTCTCATATCAGTACCCCATTTCCTTTAAAAGCATCGCAATTATTTCCTCGGTTTCACCTTCGGGAACATCCGCCTTCTCATCATAATAACAAGCTCCGCTTCGCGCCTGCTGCTCAATAACTTTCATAAGAAAAGACTTATGAATCGCCTCCATATCTTCACCGCTGTTTTGTTCGCTGTAAAATGATTCGAAAAGCTGCTCCATAGGAAGATCTTTTCGCTCGCCCGGTGAAGCCGTGCCGTACGAAGCGTCAATTTTGTCCTTTGCATTTTTATCCCTGACTACATTTATAAGGCTGTCACCGAGAATACTCCTCATCTTTTCTGTGGCGCCCACAGGAAAATGACGGTCGCTTACCCTGGCCTGGATATGATAATCCTCTGGGTTTTCGAGCATCCTTGCCTGATTGATGATCTCATCGAATGTGCCCAAAAGCACCTTCATACGGTGAAGCAGCGGCACTTCAATCTCCGTAATGACAGGTTCCTCACCCTTTGCGCCGATATCGACCATAGTAATAAATTTTTTCCTATTTGCCTCGGAAAAGTCATAATACATCGGGCATCCCGAATATCTTACGGAATTTCGACCCATTCGCTGGGCATTGTGAATATGGCCCATCGCTGCATATTCAAATTTATCAAATAAAGACGCGTCCACCTCGCCTAGACCGCCCACGATCGACTCCGACTCGCTGTGCTGAGGTTTATCTGAGCCCGAAATCACATTTTGATGAACAACTATGACATTTCTCCTCGACTCATCTATCTCCTGAACCGCAAGAAGCTCTCGCACCGCCTGACCGTATCCCGTAATGTCATCTCTGTCCAAAACAGTTTTGTCCGCTACAATTCTCGGATAAAGAAACGGCATCATCCAGAAGTCAACCTCACCATATGTATCGCTTAGAGTGACCTTTTTCAGCTTACTGCTCACTTCTCCGGCAATATGTATCTTCTGCTCGCTTAAAATATCACCCGCAAATGAAAGTCTCACGCCGGAATCATGATTTCCGGATATGACAATGACAGTGCGATCACGCTTCGCAAGCTCGGTAAGCATGTGATTAAACAGCGCCACCGCCTCTTTAGACGGCACCTGTCTGTCATAAATGTCACCTGATATAACAACCGCATCCGGCGCATATTCATCAACCTTATCCAAAAAGTGCTCCACCCAATACGGCTGATCTTTTTCAACCATAGAAACTGAGTGAAGCAATTTTCCGAAATGCAAATCTCCTATATGAAAAAATCTCATAAAATCTCACCCTCCGTATATTCTCGCAAGGTCACGACGAATTTCGCATGCACACTCTCTCAAACCCGACACATTTCGCATGCACTCACTCAAACCCGACACATTTCGCATGCACTCTCTCAAACCCGACACATTTCGCATGCACTCTCTCAAACCCGACACATTTCGCATGCACACCCCCGGCCTCGCATAAAGCTTAGTCTTTGCATATATTTTCGCATAGCATTTGCTTAAGCCTCGAAATCTCACATGTTTTAGCCTATGTATTAAAGTCTTGCGCATTACCGCGTAGCATCATACATTTTCTGAGTACTTTGATGTTTTCCTTGCCGCTTGTATTATATCATCAGATGCACATTCAAACAAGTGTTCTTTTTATAAAAAATTCGTCGGTTATTGTACACATTGCGATAATCTTGGGTGTCGGCCTTGATACATTTTACGCAAAAAAACCGGGCATCGGTCTTGCTGCCTTGATACTCATTACGCGAAAATGGCTGGACATCGGCCTTGCAGCCTTGATACATTTTACGTGAAAAAACCGGGCACCGGTCTTGCAGCCTTGATACATTTTACGCGAAAAAACCGGGCATCGTTTTGACACGATACCCGGATGACTGATTTTTATTATTTTATTTGCAAGCCCATTCGCATTATCTTATATGAATTATATATAAATTATCCTGCTTGCATTTTTTATGCGAATCCCTTTTCGGCAATCCAATCGTAAATCGACTTTCTTCCGACACGCTCTTTGTGAGCTCTGAGCTGGAAAAGGATTATAGTGAGGATAGTGAAGATGACAGCCAATCCGACAAGTACAATTATACTGTCCGTATATGATCCGCCTCCTCCTATCGTACTTCTAAATGCCTTAACAGTATATGTGAACGGTACATATTTGTTGAGTGCATTTGCAAGCGTTCCCGATATTTCAATCGGATATGTTCCTGCGGATCCGGCAAGCTGGAGTACCATGAATACAAGCATTATGAAGCTTCCTACCTTTCCGAGAAGAACGTTGAAGTAGTACATTATTGACATGAATGCGACGCTTGTAAGACAAGCCATGCCGATCGTTGCTTTTAGATCTACAGGATCAAATCCGAGAGTAAGCTTCATTATCACTATGAGAAGCAGACCTTGGAGAACAGCCATAGGATAGAGGATTGTCGCTTTGCTTATCCACCATTCAAAGCCTCCCCTAAGACCTCCCTTAAGGCCTCCCTTAAGCTTGTCGTGCTTGGTAAGCGGATACATCAGGCAGAATGCGAGGCATGCTACCCAAAGACCTACAGAGAACATGTAAGCAGCCATCGCGTGACCGTTGTTGCTGACATCAGTAATCTTCGTTTCATCGAGTTCTACAGGATTTCCGAACATGTCGGAATTTTTCTCATCAAGATTTGTGTTCGAGATTTCATCTGCCCCTTCCTGAAGGGCATCGCGAAGAGTTAATGCTCCGTCAGACAGGGATTTTATTCCGTCTTTAAGTTCATTTGTGCCGTCGCCAAGCTCTTTTGCTCCGTCAACAAGTTCTGACGCACCGCTGTCAAGCTTAGAAGCGCCGCTGTCAACTGCGGACATTCCGTCTGAAAGTGTCTTGTTGTTTGAGACGAGTGCTGATGTTCCTTCAGCAAGTGATGACGCACCGTCACTGAGTGTCGAGCTTCCCTTAGAAACGCTTTCTGAGCCGTCTGCAAGTGATGATGCTCCCGATGACAATTGTGAAATGCCGCTTGAAAGTGCAGGAACTGATGATTCCAAGCTTGAAGCTCCGGATGCAAGTGATGATGCTCCCGATGAAGCACTGCTGACACCGGCTGTGTATTGGCTTATCCCGTCGCTAAGAGTGGATGCGCCTGACGCAAGCGTTGAGAGACTTGAGCTTAACGAGCTTACGCCGGAATCCATTGCGCTGTACTGTGAAGACAGTGAGCTAAGTGCTGAGGCGAGTGCCTGCACATCTGCTCCCGTAAGTGTCTCCTGTGATGCGAGAGATGAGGCAAGACCTGCTGCCTGACTGATTCCTCCGGCAATCTGGCTTGATGAGGATGCGAGTGAAGAGGCTCCCTGTGATGCTTGCTCAAGTCCCGATTCAAGTGATGAAGCTCCTGATGTAAGAGTTTCATTTTGTGATTCGAGCTCTGACAAACCATCCTTGAGGCTTGATGCTCCTCCGGCAACGCTGCTCACTCCGCTTGAAAGCGCAGGCACTTTCGACGAAAGACTGCTGAGTCCTGAAGAAACTGAAGATGCTCCCTTAGATGCTGATGATGCTCCGGAAGCGAGTTCCTTTGCTCCGCTGCTGAGTGACTGTGCGCCTTCATTTATTGTTTCAGTAGCGCTCAGATAACTGCTCAGGCCTGATGACAGCTGAGATGTACCAGACTTCAAGGATGATGTTCCGTCCTTCAGGCTTATTGTTCCGTTTACGAGCTGAGATGCGCCGCTGCTTAACTGCGATGCACCGTCAAGTGCGTCATTTGTGCCGTCGTAAAGCTCGTCAGATCCGTCTGCCGCATCCTGCAGGCTGCTGCCTAAATCCTTAATTGTTCCGAATACGCTTTCCGCATAAGTAGTTGTTATTTTTTCCTGAAGTGATGTCTCCATTTTGTTCATTGCAGATTCGGACAACTTCGTTGCTACATAATTTGACGCAGGATTTGTCTCATATACAAGCTTCATCGTCTGAGGCTCTGCATCCGTCATCGTTGAAGCACAATATGAAAAGTTCTCCGGAATCGTGATTACCATATAATAATCGCCATCCTTAAGTCCCTGCTCTGCCTCGGCTCTGCTCACATAATGGAAATCCATCGACTTGTCTTCTTTGAGATTCTCTACTAAATCGTCGCCCACCGACAGCAATGTGTTGTTGTATTCTACAGACTTATCTTCATTTACAACAGCCACCGGCAGCTTGTCTAGTTCCCCGTAAGGATCCCACATCGACGCCAGAAACAGTCCCGCATATATAACAGGTATCAAAATAATGACACACAACACCAGTATCAATAGCGGGTTTTGTTTTAACCTTCTCCATTCACTTTTTATCATAAATAACGCCCCCCTTTATGCAACAACTGCATATATTTCAGCGCATATTCACTGCAGTTCAAGCATTTTCAGCACCTGCAGCACACTGAATATTTACAGCGCAATACATGAAATATTTACAGTTTTTAAACACCTGTGTAATAATATACATATGTTACATAAAGTTTTTTGTTTGGGCAATGGTCAATATTTTATCTAAATGAAGCTTAATACACATAGTTTTTTTTAAGTGTGTAATTTTCACAATCTTCACAGAAAATTCATGAAATGAATACCGTTTAACTGTTGCATTAGGCTAAGAAGAGGCTGCCGCATGACTCTTGTGACTCTTGCGTCACATTAAAAAACGAGGCTGCCGCATGACTCTTGTGACTCTTGCGTCACATAAAAAACGAGGCTGCCGCATTCCGCGACAGCCTCGTGCACGCCTTCAGTGCGCCGCTTACTTGTCTCTATTATAATAAAACGTTTCAATACTGCAATAATGCTTCTTATATTCCGAACTTTCGCTGTCCTTATCGTACGAAATGCC
>CAVCIY010000029.1:0-24156 GCA_963602445.1 Lachnospiraceae bacterium | reverse complement strand
ATAAGAAGGCGATGCCTGAGGATAAGAAGGCAATGCCTGAGGAAAATAAGGCTGCATCGGAAGAAAAGAAGACAGTGTCCGAAGAAAACAAGAATGAGCCTGAGGGAAAGGAAGCAGCGCTGGAAGAAAACAAGAATATGCCTGTTGAGAAGAATACTTTTATCGTCAGATACGGCGAGATTGCGCTTAAGGGGATGAATAAGCCTTATTTCGAACGTATTTTGATTGAGAGGATTCGCAAAAATCTCAAAAAATATAAGAGCACGGAAGTTTACAAAAAAGACGGTCTTATCTTCGTAAAGACTCTGCCGCAATATGATGAAGAAGAGATCATATCGGATATATCGAATGTTTTCGGTGTCGCTTCCGTAAGCCCCGCTATGGAGTGTGAGCCTTATCTCGACATTATTTACAAAGCTGCCTGCAAATTTATGATGTCTATTATTGAGACCAGAAATATAAGAACGTTCAAGGTTGAATCCAAGAGAGCCGATAAGACATTTCCTGTGGAATCTCCTGAGATATCAAAGAGAGTCGGCAGGATAGTTCTCAAGCATTGCAAGGTCCTCAAGGTAAATGTTCACGATCCTGATTGTGTTCTTTATGTAAATGTGAGAAGAGATCATGCATATATCTATGCTGATAAGATAAGAGGATTCGGCGGCCTTCCGCTCGGGACAAACGGCAAGGGGCTCGTTCTTCTTTCAGGCGGAATAGACAGCCCGGTTGCTGCGTGGATGATGGCAAAGAGAGGAATGTATATAGAAGCAGTTCATTTTCATTCTTATCCTTATACAAGCGAAAGAGCGCAGGAAAAGGTTTATGATCTAGCAAGGATACTTTCAACATATTGCGGAAGAATCAAGATTCATTGCATAAATCTCCTTAAAGTACAGGAAGCAATCGGTGAATTTTGCCCTGAAGAGGAGATGACTATCCTTTCAAGACGCTTCATGATGATGATCGCAGAGAGAATTGCAAATACAAACAACTGCGACATGCTTATCACCGGCGAAAATATCGGCCAGGTTGCAAGCCAGACCGTGCAGGGTCTTGTAGTTACGGACAATGCGGTTTCGCTTCCGGTGATGAGACCTCTTATCGCTTTTGACAAGATTGATATCATGGATATCGCAAAGAATATAGGAACTTATGAGACGTCGATCCAGCCGTTTGAGGATTGCTGTACTGTATTCCTTCCAAAGCATCCTGTCACAAAGCCGAAGCTTTCTAAGATCCTTGAATCCGAGTCAAAGCTTGACAAGGAAGCTCTCATAGAGGAAGCTCTCGGTACACGTGAGACGGTTGTGATAATGCCTGAGTAAGGAAATATACTAAGGAAGTATTAAAAAATAAGATACGAGAGATAAATTTAAACCGAAAAAATGATGATTTGAGTTTAAAAAAATTGATAATTCAGACCGTCAAAACAGAAAACTCAAGTTGTAAATATGAAAAGTGGTATAAGATTATGTCAATGATTAAGGAAAACAAATATCTGATAGTTGTGGATATGCAAAATGACTTCATTACGGGGGTGCTCGGAACTCCTGAAGCACGTGCTATAGTGCCTGCCGTTACTGAAAAAATCAAAAATTTTGACGGTACGGTCATATATACGCAGGATACACATTCGGTAAAATATCTTGAAACGCAGGAAGGCAGGAAGCTTCCTATAGAACATTGCATTCAGGGTACAGAAGGCTGGCAGCTTGAAGCAGGCATAAAGAAGCTTGCAGAAAAGGCAGGAAGTCAGATCTTCATGAAGCCGGGCTTTGGCAGTCTCATAATGACTGCATATATGTCAAAGCTAAATGCGGAAAAGCTTATAGATTCTATAGAAATCGTTGGGCTTTGCACAGACATATGTGTACTTTCCGCAGCAACGTTATGCAAGGTTGCATTTCCGGAAGTGCCTATTATCGTAGATTCTTCATGCTGCGCCGGAGTTACTCCGGAAAGCCATGAGACGGCACTTAAGGCGATGAAAGGCATTCAGATCGATGTGATATAAAAGTTGGCAAATTCATGTGAAATAATGCAAAATGATAAATGATATGAGAGGAGATATATTGATGGCAAAAAAACGCCTTTTACATATATATAGTCATGTACGTGAGAAAATAATAGAGTCGGCGAGCAGTATATTGCCGATTGTGGCAGTTGTCCTGATATTGTCGCTGACGATTTCGCCGCTTCCTACGGATTTGATGTTCAGTTTTATTGTCGGAACACTCTTTCTATTTTTGGGGATGGGACTGTTTTCGCTCGGGGCCGAACTTTCCATGAATCCTATAGGAAGCAAAATCGGTACAGCGCTTACAGCTTCCAAAAATGTTTTTCTCATACTGTTAGTCAGCTTTATTCTCGGCTTTGCCGTAACGATAGCTGAACCTGATCTGCAAGTTTTGGCCGAAACAGTACCTCACATACCGAAGTATTTATTGCTTATTGTTGTCGGTACCGGAGTAGGTTTCTTCCTTTCCGTTTGTATGCTGCGCATTTTGACAGGCGCCAAGCTAAGATATATTCTTCTTGGATGCTACGCAATTATATTTGCGCTGGCTGCAATCACTGATGTTGATTTTCTCGGAATTGCTTTTGATTCCGGTGGTGTTACAACCGGACCGATGACGGTTCCTTTTATACTTGCTTTCGGAGTCGGAGTCGCAAATATAAGAAGCGACAAAGGTGCTGAAGCAGACAGTTTCGGTCTTGTTTCACTCTGCTCGGTAGGGCCTATTCTTTCTGTACTTTTACTCGGACTGTTCAGCTCGAAAAAGAGCGGAGTTGTGGAGATTACAGATGTATCATATACAAATACATCGCAGATTGGCACGGCATATTTTTCGGCTGTACCGACATATATGAAGGAAGTGGCTCTTGCCCTTGTTCCGATCATAGTGATTTTCATACTGTTTCAGATTTTCTCGCTTCATCTTTCACGCAGGAGTTTTGTAAAGATTTGCATCGGGCTTTTGTATACATATGTCGGACTCGTTTTGTTCCTTACAGGAGTAAATGTCGGTTTTTCGGCACTGGGAGCAGTTCTCGGAAAAGCCGTCAGCACCGGATGGACCAAATATCTTCTCATCCCGATTTCCGCGCTGCTCGGCTGGTTTGTAATATCGGCAGAGCCTGCGGTTGTTGTTCTTGAGAAGCAGATCGAGGAGGTCAGCGCCGGAGCTATTTCGGGAAAATCCATAAAATACAGCCTTTCAGTTGCAATTGCACTCGCTATGGGATTGTCGATGCTTCGGGTAGTGACGGGAATAAGTCTCATGTGGTTCCTCGTTCCGGGATATGCCATTGCCCTGATACTTTCATTCTTTGTTCCGGATATCTACACAGCTATTGCCTTTGACTCGGGCGGGGTAGCATCCGGACCTATGACAGCTACATTTATGCTCCAATTTGTGATAGGAGCCTGCTCGGCACTCGGCGGCAATATTTTGACAGATGCTTTCGGACTTGTTGCCATGGTGGCAATGATGCCTCTTTTGTCAATTCAGACTATCGGCTTTATTTCTGAGCGCAGGAAAAAATCAGCATTCGGAGCCAAAATCTCATGTGATGATCTTGCAGTCGTTGAATTTTGGGAGGAGGATGACATATGAATTTTATAATATCCATCATTTCGCCGCAAAAATTAGAAGAACTTATAATGATTCATGACGAGCTTTCCGTTCCTGTTTCAATGACCTTTATGGGGCGAGGAACAGCGTCGCAGAGCATGCTTGATCTGCTCGGAATCGAGTCATCCAAAAAAAGAATCGTAATGTCAGTCGCAAATACAAATAAAGCTTCAAAACTGATACAGGAGATTAAGAGAAGACTTTATATCGGTGTTCCGGGACACGGAGTGGTTATGTCAATGCCGATAAAAAGCATAGGAGGGGGAAATATGGTAAATATCTTGAGCGAGGGAGAAAAACCCGTAAAGAGTATGCCGCAGGTCAGCAGCCGGTATGAGCTTATTATAATAATAGCCAACGAAGGAAGAACCGATGATGTAATGAACGCAGCCCGCTTGGCCGGTGCCGCGGGCGGTACGGTGATCCACGGCAAAGGCACCACATCTAAGGAAATGGCTAAATTCCTGAATATATCTATCGCAGGTGAGAAGGAAGTCATTCTTATTGCTGCAAAGAAAGAACAGAAAACCGAAATAATGCAGGCTGTCCTGAAGGATGCAGGCCCCGGTACTGATGCCGGAGCAATTCTTTTCTCGCTTCCGGTGTCGTCAGTTGCGGGATTCGGGATGAACGAAATTCCGGAATGAAAAAAGTTAAGCAGATATCGACACACAAATCAGTGATGAGATAGATTCTATGATATCCGGCATCAGCGGCGGCGACGATGAAACGGTATCCTTTGTCTCCGACAAAAATACAAATGTGGACTCCGTCCAATTTGTCATTAAAACCGCGCCGATTGAAAAAAATGAAACGTCTGTGACTGATGCCGCAAAAGATTCACAGCTTAGTTTGTGGCAAAAACTGTAAAAAAACCGCCTAAAATCCATATCAAAATATGGATTTTGGCGTTTTTTTTTCGTTATTACAGATAAAATAAAGGGATGCAGCGATTTTTGCATTTGAACGGAAAATTGTAAAAATGAGGTAATTTTAAGGGATTCAAGCATTATGACTGTCACTATGATATGAAAATATATCGGCGAGGTGGTTTTTAATATGCTTGTTTGCATTTTCGTGCGGCTGTATTATTTGACGGCTGGGCAAAAATCCCCTTGCAAGCAAGCGGTTGACGCACCTGTTTTTTTAACGAAAAACGGCAGGGGAAAATATTTTATTGTGGATATGGAAGAATATGAAATGACAAAAGCAACAATAAAGTTGATGTCGCAGCTTGCAAAAGGCGAAGCCTCAGTTAAAGAGGGTGGCTGGATAGACGGCGATGATGTTCAAGATTTTTATGATGTTCAGCTTGAGTGTAACAGAAAATACGATAATTCATTTTAAGACATACTTGTGCGTCGCTTCTCTTGAACAGGGTGCTCGTGAGGGAACTCATAAAGTTTTTGCTAAAAAAAACAAGGTTTTTGCTCGTAACAAAAACCTTGTAATTGGCGGAGACGGTGGGATTCGAACCCACGTGCCCTTTCGGGCAACTCGATTTCGAGTCGAGCTCGTTATGACCGCTTCGATACGTCTCCGCATATCTTCCGGATGTCTTCATATCTTTCGGATATTTTCATATCTTCCGGAATATCCTCAAGGATATTTTAGGTAATATCCTTCGATTTTCCTGCCATCTGTGAATCGCATGAAAAACACGCAAGAACATTTTAACACTATTATTTTATACGCGCAAGTATTAAAAAAACAGAAAAATAAATTGGAAAAAATTACAAAATAATTATTGACAAATACTGGAAATGGATTTATCATCATTGTACGGAGGGGAGAGGGAAATGGAGAATATTAAAAAGAAAAGAAAGTATAAAAAATTGATAATTATTCTTGTCATAGTTCTTGTAGCGCTATGCTATAAGTATTTGATCAAACCGGAGATAAGTTCTCACAATTCGGGCAGCGGCAAGGACAGGATAATTATCAGCGAAGGGAAAAGTGATGATTCAGATGAAAGTAAAGATAGCGAAAAGAAATCCGGGAAGGACGGAGAAAAAGATTCGGATTCAGAGGGGTTAGGTGACAGTGAGGAAGATGAAAAAAGTGCCGACGGATATATTTATGTAGATGTGGGAGGAGCAGTTTCTCAGCCGAAAGTAGTCAGTATACCGGAGGGATCAAGAGTTTTTGAGGCGATTGAGGCTGCGGGAGGCACAGCTTCCGGAGCGGAAACCAAGTACATAAATATGGCTTCGGAATGTACAGACGGGCAGAAAATATATGTTCCCACAGCAGATGAGGTGGCCGAAATTCAAAAGTCCGGAGGAAATGTGTCTGAAGTGACTAGCTCGTTATTTTCAGCAGACGGAAGTGCCCTTGCGACTTCGTCGGGAACGTCTTTTGGAGGCTCGCAGACTTCGGAAAATGCACTTGTAAATATAAATACAGCATCCTCAGATGAGCTTCAGACTTTGTCGGGTATAGGGCCCTCGATGGCGTCGCGAATCATAGATTACAGAGAACAAAACGGTGCGTTTAAGAGTGTGGATGAATTGACAGAGGTCAGCGGGATAGGTGACAAGACTTTGGCAAAGTTTAAAGATCATATATGTGTTTAAGCGGAAGTCTGTTGTCAATTGCTAAACTGCGACGAAACGGAGATCCGCTGATTTCATTGCTTACCACAAAATTTTTGTGTTTATATATTATTAAAAGCCGAGTTTCCGGTCAATGATATACATGACCTGAAACCCGGCTTTTTCAAGCTGAAAAGTACATTCTGTTTTCATGCCGGCAGCCGGTTCGGCTGTATGCGGCATTTTCGGTGACAAGTCCGGTCACCTGTTAAGAGATGATCCTTATATGAAATGGAAGAATGTAAGGATACCCATGACAAATATAACGATGATGATCAAAGGTACTCCTATCGTTATATAAAGCCTCATCCAATTCTTAACCTTAAGACCTTTTCCTTCATTTGCCTCTTTAAGGAAATTATCCCATCCCCAGCCATTCTTGAGTACTGCGAAAAGAACATATATAAGGGAACCGAGAGGAAGCAGGCAGTTTGATACGACAAAGTCTTCAAGATCCATGATGCCTGTTCCTTCACCAAACGGAGTGATGCCTGACCAGATATTGAAGCCAAGCGCACACGGCAGTGAGAGAAGGAATAAGCCGATGCAAAGAATAAGGGAAGTCTTCTTTCTGTCTAAGCCTGTAAGGTCGCGGATGCATGCACTGATATTTTCAAATACAGCAAGTATCGTGGAGAATGCGGCAAATGACATGAAAAGGAAGAATAAAGCTCCCCAAAGCCTTCCGTTTGACATGTTGTTGAAGATGTTTGGAAGTGTCACAAAGATAAGGCTTGGACCTGATGCTGAGTCAACACCGTAAGTAAAGCATGCAGGGAATATAATGAGACCTGATACGATAGCAACAAATGTATCAAGGATAACTACATTGATAGATTCCCCGAGCAGTGAGCGCTCTTTGCCTATATAGCTTCCGAAGATAGCCATAGCGCCGATACCAAGACTCAGAGTGAAGAAAGCCTGGTTCATAGCGGCTACTATCACAGAGCCCGTAACCTTGCTGAAATCAGGCTTGAGGTAGAATGAGAGACCTTCTTTTGCGCCGTCCATAGTAAAAGAGTGGATAGCGAGCACGACCATGATTGCAAGAAGCAGAAGCATCATATACTTTGTAATCTTTTCGAGGCCACCCTGAAGGCTGAATGCACAGATGAGGCATCCGAGAACAACTACGACCGCACTGTAGATAACAAGCGTAGAAGGGCTTGCGAGAAGTGAGTTGAAAGCTTCTCCGACACCCGCGGTGTCCAGACCCGTAAATTTGCCGCGAGCAGTTTGAACGAAATAATAAAACATCCAGCCGCAAACTACTGTGTAGAACATCATGAGAACAACATTTCCGAGAAGTGCGAAATATCCGTGAATATGCCACTTGTGACCCGGCTTTTCAAGCGCCTGGTAGAGCCTTACAGGACTCTTCTGGCTTGCACGGCCGAGAGTGAATTCCACAGTCATTACAGGTATACCGAGAAGTATAAGACAAATAAGATAAATAAGTACGAAAGCTCCGCCGCCGTTTTCGCCGGCAAGATAAGGAAACTTCCAGACATTTCCGACACCGATGGCACATCCTGCACTCATGAGGATGAACCCGAGCCGGGTGCCAAATTTTTCTCTTTGCATATTAATCTCCTTACGAAATAAATAAAATAATAAAGCCTATATAGGTATGCAGCATGTGTAATCATATTGATGTGATAAAGGATCATATTTTGTCATTTGATAATGACGCAAACGGTCATATCTTCTTTGATTGCACAAAAAAACAGATGCGTACCGAACTAGATTATATAATGAAAAATGAAAAGTGTAAATAACATTTTTCATTAAGCCCCGCGGCACATGCCGTAGTATATATGGCTTATGCTGCGAGGCTTTGATTTTATCCTATAGGCGTCTTGGATGTTTCTTGTCTTATTATTAAATATTTAAGAACGGACGAACACCCACAATAAATATAACGATGATGATCAACGGGAGTACTATAGTCATATAAAGTCTCATCCAATTTTTCATCTTAAGGCCTTTGCCTGTATTTGCTTCCTTAATAAAGTTGTCCCATCCCCAGCCTTTCTTAAGCACTGCGAAAAGAACAAATACAATTGAACCGAGAGGAAGCAGGCAATTTGATACGATAAAGTCCTCGAGATCCATGATGCCTGTTCCTTCGCCAAACGGAGTGACGCCTGACCAGATGTTGAAGCCGAGCGCGCATGGCAGTGAAAGAAGGAATAAGCCGATGCAGAGGATGACAGAAGTCTTCTTTCTGCTCCATCCTGTGATGTCACGGAAGCATGCACTGATATTTTCAAATACAGCAAGAACTGTTGAGAATGCCGCAAATGACATAAACAGGAAGAATAAAGCGCCCCAGAGTCTGCCGTTTGACATGTTGTTGAAGATGTTTGGCAGCGTCACGAAGATAAGGCTTGGACCTGATGCTGAGTCTACACCGTAAGTGAAGCATGCAGGGAAAATGATCAGACCTGATACGATAGCAACGAATGTATCAAGGATAACTACATTTATGGATTCTCCGAGGAGCGAATGTTCTTTGTCTATATAGCTTCCGAAGATAGCCATAGAGCCCATACCGATACTCAGTGTAAAGAATGCCTGGTTCATTGCGGCTACAACAACGGAGCCTGAAACCTTGCTGAAGTCAGGCTTGAGATAAAATGAAAGACCTTCCTTTGCACCGTCCATAGTGAAAGAATGTATCGCAAGCACGACCATGATTGCAAGAAGGAGAAGCATCATATATTTTGTAATCTGTTCGAGCCCGCCCTGAAGGCTGAAGGCACAGATGAGGCATCCGAGAATAACTACGACCGCACTGTAGATAATAAGCGTGGAAGGGCTTGCGAGAAGTGAGCTGAAAGCATCTCCGACACCCGCAGTGTCCAGACCCGTAAATTTGCCGCGAGCAGTTTGAACGAAATAATAAAACATCCAGCCGCAAACTACTGTGTAGAACATCATGAGAACAACATTTCCGAGAAGTGCGAAATATCCGTGAATATGCCACTTGTGACCCGGCTTTTCAAGCGCCTGGTAGAGCCTTACAGGACTCTTCTGGCTTGCACGGCCGAGAGTGAATTCCACAGTCATTACAGGTATACCGAGAAGTATAAGACAAATAAGATAAATAAGTACGAAAGCTCCGCCGCCGTTTTCGCCGGCAAGATAAGGAAACTTCCAGACATTTCCGACTCCGATGGCACATCCTGCGCTCATGAGGATGAACCCGAGTCGGGTGCCAAATTTTTCTCTTTCCATTTTAATCTCCTTATGAAAAGTATTATTAAAGAAAAAACAAATAATGGCAGGCAATATTTTTGCGTACCGAAATAATTATATAGCGAAATATGTTTGGTGTAAATAAATTATGTTAATAAATTATAAATAGATTGAGAGAATTCGGACAAAATAAAGACAGACCGGAATACTTTAGGTATTTTGTTTCTCTTGAAAAAGTATATGCAATTCGATATAATGGGTACTTAGTAGGGCTTATTACTTTGGCAGGGTAAAGTGCCCGCCTGCCCGGCTTTCCGCAAGGCTGCTTGAGCTTGGCAGGCAGATTGAAATCTGCAAAATTTTAATTGATTTTATGGCTGAAATTTATGGCTAAAATGCTGATTGGCACCGGGACGATGAATTAGCATCAAAGTGCATGACCGGCATCAAGCTGCATGATTGGTATCAAGGTGTATACCGGCATCGGTGCATGATTGTCATTGAGTTGCCGGATAGAATTAGCATTGAATTGAAGGAGAATGTATGGAAACAACAGAAAAAATTGAAGAAAAAGGATGCGAAGCCGGCTCTGCCGATGCGAGTGCAGTTTCACCAAATATTTTGGGCACCGAAAGCATACCGAAACTTTTACTTAAGTTTGCGGTTCCCGGCGTAATTTCTATGGTTGTAAATTCACTTTACAACATTGTCGATCAGATTTTCATAGGAAGAGGTGTCGGATATCTTGGAAACGGCGCAACTACCGTAATCTTTCCCATGACGGCTCTTGCCATGGCGTTCGTTTTTATGGTAGGCGACGGAACTGCGAGCTATATGAGCCTTAAGCTTGGCGAAAAGAAGGATGAGGACGCCGCTAAGGGTGCGGCTGCCGGCATGATAGGCACGCTGATGGTAGGCGTAATCCTTTTCGTGGTATATAATATCTTCCTCGAGCAGCTGTGCCGGATTTTCGGAGCCTCCGATGCGATTCTTCCTTATGCCGTGGACTACGGCAGAATCATCTCAATCGGCATGATCTTCTTTGCGGTATGCGGAGGAATGTCGAGCTTTATCAGAGCTGACGGAAGCCCGAAATTTACTATGGCCGGACTCCTGACAGGATGCATTATCAATGTAATCCTCGATCCGATCATGATTTTCGTATGCGGCTATGGCGTAAAGGGTGCCGCCTTCGCAACTATTGTGGGCCAATTTGTCAATTGCTGCATGAATATCTGGTACTGCTTCCACATGAAGTCGGTAAAGATAGACAAAAAGATTTTAAAAGATTCTGTTGCTTATATTCCAAAGGTTATGAGGCTCGGAGTCTCAAGCTGCCTAAATGAACTTGCAATCGTGGTTGCCATGGCAGCGCGAAACAACATCCTTGTTCATTACGGCGCACTCAGCAAGTACGGGGAAGACATTCCTATTACCACGCTTGGAATCACCATGAAGGTCTTTTCTATCATTATTTCGGTCATAATAGGAACAAGCGTCGGCGCACAGCCTATTATGGGATATAATTACGGAAGCAGGCAGTTTGGCAGAGTAAAGAAAACATTTAAATTTGTCGTAATCGTAACTACGTTCATTATGATTGTTGCTTTCCTTTGCGCACAGCTGTTCCCGAGACAGATCATAGGCATCTTCGGAAATGACGAGAGCGATGTATATTATGAATTTGCGATCAGGACGATGCGCATATATCTGATGCTCATTCCGATCGGCGGACTTCAGGTAGTAAGCGGCATATTCTTCCAGGCACTCGGATATCCGGTACAGGCATCCGTTTTGTCTCTGTCAAAGCAGATCATATTCCAGCTTCCGGCCACACTTGTACTTCCTATCTTCATGGGAGTTGAAGGCGCGCTTTGGGCAGGCCCGTTCTCGGATATCACTGCTTTCATATTGACGGTCATAATGCTCAGATACTATTGGAAGAAAATATTTTCAGATGAAAACACGCGCCTAAACGCACTTTAAGCGTTGACAATCACTGACTATCGCGGACAAGTTGACAATCACTGACTATCGCGGACAAACAGTAAAAAGACTCAAGTAAATAGAGTACAAAACCCGATTAAACATGATTCAGTATATAGCAAAGCTGGCGTAAATATAACAAAACCGGTATCAACGCAACAAAATTAGTGCGAACGCAACAAGAATGATGCGAAACTGAAACAAAGAAAGAATCAAACAATTGATCAAGAATCAAATAATCCCAACGGCTCGGAATTTTTGCTGCTGCGAGCCGTCATTTTAAGCATTTACGATACAGAAATGCGATATAGGAATACGATACAGAAATACGGTACAGACGGTACAGAATATGGTACAGACGGTACAGAATACGGTACAAAAATTATGATACAAAAAATTGCTAAAAGGAGGACAATATGGAAAAGTCAGCAAGATTAGGCATCAACATCGGCAATACCAATACTTATGTAGCTACTTACAGAGGTACCCAGCTTATTCCGCTGGTAGGAAGAAAACATCCTGACGGCGTGAGAACTGTATTTTATGATGACAATATTACTAAGACTGTAGGTGTTGACGCACTTTTGGCAGCGGAAAGTGAACCTGTTTTCCTTGCAGAAGACATTATCGACAAGCTTGACAAGCAGGTTCTCCTCGACACAAATGAAAAACAATATTCGCCGAAGGAAGTTCTCACCGAGATATTTAAGCATGTTCTCGGAAGAGCCGAAGCATTCCTCAGATACAATATGCTTTTTAGCTTTGAGGATCTTGAGGTTGTTATCTCAGTTCCTGACGGTATAAGTGCCAAGCATGCGCTTCTTATCAAGGAAGCCTGTGAAGAAGTAAAAACTATGCTTGACAGAAATGTGATCGTACTTGATGTCATTCCGGCATCCGTGGCATGTGCTATGGGATATGCCGACAATCATGATGTTGCAAACGAAAATCTTGCGGTATTCGATCTCGGTGGGACAAGATTCGCAGCAACGATAGTCAGGGCAGGTGAAGATACATCAAAGCCGTATACGGTTGAGGACAGAGTGGTTGACGACCGTCTCGGCGGCTTTGACTGGGATGTGTGCGTAGAAAATTGGCTCCTCGGAAAGTACAGAGCAGAGATAAACAATAAGATCACAGATTTTGTTCAGGGCAGAATGAAATTCGAGGGACCAATCGTAAAGGAATTCCTTACAAATGAAGATGCCGCATCCATCGAGATGGACGCCAAAGAAAATAATTATAAATTTGAAATTACCAGAGAAGAGTTTGAGAATTCTTCCGAAGAACCTAAGAAGAGAGTAGCTGATCATTTCTTCCCGTTTATCGAAAAGCATGCGGACAAAAATATCAAGAATCTGATAGTTGCAGGCGGTTCTACACGCATGCCGCAAATAAGAAAAATGATAGAAGGGTCCGATAAGCTCGGCGGCATGGAGATTTTCTTCGAAGGCTCCGATCACCTTGCAGCTCGCGGAGCAGCAGTATATGCAAGGGATATGAAGTAATGAAAACAGAAATCACGATGCTTGGCACAGGATTTTCAAATGCGACTAAGTGCTACAACACATGCTTCACAATCTCCGAAAATGATGAAAATCATTTTTCGAAAGATGAAAATGTCGCTTCGGAAGATGTAAATTCTATTTCGGAAGATGAAAATGTCGCTTCGGAAGATGAAAATGTCGCTTCTGAAGATGCAAATTCTATTTCTGAAGATTTAAATTTCGCTTCAAAAGATGGAAATTCTGTCAGACGACGCAGACATTTTCTTGTCGACACAGGCGGCGGAAATTATATTCTCAGAGCGCTTGAACTTTCGGGAATCGAGCTTGAGGATATTCATGATATATTTATTACTCATGCACACAATGACCATATATTGGGCATTCTCTGGATAATAAGCGAGATCACAAGACATATGCGCATGCGTATTTATGAAGGAGATCTCAGGATCTATTGTCATGACGAAGCAGCACATATAATCACAGAGCTTGCCAGGCTTACTCTTTTCGGACGCACATTTGAAGAGATAGGAAAGAGGATAAAGCTTATAATCGTTGAGGACGGAGATTCTCATAAGATAATGAATTTCGACGTGAAATTTTGTGACATACATTCCACGAAGCAGAAGCAATTCGGTTTTTCTCTTGTCGACAAAAGAAAAAAGCATATAGTTTGCTGCGGTGACGAGCCGATGAGTGAAGAGATGGAAAATATCGCAAAAGGATGCGACATTTTGATGCATGAGGCATATTGCCTTTACAGTGAGCGCGAGCGCTACAAACCTTATAAGAAGCACCACAGCACGGCAAAGGACGCATGTGAAAATGCCGCAAGACTCGGCGCAAAGAATATTATCATGTATCATACAGAGGACAACAGTCTTGAGTCGAGGAAAGCCGATTATACCGCGGAGGGAAGAGAATATTTCGGCGGCGGTATTTATGTGCCCGATGACGGCGAGATCATATCGCTTGAGTCCGGCTTGAAATGTCTTCAAAAGTCGCGATGGCCGAAAGGATTGTAAAGATTACGATTTTTTAGCGAAGAGGCGGCAGAATATTTTACGAAGAGGCGGCAGAATATTTTACGAAGGGGCGGCAGGATATTTTACGAAGGGGCGGCAGGATAGGTTAGATGACAGAAACAAGCAAAAAAACAGAATTTTGTAAGGGATTTAAAATGGGCATCCCGATTGCGCTGGGATATCTTTCTGTCGCATTCACCTTTGGTGTAATGGCGGCATCCGGCGGCATGAATCCATGGCTTGCGATATTTGAGTCGCTGAGCAATTTGACCTCATCGGGACAATTTGCCGGAACAAAGCTTATCCTTGCTTCGGGAAGTCTGCTCGAAATAGCATTGACGGTCTTTGTAATTAACATAAGATATATACTTATGTCCATATCGCTCTCGCAAAAATTCGATTCGAGCGTAGGCACAAGGCAGCGCATAATCATCGGTTACGGTGTAACTGATGAAGTGTTTGCGCTTGCGTCCGTACAGGAGAAAAAACTTACGGCGCCTTTTATGTACGGACTCATACTTTCACCCGTTTTGGGATGGACGTCAGGTACGGCTATCGGCGCATTCGCTTCGGATTTCATGACAGAATCGCTCTCTCTTGCAATGGGAATAGCAATTTATGCCATGTTTATCGCTGTGATAGTGCCTGAGATGAAGAAGTCACGCGCCGTCATATTTACAGTGATTTTGGCGGTTGCAATCATGACGGCGCTTACGTATATCGGCATTTTTTCGTTTATTTCTGACGGATTTAAGGTGATAATCACGACGCTTCTTGCTTCGGGCATTGCGGCGGCGCTGTTTCCTGTACGTGAAGGCGGTGAGTCATGAAAGCTTTTATAAGTGTACTTGTCATGGCACTCGTGACATATATTCCGAGAGCCGTGCCTCTTCTCGCAGTGCGAAAAGAGATAAAAAATGTTTATATAAAATCGTTTCTGTATTATATGCCTTATGCAGTCCTTGCGGCGCTTACATTCCCATCAATTTTCACATCTACGGGAAGTGTCGTCGCCGCGGTTATAGGGACGGCCGCAGCTATACTGATCTCATATTTTGAGTTGGGATTGTTCGCGGCAGCGGTAGCGGCAGTTATTGTTGTATATTTTGTCGGAGTATTAATATGAATTATAAAGGTATGAAGGTAGTATCGGCCTCGGGAAACAAACACAAAGTAAGAGAGATGGAGCATATACTCAGCAGCTTCGGAATCGAGCTTATTCCGAAGAGTGAGACTGCGGCAAAGGATGTCGAGATAGAAGAGACGGGAAGTACATTCGAGGAAAATTCTCTTCTGAAAGCCGAGGGCGTCATGAGGATTACAAAAATGACTTCAATTGCCGATGATTCGGGCCTGACGGTTGATGCGCTTGACGGCGCTCCGGGTGTATATTCGGCAAGATTTGCCGCAGAAAATATGAATGAAAATGCCGATGACGAGAAAAACAACGAAAAGCTTTTGCGTCTTTTGAAGGATGTTCCGGCAGAGAAAAGACAGGCTAAGTTTGTCTCTGTCATTACTATGATGACTCCTGAAGGTGAAATTATTTCCGCACGCGGAGAATGTCCGGGCAAAATCGGCTTTGAACCTGTAGGCACAAACGGATTCGGCTATGATCCGCTTTTTATTCCCGACGGATTTGATGTGACATATGCGCAGCTTACCGAGGAAGAAAAAAACAAGATCAGCCATCGCTCAAAGGCTCTTGAAAACCTGAGAAAGAAGCTGCTCGAGACGAAATGAGAGGTCTTTATGGAGGATTGGGAGAAATACACAGTGAACGGGGTTCCTCAAAGACTCTTTAGACCTTCAAAGAAGCAAGGAGTTTTGAAAAAAATCGCATATAGGTCTTTTGACGTCAGCGAAGAGGAAGAAATCTACAGAAAAGCTGTTATATATACGCCTTACGGTTATGATGAAGATGTGAAGCGGCATTATGATATTCTTTATCTCATGCATGGCTCGGGAGGTGACGAGACTACATTTTTCGGAACTGAAGACAAGCCCGAGATGCTTAAGACAATGATAGACAATATGATTTCCGAAGGCTTGATAAAGCCCCTGATCGTAGTGATGCCCGCATTGCTGTCCACAGAAATAGGAGAGTCGCGGCAAAATGCATTGACTTTTCCGGAAGTATATGTAAATGACCTCATTCCCGCAGTCGAGAAAAATTATCGCACTTATGCGCACACCACAGATAGAAAAGGCATCACAGAATCACGCTGCCACAGAGCCTTCGGGGGTTTTTCACTCGGAAGCGTCGCAGCGTGGGCAGTTTTTTCCGAAGCCCTTTATTCGACAGCATATTTTCTGCCTTTGTGCGGAGATTGCTGGGAAAAAAAAGCCTTCGGCGGGCGCGAATGCCCTGCTCAGACGGCTGATTTTCTCAGTAGTGCTGCCAAAAGATCGGGATTCGGACCGGATGATTTCTTCATCTATTCGGCTACGGGCACAGACGATTCGGCATATGAGATGCTTCCTCCTATGGTGGGAGAGATGAAAAAGCACAGGGATATTTTCAGATATACAGAAGATGATTTTGACAAAGGAAATCTCATATTGTATGAGAAGAAAGACAGCAAACACAGCTATCGCTATTCATACGAATATATTTACAGAGCTCTTCCGCTGTTTTTTACAAAATAGATGAAAATTGTCCGCCGGATTTGAAATTACTTGTAACATCATTAGTGATGCATTATAATAATTGATTAGGGATTGGGCAAAGCTAAATTTATTTAAAGCTTATTTATATAATCACATAATCACATATTTACTAAATGTATACACACTTAATGTATACAGAACGGAAATGACAGGAGAAAAAAATGTACAACAGAGAAATGTTCGACGCTATGAAAAATGTTACCATTCTTGATCACCCTCTTCTCAAGCACAAGATTTCAATTCTCAGAGACAAGGCAACAGGAACAAACGAATTCAGGGCAATCGTAGAGGAAATTGCCATGCTTATGGGATATGAAGCACTTCGTGATCTTCCTACGGAAGACAGAGACATCGAAACTCCGATTGAAAAGTGCAAGGCACCTATGATCTCAGGAAAGAAGATGGCTGTCATTCCTATTCTCAGAGCAGGTCTCGGAATGGTCAGCGGCATTCTCGCACTCGTTCCGTCAGCAAAAGTCGGACATATCGGAATGTACAGAGATGAAGAGACTCACGAGCCTCAGGAATATTATTGCAAGCTTCCTGAAAGCATCGACGAAAGAATCGCGGTAGTTGTAGATCCTATGCTCGCTACAGGCGGATCTGCCATAGATGCCATAAACAATATAAAGGCAAAGGGCGGCAAGAGCATCAAGTTCATGGCTATTATTGCAGCTCCTGAGGGACTTAGCAGACTTGCGGATGAGCATCCTGACGTGCAGATTTATGTAGGCCAGCTCGACAGATGCCTGAACGAAAATGCTTACATTTGCCCGGGACTCGGTGACGCAGGCGACAGAATTTTCGGTACAAAATAAGATCGACGGAGCTTGTATTTCTAAAACAAAGAAAAGACCGCCAGAGCCTGAATTTCCAAAGCAAAGGAAAAATCAACAGAATCTGAATCTTCAGAGCAAAGGAAAAATCGACAGGAGTACTTGATATGAGCAGAAAATCAACGATTCACAGAAAGACAAACGAAACAGATATCACGGTATCTTTGAATCTTGACGGAAACGGAAAGTGCAATGCGGATACGGGGATCAAATTTTTTGATCATATGCTTAGCGGATTTGCAAGACACGGTCTCTTTGATCTTGATATAAAATGTGACGGAGACATCTGGGTTGATTGTCATCATACCATAGAAGATGCAGGAATCGTCCTCGGTGAGGCTATTTGCGAAGCTTTGGGCGAAAAGAAGCAGATTACAAGATTCGGAGATTGCTTCCTTCCCATGGACGAATCGCTAGTCCTTTGTGCGGTTGATATCGGCGGACGCCCTTATTTCGTCTACGATGTAAATTTCAGGGCCGAAAAATGCGGAGATATGGATACCCAAATGGTGAGAGAATTTTTCTATGCTATGAGTTATGCGGCACGTATGAATATTCATCTCAAGGAAATGTACGGGCAAAACGACCATCATGTGATGGAAGCATGCTTCAAGGCATTCGGAAGAGCACTCAGTCAGGCGTGCGCAATAGATGAGCGTGTAAACGGAATTCCTTCCACAAAAGGAGTTCTTTAAAAAATTTTACAAACGCTGCAAGTGATTCTCGCGTGTGAGACAAGTGATTCTCGCAAGTGATACAAGTGATTTTCGCAAGTGATACAAGTGATACTCGCAAGTGATACAAGTAATTCTCGCGTGTGATACAAGTAATTTTCGCGTGTGGTACAAGTGATATCATTCATTAAGAAAAAGAGATACCTCTTAAGCAGACAGGGCGATTGCCCCAAATCTGCTTCGGAGGTATTTTTGATTTTAAAAAAAATTGTTCTATATTTTCTATGGTTTGACACAGCATGATAATGATGATATTATTGAAGTGTGCAAATGTTGGAATTCTAACATTTAGCTAAATTTTTCACAAGCACATTTTCCTAACTTCTTGAGGCATAGTAAAGCATCTTTAAGGCATTGCGTGATATGTGCTTTTGAAGCATATGAAAAGCAGCTTTTAGGTATCGCATGATATGAACTTTTGGGAAAATGATTATGAAAAAAATCACAGAGGAGGAGAAAATAAAAATGAGTGAATTAAAGCGTACACAGCTCTATGACACACATGTTGAGGCCGGTGCCACCATGGTAGATTTTGGCGGATGGGAGATGCCGATACAGTATCCTGACGGCATTATCAAGGAACATCTGTATACAAGAAGTAAGTGCAGTCTGTTTGACGTATCACATATGGGAAGGCTTCTCGTTGAAGGATCGCAAAATCTGGAATTTCTTCAGCATGTAGTTACAAGCAACGTCGCAGGACTTGAGCTTGGCAAGGCACAATACTGCATCATCCAGGACGAAAACGGATGCGCGGTAGACGACGCATACCTTTACAGATTTGAAGAAGACAGATATATGATCGTTGTAAATGCGTCAAATACAGACAAGGATATCGAACATTTTAAAAAATATATAGGCGACTTCGATTGTACTTTAAGAAATATTACTTCTGACTGGGCTTCAATCGCAGTACAGGGTCCTGAGAGTAAGAATCTCCTGATGAAGCTGAATGACGGAAATCCTCTTACTGAGCCTATGAAAAATTCTCTCGGAATTGTGAAACTGGAGGGACACGAAGCACTTGTGGCTACTACCGGTTATACAGGAGAACCGCTCGGCTTTGAAGTTTATGTTCATTCAGAGGACGCAAAGTGGCTTTGGAACAGACTTATAGAATTTGGCGCGAGAGCCGCAGGCCTCGGTGCGAGAGACACACTCAGAACTGAAGCTATGATGCCTCTTTACGGCCATGAGATGGGTGTTGATCACGACGGAAATCCTATACCTATTTATGCGGTTTCACTTGCAAAATTCTCCGTAAGCTTCAACGAAAGCAAAGGCGATTTTGTTGGCAAGGAAGCACTCGCAAAGCAGAAGGAAACATTTGAAAGAATTCTAAACCGTGACTTTTCTGACATGTCGGCTGTTCCGCGCAGCGTGAAGCCTATTACACTTCTCGGCCGCGGCGTAATGAGAGCAGGAATGCCTATTTATAAGGGCGAGAAGCATATCGGCTGGGTTACGAGCGGTACTATGATCCCTTATTTCGTAACTGAAGGAGAAGGCATAGATACTATTATTACAGAAAAGACTGCAAAGAGAGCTATCGGTATATGCTATGTAGACAGTGATACATTAGAAGATGACAAAGTAGAAGTTGACATCAGAGGAAAGCGTGTGGAAGCGGTCATTCCGGCTCGCCACATGAGTACACTTGCACCTCCTTATGCTCATCCGCTTATTTACGGAAACGGTACGGGAAAAAAGAACCCCCCCAGGTCTGAATTCATGAAGGACGCTGTGGACTTGCTGAATAAAGCCGCAGAAAATCACGAATGGAGACAGAGAAGGTGCATAAATCTTATCCCTTCCGAAAATACTTCAAGTATGGCTGTCAGGATGCTCAGTTCTTCAGATCCTTCATGCCGTTATGCCGAACACAAGAAGATAGAAGCCTTCTACGACAAGGATATATTCTATTATCAGGGCACGAAATTTATAGATGAGGTAGAACAGCTTCTTGCGGACCAGATGTGCGAATATCTCGGATGTACCGAAGCCGAGACAAGAGTCACAAGCGGACAGATGGCAAATACAGTAGTATTTTCCGCACTCCTTGACTGGAAAAACAGACTCGACCGCAAGCATACACCAAATCGCCTCGGCTATGTGCTGAACAACCACATAATCAAGGGCGGACATCTGTCGGCTCAGCCTATGGGAGCTATGCACGACTATATAGCCGTTGATCCTGTTACAGAAAAGAATGCTGTAGTAAACTTCCCTGTATGTAAGGACAACATCTATAAAATCGACGTAGAAGAGACGAAGAAAGTAATCGAAGAATATAAGCCTGAGCTTATTATTTTCGGAAAGAGCATGGTTCTTTATAAGGAACCTGTTGCCGAGATCAGAAAATTTGTAGATGAACAAAATCTAAATACAACTATCATGTATGATATGGCTCACGTCCTTGGTCTTGTAGGCGACCATTTCCAAAAGCCGTTTGAAGAGGGTGCTGAGATAGTCACAGGTTCTACTCACAAGACATTCTTCGGTCCTCAGAGAGGCGTTATCGGCGTAAATTATACAGAAGACGAGCTTAAGTACGGACTTTGGGAAACTATCCAGCGCCGTACATTCCCAGGAAGCGTTTCAAATCATCACCTCGGAACTCAGCTCGGACAGCTTATGGCAGTTTATGAAATGAACTGCTTCAAGGACGAATATCAGTCGGCAATTATCGCAAACGCAAAGCATTTTGCAAAGAGCTTAAGCAAGCTTGGCTTAAACGTTTGCGGAGACCCTGCCATAGATTTCACCCAGACACATCAGGTTCTCCTCGATGTAGGCTACGGCAAGGGTGCTGAGATTGCAGAGCGACTGGAAAAGAACAATATTATCGTAAATTATCAGGCAACTCCGGACGAAGAAGGATTTACCGCTTCCGGCGCTCTTCGTATGGGAGTTTCAGAGATGACACGCTTCGGCTTTGAAAAGAAAGATTTCGAGGCTCTCGCAGGACTCATGGCTGACTGCATACTTCACAATACAGATGTGTCGGGAGACGTGGAAAAGCTTCGCGCAGAGCATCTTGAGATGCGTTATTGTTTCTCGGGAGACGAATTTGATAAAGCATATTCGAACTTCATAAAGGTTCTCGGAATGTAAATGAGATAAGATTTCAAAAAAGCAGGATTCCGAAAATGTAAATGAGATAAATTTTCGAAAAAACAGAATTTCGAAAATGTAAATCAGATATAATGTCAACAAAAGTTGATAAAGCGCTGTATTTTATAAATTGAAGGTGGTCGTTTCGACCAAAAAAGGAGGTATTATTATGAATTATCCAAAGGAACTCAAGTATTCAAAGTCACACGAATGGATACGCGAAGAAGACGGCATCACTGTGATCGGTATTTCTGATTTTGCTCAGAGCGAGCTCAATGACGTAGTATACGTAAATCTCCCGGAAGTAGGCGACGACTGCACAGCAGGCGAACCATTCGGAGATGTTGAGTCAGTAAAGGCCGTAAGTGACCTTGTTTCACCTGTTACAGGCACTGTAGCGGAAGTAAATGAAGAGCTCGTTGATTCCCCTGAGCTTATAAATGAAGATCCGTATGCAGCATGGATCATCAAGGTGGAAAATGTGACAGAATATGAAGAGCTTCTCGATGCGGAAGCTTATGAAGCACTTTGTGATTCAGAGGCTGAGGCATAATCTGTAATCGAATTGCTTTGAGTTAGTTTATGCTAAATTATATGATTGAAAATTCCGGAGGAAAAGACAATGGGAAGCTATATTCCGTCAACGCCGGAAGAACGCCGCGAGATGCTCAGCGAAATAGGAATGAAAGACTATCGCGAGCTTTATGCGGATGTTCCCGAAAGCGTATATCTTAATGAACCGCTAAATATTCCGGAAGGAAAGAGTGAGCTTGAAGTCAGAAATATCCTGAGTGCTATGGCAGAGGAAAATACAGCTTACAAGACGATCCTTCGCGGTGCGGGTGCTTATGACCACTTTATCCCAAGCGTAGTAAAATATATCCCGGCAAAGGAAGAATTCCTTACGGCTTATACGCCATATCAGGCAGAAATGAGCCAGGGTGTATTGCAATATATATATGAATATCAGACAATGATGTGCGAGCTTACCGGTATGGATGTATCAAATGCGTCAGTATACGACGGTGCGTCGGCAGCTGGTGAAGCCACAGCTATGTGCAGAACAAAGAAGCGCACGGTTACGCTTGTCTCCGCATCCACAAATCCTGATGTGTTAAATACTATGCGCACTTACTGCTACGGCAGCAACAACACACTTCGCGTAGTTCCGCTTAAGGACGGACGCACAGATATCGATGCACTCAAGGAAATGCTGACAGATGATGTATCTGCTTTCTATGTTCAGCAGCCAAATTTCTACGGTCTTTTTGAAGATGCACAGGAACTCGGAGAGATAGTTCATGACGCAGGCGCGATGTACATAATGGGCATAAATCCAATCGCAGCCTCAATCATAAAAACTCCGAGAGAATGCGGCGCAGATATTGCGGTAGGTGAGGGCCAGCCTCTCGGAATGCCGATAGGATTCGGCGGTCCTTATCTCGGATTTATGACTACAACCTCAAAATATATGAGAAAGCTCCCAGGCAGAATCGTCGGTGAAACTACAGACAGCGAAGGCAACAGAGCATATGTTCTTTCACTTCAGGCAAGAGAGCAGCACATAAGAAGAGAAAAGGCAAGCAGCAATATTTGCTCAAACGAATCACTTTGTACGCTTATAGCAAATGTCTATATGAGCGCAATGGGACCTAATGGCATGTCTCAGGCGGCAAGCCAGTCTATGTCTAAGGCACATTATCTCGCAAAGAAGCTTTGCGAGATTCCGGGAATAAGCATGCGCTATGACGGTGATTATTTTAATGAATTCGTAACAGATATTCCTAAGTCTGACGAAATACTCGCAGCTCTTGATGATGCAGGCATCCTCGGAGGCCTTCCTGTAGAAGGCGGCATCCTTTGGTGCTGCACTGAAAAGGTTTCAAAGGAAGCTATCGACAAGACTGCAGAAATTGTACGGGAGGTGCTCGCATGAAGCTGATATTTGAAAAGAGTGTACCCGGCCGCGGTATGAGTCTTCTTCCGCCTTGTGATGTGGAGATGACGGCGGTACCCGAAAATCTTGCAAGAGCTGAGGCTCCTAAGCTTCCGGAAATCAGCGAGACAGATCTGTCACGTCATTTTACAGAACTTTGCAAGAGAGTTCACGGAGTAAACAGCGGATTTTATCCGCTCGGCTCTTGTACGATGAAATATAATCCTCGCATAAATGAAGAAATGGCTGCACTTCCGGGATTTACGGGCACTCATCCGCTTGCTCCGAAGGATGCGGTGAAGGGATGCCGCAAGGTACTTGATACGGCAAAAACATATCTGTGTGAGATCAGCGGAATGGATGATATGACATTTCAGCCGGCAGCAGGAGCCCACGGCGAATTTACAGGCGTTATGCTCATAAAGCAATATCATGACAAGCGCAAAGACACAAAGCGTACAAAGATTATCATCCCTGACTCGGCTCACGGTACAAATCCCGCAACTGCGGTTATGTGCGGCTTTGAAGTAGTAAATATCACTTCCGCGCCAAACGGATGCGTAGACCTTGAAGCACTTAAGGCAGCGCTCGGCGACGACACGGCAGGTTTGATGCTCACAAATCCAAATACTGTAGGAATCTTTGACGAAAATATACTCGAGATCACACGCCTTGTACATGAAGCAGGCGGCTTATGCTATTATGACGGAGCAAATCTGAATCGTTAAAGGCGGCTGTCGGTGAGGACACCGCTGGCCTGATGTTGACCAATCCAAACACCGTCGGTCTGTTTGATCCGAACATTGGAGAAATTACCCGTATTGTACATGAAGCAGGCGGCTTGTGCTATTATGACGGAGCAAATCTGAACGCTGTCATGGGATTGGCTCGTCCAGGTGATATGGGCTTTGACTGCGTGC
>CAVCIY010000028.1:0-18592 GCA_963602445.1 Lachnospiraceae bacterium | reverse complement strand
GAATAATATCAAATGAGCAGATTGATAAATGATAATATCGCACAGACAGATTGATAATAATTTTCATGCAGAATGATGATTTACGGACGTTTTATGAATGAATTTTTAAGGAGGAGACAGAATGAAAAAGATTAGGAAGACGCTGGCCTTACTGCTGTCTGTTTTGACGCTGTTTGCCATGATTCCGTCAACGGCCTTTGCTTCTGTGACACAGACATCGATTGATACTTCTGTGACGCAAGTTTCTTCACCGCAGGCTTCTGCCGATGCGTCAGAAACTCAGACGGAAACTGCCGTTGAAGCTGATGCGGCGGAGCTTCAGAGCGAGCCTTGGGACGGAACGGTTGACATTTCCTGGTATGTTCCCGGAAAGACCGAATATTACATTTCCACGCCTGCCCAGTTTGCCGGGATAGCCGCTCTTGTAAACGGCATGGTCGACCCGACATGTCCGAAGGTTATCGGCGACAAATCATATCTTGTGAGCATTCCTATTCACAATGTCATGCTCGTAGGCGCAGCAGGCGGAAATGTCTCCGATACTGTTTATGTCAGCAAGATCGACTTTGCTTATACGACATTCTACATTACGGCTGATCTCGATATGGGCGGAAAGTTCAACGGAACTTCTTGGTCAGGCCCGAATTATACCCCTATCGGCGGCAAATATCCGATGATTCCTAAGGAAAAGACAGGCGACTGCCTGACTCTTGATACAAGGTTCAATGGTGTTATCGACGGCCTCGGCCACAGTATTACAAACCTTTATTGCGACAGATATGCCGAAAAAGGCTTCCCTTACAGTATGGCTGTGGGCGTAGTCGGATATCTCGGCGGCAAAAATGACAATGCCGATTATTTAACTACTGACTTTGAAAACGGATGGCAGCCGGCAGTCAGAAACCTTACCCTTAAGAGCGGATATATCAAGGGCAGAAGAATGGTCGGCGGAATTGTAGGGCGTGTAGACAAGACAAACAACGGCATTATTATAGAAAATTGTTCAAATTACGCAAGCATTTACAATACAGACTCAAAAGGCATCGGCGGCATCGTAGGTTCAGGCTGGGGTACCGGTGTCATAAGAAATTGCTACAACACCGGTTATGTCGATACTACTTACGCATGTCCGGCAGGCGGTATCGTGGGATCAAACCAGTCTCTGAACATCTACAGCTGCTACAATATCGGAACTATAAATTCAAACGGAAATAAGAGAGGAAGATCTATCGGCTGTCACGACGTCGGCACATATGAGGTACTCGACACCTGTTATCTGAAGGGAACAGGCGATGATCCGGACAATCCTGCTTATTATCTCGGTCTCACGAAGAAGGTCACTCTTGATATTACGGAAATGACAGAGTCCGAGCTGAAGAGCGAAAAGGCTCTGAATATCCTAAACAAAAATGGGGATGTATATGTCGCTGACACCGCAGGCATAAACAACGGTTATCCGATCCTCTGGTACCAGGCAGGAGTCAGCGGAGGAGACTGCAGCATAAGCGTCAAGCAAGCGACCGGCGGCACGATAAGCGTTGAAGGCGCAAAAACAACTGCTACCTACGGGTCTACGATCTCACTCAAATATACAGCCGATCCGGGTTATACGCTAAGCTATTTTACTGTAAACGGAAAGGCAATCAGCGCAGATTATTTCACGGCTACGGGAAATTCGACAGTTTCCGCTGTATTCAAGAAGCTCAAGAAGGTTACTATCTCTATTCCGCAGAACAGTGACTATTATGTTTCGGTCTCAAGAAGCGGATATGTAACAAAAGATTCGGGATTTGTCTATGTAGAAAATGAGATTTTAAATACAGGCGACACAGTTGTGGAAGGAAATGTCCTCACCATAAAGACATATGGTTATAAGGACGCGACACCTGAAGATCTCAATCTCGAATATACGGAAGGTTATATCAATTCAGTTCCGGGAACGACCAAAAACAACGACGGTACATTTACAGTTACCGGCACGGAAAATGTAAATATTTCCGTTACACGAAAGACTCAGAAAAAGCAATGGATAAATAATATCGACACTGACTGGTATACAAAGGGCACAAAGAAATCAGTATATACGATAACCACGCCGGAACAGCTTGCGGGCGTCGCTTATCTTGTAAACAAGAGCGGCGTTACCTTCAAAAATGTTACCATTCAGCTCGGAAAAGACATCTCACTTGAAAATACAGACGGTACAGCAGGACAAAGAGTATGGACTCCGATTGGTTCTACCGCAAATAAGTCGTTTAGCGGTACCTTCGACGGACAGGGATATGCGATCTACGATCTTTTGATAGACACGGATACAAGTTATGCGAGTCTTTTTGGATGCTGCACGGACGCAAACATAAAGAATGTAAATGTTTACGGCGAGATAAAGAGCAGCTCAAATTCATCATATGCGGCAGGTATAGCTGCAAATATGTCGGGCGGCAGTATTTCGGGATGCACAAATTTCGCAAGCGTCACGGCACAGGGCACGCATGCGGGAGGTATAGCTGCTTATACAAGTGACGGCGCGGCTGTTTCAAATTGCTATAATGTCGCTGACATTACCTCAAAGTCAGGTGCGGGCGGCATCGTAGGCGTATCTGATTCCGGCATTGATTCCATTACTTCATGTGCAAATTACGGAAATATTTCTACTACGGGATCTGGAACTTATTCTACGGGAGGAATCATAGGAAAGCTTTCGGGAAAGATCTCCAAGTGCCAGAACAGTGCAAACGTAAAAGCAGCCGACAGATATTGCGGAGGTATCGCTGGATATGCCGCAGCGAAAAATTATTCGGCTGTCACGGATTCCGTAAATCTCGGAAATGTATCATCCTCATGCACTGCATATAATGCCGCTGTGGGCGGAATCGTAGGATATGCGCAATTCCTGACGATAGCAAATTGCACAAATTCAGGAACTGTCTCGACAGGCAGCGGATTTACCAGCACATACAAGGGCGGCGATATCGGAAATTCAGGAAATGTAAAGACAGGAACTTCTTCGGGATCTGTTCCGACATTTACGCGTCCGCAGGAAAAGACATTCTCCAAGGAAAAGAAGGATTCTTATACTGTCACATTTAAGGCTGACGGAGCAGTAGTTTCACAGCAGACATTTAAAAAGACAAGCGACAAGATAAAGGAACCGGCAGTTCCTGCAAAGGCAGGATTTGAGGGTTATTGGCCGGATTACAGGCTCGCTGAAAAGGATATTACGATAAATGCAGTTTACAGACAGATCCTCGTAAAGGGCGGAGAAAGCATAAAGAAGGATGGAACCTATCATATCGCATGGTTCTCGTCAGGAGAAATTACGATCGCAGACGGACTGAATGTAGTTCTTGACGGTTCAAACGGCGGAGACGACGGATTTGATTCACTTTCAATCAAAGCCGGAAAGAATGTAAAGCTCACGATCAAGGATACAAACATCGGCAGTGAAACTACCATGCTGACACTTGGCGACGGTTGTACGCTCACTACGAGCGGCAGATCGGAATTCATCAGCCGCGCGACAGAATCCGGAAATGCCCAGCCTTGCATAAGGGTTTCAGGAAATCTTCTCCTAAACGGTGACGGCGAAATCTATGCAGCCGCAGCCATAAGAAATACATCGGTTTATGTAGAAAAAGCGGGAAGTGTTCTCGAGCTCAGAAGCGGTACGCTTACGGTATTTAAGGAAAATCTCCTCGGAATGGCAGGCGGCACAATCTACGCAAACGGTTCGGAGATACTTATCAGCGGCGGTACTCTGAGAGGACGTACAGACACAGACAACGTCTCTGTCATCAGTGCTGACAAGGTGACTATGACTTCAGGAAAGCTCATGTGTCAGACCGACCATAAGGTAAAGGTTATAGACGGTCCTGTAGTTGCGAGCGGCGGAACAATTTGCGCTCACTCACATTCTCCAAACAGCACAGGAGAAAACAAAGATTACGACGGAAAAGCATGCTTCGACTCGTTTGCAGGAAATGCCGCTATTTCGCAATTCCTGCCTTTCAGCGACGTATATGTGACAGACAGCTACTACAGCGCAGTTGAAAATTGTTACAACAAGGGATATTTCAACGGAACGTCCGATACCACATTCTCACCTGACGTATCGATGACAAGAGCGATGTTTGTGACAGTCATCTACAGACTTGCGGGTCAGCCGCAGGTAAGAGACAGCGGCAAGTTTGTCGATCTTACACAAAGCTGGTACAAGAAAGCTGTATATTGGGCTGTAGAAAATGGAATTACTCTCGGTACATCAGCAAATACATTCTCTCCAAACACACCTGTCACGAGAGAGCAGGCGGCTGTATTCCTTTATAGGTTTGCACAGAAATCAGGAGTGGATGTAACTTATGAGGAGGATATAAATCTCGAGCACGGCGCATTCTCCGAATGGGCGCAGTCAGAGGCACTTTGGGCTCTTACCGCCGGTCTTTATACAGGCGCGAAGAATGCTATGTCAAATCCGCAGGACTACGCACCAAGAAGTCTTCTTGCGACTGTTCTCACTAACTACAGTGCGAATATAAAAAAATAAGTTGTTCTTGTTGAATTTTAGTTATTTATGATTTTTACGAAAGGATGTGAATTAATTGCTAAGAAAGACGAGAAAAATTGTTGTTTTGCTTTTGACACTTGTGATGGTATTTTCCATGTCATTTACAACAACTTCATTTGCGGTGCAGCCTTCCGATACCGCTTCACTTCCGGTCTATACACAGACGGATACGATGAGCACACTTTATGATGAAGTTGTAAATCAAAAGTATAAGGCACCTTCGTCGGGATATTATTCCATTAGCACAGCGGACGAGCTTTATCTTTTGGCTTCATATGTCAATGCCGGAAATGCCGCAGAAGGCTTAACCTTCTACCTTACGGCAGATATTAAGCTTGGCGGAGAGACAAAGCCATGGACGCCGATAGGTCAGGCATACTGCCCAGATAATGGAGTAGCACTGAATGCTTCTCAGACGCATACCTTTAAGGGCAATTTTGACGGAGTAGGTCACAAGATCACAAATCTTTATATCGGCGGGACCGAATATTCGGGCGGCAGCGGAAAGAGAAATGAAGCAAATGCTCTCTTTGGCCTGAATTACGGAAATATAAGCAATGTATCGGTATATGTAAATATAAATACTTACAGATGCGGCGCGGGTATTGCCGGACACAATTACGGAACTATCACAGCTTGCTATTCTGAAGGCACTATCGAGGCAAACGGCGGTGGCGGCACCAGAGGTACAGGCGGCATCGCGGGTGAAAATACAGGTACTGTCGAGTCGTGCATCAGCAAAGCGAATATACACAATGCGTACAGACGTGCGGGCGGCATCGTGGGATATAATGTCGGCGGAACGGTATCAAATTGTATATTTAAGGGTTATACTTACTCAAGTAACGTAACATATTCGGGCGGAGCCGCTGCAACAAACGAAGGCGGCACGGTAATCAACTCGTACTTTCTTGAAAACAGCTGCGCAGACAATGCCCTGGGATGGAACAAATCAGGAAATGACGCTACATCTTTTGGCGCAGACAAGACATTCAGCGTATACGGGAAAATCACCGGCACAAACGATTCACTGTATACACTTTTAAGCGAAAAGAGTATTTACTTTAAGAATATATCAGACAGAGCGCCTGTTTTGTATTTTCAGAGTGCTGCTGACGACAGAGCAAAATTCTCTGTAACCGTCAAGGAGCCGGACGCCGGCGAGGGCTCCATTGAAGTCTATAACGGTGAAGAAAAGGTCGAAGGAACTGTAACTCTTGAAGAAAATACCGTCCTTACAATTAAGATAGGCAAGCCTGCCGACGGTTATTGGCTCAAAGGCTTTACCGAAAACGGCAGCGTCGTAACACGTGCAGACGGAAGAAAGGATACAGAAGGTAATCGTCAGATATATGACGGCATGCAGGTATCATACAATGTAAAGAAAAATGCCGAGCTTAGCGCAGAATATGTGGGATCCGACGATGTCGCACTCAAAATAAACGCACAGGTAGGAACGACAGGCAAAATCACACCTATTGCCGATATTACGTGGAAAGACCTAAATAAATATACTGAGAACGGCAAAGTGGCATACATGTTCCAAAAGGAAGACACATGGAGAATGGTCGCTGTCAGCAAGTTCGTACGCGTTTCAATGATTTTTGAATATATTCTGGGTATCCTTCCTGCAGACGACGACTATATAGTTGCTGTTGACGATTTGGGAAGCTCCCCGAATGAGAAAGGAGCCATTCCTACATTTAGTTTTGTATACAATGATCAGGAAGACGGATACTTCTACGGAGGCGTAAGGAAAGACAATTTATATGCCGTAAATGACGATGCACAGGAACAATCCGCTCCTGCAGTAATCGCATTGGAATATGAAAGCGGTAATCTCGGTTATCAAACACGTGAAGACGAAAACTTATGGGACGCACTCTATAATCTACTGGATAATTCTGTATATTTCAGCGGTAATCTCAGATTCTGCACAGGTATATCAAAGTCTGACTTTGAAGGATGTCGTGAAGACAGCAATTACATGAAAAGTGCAGACTACAAGGGTTCCTTTAGCGGAAACAGACTGTGGGGCAATGTCCAATCGCTCACAGTAAGGACTCCTGAGGAAAATGCCGTTCTTAATCTTAATGCAGATAAGCTTTCTATGTTTCAGATTGAGGCTCACAAGACATCTAAGGAGTTAAAGGTAACCGAAGATTCTGCGCAAACTACACGTACATATACAGGCATAACGGTTGCTGATCTGCTGAAGTATTATGGCGAAGATTGCATAGCAGTGGAGGCTCTGAACGGGGATCAGTCCCAAAAGCTTTATAATAAGGATCATGATTGGAACAATATCATGATCGCATACAGTTCAAAGGACAGCTCGGGCAAAGAGCTCATTTCGGACGGAAAACTTCACTTTGTGGCAGCTAATGCCGATTCCGCAGTTTTAAGTGAGTCTGTTATCGACACTTTAAAGACAGAAAAGGCTGCAGTTACTGTAGATTCAAAGACGTATTCATTAAATGATCTCAAAGAATATGAAACTACAAAGACATTCACAAGAACAACTAAGTCAGGCACCTCAGAATATACTGTGACCGGCATTACCGCAAAGGACATAATCGAAAAGCTTTCAGACAACTCTTCTGTGGCTAAGGTTACATTTACCAGCTCAGACGGTTATACGGCTGCTGTCTCAAATTCCGATTACAGCTGGTCAGATGACGTAATGCTTGCCTGGAGCATAAAGGATAATAGTGGCACAGAGCAGCTTGAGGAGGGCACTCTTAGAAGTGCCGTAAACGGCAGTGCAGGAAAGCTGTGGGCAAGTGGGGTGACAAATATCACTACCGAAGCCGGAGTACTTACCTACAATGACATTTCATATTCGCTTGAAGAGCTTCAAAAATATCCTACTACAAAGGATATGTCGATGATGAAGAAAGGTACGGAAGTCAAATATTCTGTCACGGGAATCACCGTAGAAGATCTCGAGCTTATGTATGGCAAGGGAAAGCTTCTTAAGGATGTGACATTTGCGTCAGCAGACGGGTTCACAAGTACAGCAGATTGCGCTGACTACAGCCTTGACAAGATGATCATTGCATGGTCTGTGAAGGACAGCAGTCAAAATGAAACTCTCGGCGAGAAAGAACTTAGAAGTACTGTAGACGGCGGTGCAGGAAAAATGTGGGTGAGCGGTCTTGCAAAGGTTTCGTCAAATGCTGAAACCGAAGACGGAGCGCTGATCACCAAGCCGATAAATATTAAACCGACTCCTTCCGATTCGACTGTTGAAGTGAGAAAGGGAAATTCACAAGGTGAGACTGTTAAAAAATCCGAAGACGGATCATATCCTATAATCCTCGGAGAGACTTATTATTATAAGGTTTCAAAGAGTGGATATACCGCAAAAGCGGGCACATTTATCCCGGTATATCTTGATGAGGATACGGATGACACAACTGTCGCATTCGGCACACCGATACTTGTTTCGCTTAATGCGTCGTCTTCAGGCTCAGGCGGTGGCGGCACATCGCAAAGAACTGACAATGAAAAGATCATGTTCTCTGTATATCTGCAAAATGGCAATGACGGCACACCTAAGCTTATAAAAGAATTTTCCGAATCAGAAATCGAAGCGATTCTGACTACAGGCATATTCCCTTATCTTTATGCAAAGAATGAAGGATGGAATGCGATCGTAGCTACTGAATTAGTTACACTTGACGACCTCTTCGAAGAAGCAGGCATAAAAAATTACTGGGAATCAGGCTCATATCTCGTATTTAATTGCTCTGACGGTCCGTATGCAAAATCATATCCGACATATGAAGATATTCAGACGATGAGATATTATTTCGACGCAGAGGGCACTGCGACCGTAGTTCCGGCAGGCGTTGCCATCACATGGAATTCGGGACGTGTCGGCGACACGGATGAAGCACTTACGGAAGAAAATATAAATGCTCTCGGAAGCAAGGCATACAGATCAACAAATTACAGACTCGTATTTGGCGTATCAGAAAGTCAATTTAAGAAGGAAGGCGGAGTTGCTCCTGCCGGATCAAGAAGTCCATCACAGATTATATCCATGACTCTTGTTTACGATGGAGAAGCTCCTGAAGGCACGCAAGGTGTTGAACATAAGACAGATGACGGCACCGATGTCACACCAAATCCGGAAGATACGACATCCGGCGGTACACCATTTACAGACATTTCCTCGCATTGGGGAAAGGACGCTGTTGCATATGTATATAAGAACAATATCATGAATGGCGTTTCTGATACATTATTTAATCCAAACGGAACACTCAACCGTGCGATGCTTGCCACGATTCTCTACCGCGATGCCGGAAGTCCTAAGACCGATTCAAAATCAGCCTTCACAGACGTGACATACGGCAGTTGGTATTATGATGCGGTTTGCTGGGCATCCGAGAACGGAATCGTAAAAGGTATCTCACAGGACAGATTCGCTCCTGCAAACAGCATTACGCGCGAACAGATCGCCGCAATGCTCTACAGATATGCGAAGTTCAAAAATTATGATGTATCAGCATCAGTAGATTTATCAAAATATGCCGATTCAGATCAGGTTTCAAATTATGCTCTTGATGCCTTAAAGTGGGCGAATGCCGAAGGCTTCATAACAGGCAGAACAGAGACGACGCTTGCGGCAAGGGGCGAGGCAACTCGTGCAGAAATGGCTACGATCATCGAGCGCTTCAACAAAAAATTCGCACCGGCAGAAAGTGAAGATGCCGCACAGGGCGAAAACGGAGACGCCGCACAGGGCGAAAGTAAGGACGCTGCTGCGAAATCCTAAGAAAAAGTCCGGGCAAAATCTTAGCGAAGCCTGGGCAAAACCTAAGTGAAACCTAAGCGAGGCCAAAGCGAAACTAAAAAAGTCATGCATAAGCTTTATATGGCAGGCAATACTTTATATGACAGACAAAAAATACTAAATAATGCTTATGTTTGCGGGGAATGGCTTTGCCATTCCCCTTTTTATAGTGTATACTGTAAAAGATGTGTTCGAAATTATCGAAAAAGGCAGCAGATTGCATGTATGCTTTCCGCTGTGCTTTTCGGGCAAAATATTATTTTTAAAATTAAAATTCGGGGGATAATGATAAATGATCACAGTAACAAACGTAAGCGTAAATTTCAGCGGTCAGCCGCTTTTTAAGGATGTCGATCTCAAATTTAATCCGGGAAACTGCTACGGCATTATCGGAGCAAACGGTGCCGGAAAGACCACCTTTCTGAGAGTCCTTTCGGGCGATCTTGAGCCTTCTACGGGGAGCGTGAGCTATCCGCCTGAGATGCGTATGTCGGTACTCAAGCAGGACCACTTCGCATATGAGGAATATACTGTTTTGGATACCATTATCATGGGAAATGCACGCCTTTACGAAATTATGAAGGAAAAGGAAGAACTTTATGCGAAGGAGGATTTCTCAGATGAAGACGGCATAAGAGCGTCTGAGCTTGAGGGTGAGTTTGCCGAGCTTGACGGATGGGAAGCCGACTCAAATGCGAGCCGTCTCATCCAGGGACTCGGACTTTCTCAGGACATTCTTTATGATCAGATGTCCACGCTCACAGCAAAGGAAAAGGTAAAGGTACTTCTCGCGCAGGCGCTTTTCGGAAATCCTGAGATCATCCTTCTCGACGAGCCTACAAACCACCTTGACATCGCAGCTATCGAATGGCTCGAGGACTTTTTGCTCGATTGTCCTTCGCTCGTTATCGTAGTATCTCACGACAGACATTTCTTAAATACCGTATGCACAAATATTGTAGACGTTGACTACGGCAAGATTACCATGTATGTGGGCAATTACGAATTCTGGTATCAGTCAAGCCAGCTGATGCAAAAGATGATCAAGGATCAAAACAAGAGAAGAGAAGACAAGATAAAGGAACTCCAGTCATTTGTACAGCGCTTCTCCGCAAACAAATCAAAGTCAAAGCAGGCTACAGCAAGAAGAAAGCTTCTCGACAAGCTCTCGATAGAAGAGATGCCTGCGTCTTCGCGCCGTTATCCTTTCGTCGGATTCACCATGGACAGAGAAGCCGGAAAAGAACTTCTGACAGTTGAAAATCTCAGCAAGACTATAGACGGAGTGAAGATTCTGAACAACATTTCATTCAGACTGAACAAGGGCGACAAGATTGCATTTGTCGGCGAAAATGAACTGGCAAATACCATTTTCTTCAAGATTATCACAGGCGAGATGGAGCCTGATGAGGGATCATATAAATGGGGAACTACCACAAGCCAGTCTTATTTCCCACTTGACAACAATTCATTTTTCGACGGAGTCGACCTCAACCTCGTCCAGTGGCTCGGCCAGTATACGGAAGAGACTACGGAGACATTCATGAGAAGTTTCCTTGGAAGGATGCTGTTTTCAGGCGACGATGTATATAAGCCGGTCAAGGTTCTCTCAGGAGGCGAAAGAGTAAGATGCATGCTCTCAAGGATGATGCTCTTTGGCGCAAATATACTTATTCTCGACCAGCCTACAAACCATCTCGACTTAGAGTCCATCACCGCCGTAAACAACGGCCTTATCGACTTTAAGGGCAACGTTCTTTTCGCTTCGCACGACCATGAATTTATAAATACTATCGCAAACCGCATCATGGAGATCACTCCTGACGGTCTTATCGACAGGCTTTCAACCTACGATGATTATATCGTGTGGAGAAGAGAAAATCAGTAATAAATAATAAACCGGAAAATCCTACCGGCTTTCAGTATTCGGCGCCAGCTGAAGACTGAGGGCCGGTCTTAAATATTATTTGAATGGATAAAAACTTATTTGAATCGATAAAAACGAAAGCAGCGATCAAAATGATCAGAGAAAATCTAAAATGATCAGAAGCTGCAAAATGCTTAAAATAACTGTAGGAAGGAAATTTTTTATATATGAAATTTGATGAATTAAATGTCTCGGAAGATATACTCAGGGCCGTTTCTGATATGGGATTTGTCGAAATGACTCCTATACAGGAAGAGAGTATTCCTGTGGTTATGGAAGGACGAGACATAATCGGTCAGGCACAGACCGGAACAGGCAAGACCTGCGCTTACGGCATCCCGGCGATCGAGATGACAGATCCGTACTCTAAGAGCCCGCAAGTCCTTGTGTTGTGCCCGACAAGAGAGCTTGCGTCTCAGGTTGCCGAAGAGATGAGAAAGCTCACAAGATATACTCAGTCAATCAGGATTCTCGCAATCTACGGCGGCCAAAATATAGAGCATCAGATAATGGCTCTCAAGAAAAAGCCGCAGATTATCATCGGCACTCCGGGAAGAATAATGGACCATATGAGAAGACGTACTTTAAAGCTTCATGACCTGAAAATGCTTGTACTCGACGAGGCCGACGAGATGCTGAACATGGGCTTTAGAGAAGATATCGACACAATCCTTGAGGATATTCCCGATGAGCGTCAGATAATGCTTTTCTCTGCGACAATGCCCGACGAGATCAAAGAGATTGCAAAGGCATACCAGCATGATCCAAAATATATTCATATCGCCTCTGAAAATATGACTGCGGATCTTACCGAGCAATGCTATATAGAAGTGCGTGAGGACTCAAAGGCTGAGCTTTTGTGCAGACTTATAGATGTAAACGGATATAAGCTAAGCCTTGTGTTTTGCAATACAAAGCGCAAGGTCGATCAAGTCATGTCGGTCCTTTCGGACCGCGGATATGCGGCAGACGCACTTCACGGGGATATGCTTCAAAAAGAGCGTGAGCGTGTGATGAACAAATTTCGCCGCGGCATCACGCAAGTACTCGCGGCAACCGATATTGCCGCAAGAGGCATTGATGTGAGCGGAGTGCAGGCTGTATTTAATTATGACATTCCCGAAGACCCGGAACAATATGTACACAGAATCGGCAGGACCGGAAGAGCCGGAAATACAGGCAAGGCATATTCATTTGTATTTGGCCGCGAAATGTATAAGCTTCGCGATATCATGCGTTATACCGGCTCTGACATATCACGCGAGTATCCTCCGAAGATAAGCGAGGTTCATGCGGCAAGAATGAATGCTGCCAAAGAAAAAATCGCAGATATGGTGATTGATGGGTCAGCCGAAAAGTATGTCTATCTTATAGATGAAATCGAAGAGCTTGTAAGAAGTAAATCTGAAAAAGATACTGTGAGTGAACTCGAAAAAGATACTGTTGTGCGTACTCGCATAGCTGCCGCATTATTTTCTGAGGCTTTTTCTGAGATAAACGACAGAAATTATCAGCTTGCAGACTTTGATGAGGAATATTTTTCATATAACAAGCTTGATATGAAGCGTCTTTTTGTAAATGCCGGAAGAAAGGACGATATCAAGGAAAAGGATATCGTGAAGCTGATAGCTTCTCACACTTCGCTTCCCGGCCGCATGATCGGCACGATAGAGCTTCACGGAAATTTCTCATTTGTCGACATCCCAAAGGCATATGTGGATGAGGTCTTGGACAATATCCAAAGAATAATGCTGAAGGGACGCGGCATATCAGTCGAGCTCGCCGAAAAAAGCGGGAGAAAGAGCAAGAATCGCGGCTCGGATGAAAAGCATAAGGAACGCAGGAAAATCCAAAGAGAAAAGAGACGCAATCAGCCGACTGCAAGAAGCAGACAAGAAGACGGTGAGAAAAACTTTTCGAAAAAAAGTTCGAAGGGCATGAACGAGAGACAGGCACCGGACGGCGGAAACCGCCAAGTAAAAGACAAACGCAAAAGCAAGTCGGCAGACGGAAAAAGGCATCAGATGAGGGATAGTCGCAGAACAGAAAACTTCGATGGCGGAAGGAAGAAACATTATAGCGGCAGAAGTGCCAAGAGACGAAATAAAGGAAAAAGAAAGTAGAAAAGAGAGAGAGAATTTTAATTTTTAAAGAGGGTGATTAAGTGATTAAGGCGGCAAATAAAGATCCGCGCTATATGCTTAGCGGTTCGTTGTGGGATAAAATTTTGATATTTGCAATTCCTCTTGCGATAGGAAATGTAGTTCAGCAGCTTTTTAATTCTGCTGACGTGGCAGTCGTGGGAAGATTTGCCGGCAGTGATTCGCTTGCTGCCGTAGGTTCGACATCATCAATCATAAATCTGATGCTAAATCTTCTTGTGGGTCTTTCAATCGGCTCAAACGTAGTCATTTCAAAGGCTATAGGAAAAAAAGATGACAAACTTGCGAATGATGCTGTGCATACGGCATTTCTGACGGCGCTTATCAGCGGCATCATTATTATGATCATAGGCATAGTATTTGCGATACCTATTCTGAATCTCATATCCACGCCGGAAGAGATAATTGGCAAGGCGACGCTCTATCTGAGAATCTATTTTCTCGGGCTGCCATTCATCACAATTTACAACTTCGAGGCGTCTATCATGAGAAGTGTCGGCGATACCGTAAGACCGGTCATTATCCTCGTAATTGCCGGAATTACAAATGTGATACTCAATATATTCTTTGTCGTTGTATGCGGCCTGGACGTGGCAGGCGTCGCAATAGCCACAACTATCTCAAATATCATCAGTTCGATGAGTCTTATGCACCTTTTGAGACATGAAGATGGCGTCATAAAATTGCAGCTAAAGAAGCTCAGTATAAATAGAGAGATACTTTTTGAGATTATCAAAATCGGCATCCCGGCAAGCATCCAGGGAATGGTATTTTCATTCTCGAATGTTTGTATACAATCCGGCCTAAATAAACTAGGCACAAAAGTAATCTCAGCCTCCGCTGCGGCACTCAACTTCGAATATTACGCATTTTTTGTCTTAAACAGCTTCACGCAGGCATGCATGACATTTGTCGGTCAGAATTTCGGAGCAAGAAACTGGAAAAGATGCAGAAAAGTCGTCCGTACATCATTGGCGCTTGATATCGTCGTCACAATGATAGTTTGTACGATATTTATAATTTTCTACAGACCTCTCATGTCTGTATTTACCACGGATTCTGAGATCATAGAGCTTGGCGGGATAAGAATGAAATACATTCTCGGCTTTGAAGTCCTGAATATTATAATAGACCTTATGTCAGGCGCACTCAGAGGAATAGGAAAGTCATTTGTGCCGGCACTGATATGCGTTCTTGGAATATGCGGCACGAGGCTCATCTGGGTATATCTTGTATTTCCGCATTTTAATACACTTGAAAATCTCATGGCGGTCTACAGCGTCAGCTGGGTTGTGACATTGATATTTATGAGCATAGCTTATTTCAAAACCATGAAAAAAAATCTCAGAGATAACGCAAAGGAAATGGCATGAACAACATGAATGACTCCAAGAATTTAATAATGGCAAGAAAGATAGCGAAAGCGGTCTCGGAGTCCGGCGGCCGTGCGTATTTTGCCGGCGGATTTGTGAGAGACAGCTTGATGGGTATTTTATCTAAGGATATTGATATTGAGGTTCACAATATTGAACCCGAAAAACTAAAAGAGATTCTCTCAGGTCTCGGCGAGGTCACAAGCTACGGAGCTTCTTTTGGCATATACGGCATTAAGGGATATGATATAGATATAGCCATGCCAAGGCGCGAAAAAGCTGTATTGCCTGATGAGAATGGGAAAAAAGCATTGATGAGCGAAAATATTAAAGAGGTTTCGTCTAAAAGAGGCCATCGTGATTTCGAGATTTATATCGATCCTTATCTCGGAACTGAAGCTGCAGCAAGGCGCAGGGATTTCACAATGAACGCACTCATGCTGGATATTCTCTCAGGTGAGCTTGTGGATCATTTTGGAGGCGAAAAAGATATTTATGACGGTGTGATCCGGCTTATAGATCCCGTTTCTTTTGCCGAAGATCCGCTCAGAGTTCTTCGCGCCGCACAATTTGCCGCAAGATTTATGTTTGAAATTGACGATGATACGGCAAGTGTTATGAGTAGTATGGATCTTTCCGGTCTCGCAAGGGAAAGAGTCTTTGATGAAATGAAAAAAGCTCTCCTCAAGTCTCCGAATCCTTCACGTTTCTTTTGGGAACTGAGAAGGCTTCATCAGCTTTCATTTTGGTTTCCGGAACTTGAAGCACTTATGGGTGAAAGACAAAATCCTGCATTTCACCCAGAAGGTGACGTATGGAATCACACGATGCTTATTTTAGATAAGGCTGCCGCATACAGAGACAAAGTTTCCGACCCGTTCATTTTCATGCTTGCCGCTCTTGTTCATGATTTTGGCAAGAGCGTGTCTTCGCAGGAGATAAATGGCGTGATTCATTCATATGATCATGAAAAGACGGGCGTTCCGATATCCGAAAGTTTTCTTTGCCGATTCACAAGTGAAAAGAAAATTATCGCGACGGTAAAAAATCTCGTTCTATATCATATGAAGCCAAATGTAATGGCAAATGCCGGCTCGTCAATAAAGAAAACAAATCACTTGTATGACGATTCTGACGATCCGGAAGCTTTGATATATCTTGCATTAGCCGATTATCAGGCAAGCGGCGACCTGGAGCCGGATGAAAAAGTCGAAAAATTTCTGCTTGACCGTCTAAGAATTTATCGTGAAATGATGAAGCTTCCCGAGGTACAGGGTTCTGATCTGATAGATGCAGGCATAAAGCCGGGTCCGTCATTTTCAGAAATGCTTGATTACTCTCACAAGCTTCATTTGGCAGGCATAAAAAAGGATGACGCCCTGAAACAGACACTTTCGTATTTCAGAAACAGAAAATCGCAAACGGTGTGATTCCGCAGAAAACCGCGACATTTTGATTATAGTGCATTGCATTAAAAATAATATTATGTTATTCTGATTTTCGTGAGGGTGTTCAAGAGAATAGGCTCTGCGCAACCCTTAGAAAGGAAAAATTAATATGACAAATCAAGAAAAACACAACCAGTGTATCCGTGAAATCAAGGGTACACTCATCGTTACCGTCCTGTGCTGTCTGTGGCACGTTATCACGGCATTTCTGCTAAATGGCAGCGGCACTTATTTTCTCGGCATGCCGGCATGGTTTTCTGTATCGGTTCTCGGTACGATAGTCATTGCCATCGTAGGCGTATGCGTCCTTTTGAAGTTTGTTTTTAAGGATTTCGAATATGACGACGAAGCAGAATTGACAGCCGAATTGGCAGCCGAATCGAATGCGGAATTGACAGCCGAATCGAATGCAGGAGTAAAATCCGAAATGAAGCCGGATTCAAGTGCGGATTCGATTACAGACTCAAACGCAGATTTAAGTGCAGATTCAATTGCGGACTCAAGCGCAGATTCAAACATCGGACTTGCCGGGGAGCAAGCTGAAAGTGAGGTGGATTGCGATGACTAAAAATCAGATTATTATACTTGCTGTACTTATTTTGTATCTTATTTTAAATATTGTTATCGGTCTTGTAGTTTCAAACAGACAATCAAAAAACTCAAAGCTCGGAAGTGAGCTGAATTACTTTATCGGCGGAAGAAATATGACGGGTCTTATCCTCGCCATGACAACCATGGCTACATATACTTCGGTCAGCTCATTTGTGTCGGGTCCGGGCGCGGCAGCCATGACATACGGATATGCTCAGGCATGGGTTGCGGCCATACAGGTTCCTGTCACGTTCCTTACTCTCGGCGTCCTCGGAAACAAGCTCGCTCTCGTTTCGAGAAGAACGGGCGCTGTCACAGTAGCAGGATATCTTAAGGCAAGATACAAGAGCGATATTCTCGTCATAGTCACAAGCCTTTTGATGGTAGTGTTCTTCATCGCACAGATGATTTCACAGTTTACGGGCGGCGCTACTCTCATCCAGTCTATCACAGGTCTGGATTACAAAGTATCGCTTGCCATATTTGCCCTTGTAGTTGTCGCATATACGGCTATCGGCGGATTCAGCGCGGTAGTTATTACTGATACTGTTCAGGGCATCATCATGTGCATCGGAACATTCCTGTTTATTTTCTTCATACTTAAGGCAGGCGGCGGATTGGGAGCAATCGACGTTTCACTTGCGCAGAATCTTCCTGATGTATATGACAACCTTACAGCCGTTTATAAGCCGGGCACGCTTATCTCGTTCTGGGTACTCGTGGGATTCGGCACGATAGCGCTTCCGCAAACAGCGGTAAGAGGCATGGGATTCAAGTCTACCAAGGAGCTTCACAGAGCCATGATAATCGGCGCTGTGGTATGCACCTTCGTAATAGTAGGCATGCATCTTGCGGGTGTATGGTCGGGAGCACTCATATCAGATGCCAAGCTTCCTACATCAGACTATTATCTGCCTTATATCATTCAGAAAATAATGCCTGTCGGCGTCGGAGCAATATTCCTCGCAGCGCCTATGGCGGCAGTCATGTCGACAGTATCGTCTCTTCTCATTCTTGCTTCAGCTTCCATCGTAAAGGACATCTGGAGAAATTACATCGTAAAGGATGACCCTGTAAAGATTGAGCGCTACAACAAGAATGTAAAGACAGTAAGCGTAATAGTAACTGCCATTATAGGCATAATCACATGTATCCTTACTATCGATCCGCCTGACATCATTTTCTTCCTGAATCTCTTCGCTATGGGAGGACTTGAATGTTCATTCTTCTGGCCTCTTGTGGGAGGACTTTTCTGGAAAAAGGGAACGAAAGAGGCTGCAGTTGTGTCATCTGTCGGAGCTGCAGTTATCTATGTCATCTGCTACTACAAGGTTTCGATTGCCGGCATAAATGCAGTAGTGTGGGGACTTCTCGGCGGAGCTGTCTTATATTTTGTGACAGGACTTATTACAAGCAGAAAGCACAGCTTAGATCCTGACGTACTCGAAAAGTGCTTCTAAGATATGCCTGAGAGATTATACTTTGGGGGCTGAAATCTCCGGCCCCCTCTTTAAAGTTTACGAGACTTTCGGGCAGGGAGCATGTACAGGCAGCAGAGGCAAAGCGCACCACACCGGCGAAAGTGAGGCATGCAGGAGTGGCACGAATGAAGTAAAATCATACTGCGCCGGTGAAAGTGATGCATGCGGAGTCGGCGAAAGTGAGGCATGCAGGAGTGGCACAGATGAAGGAAAAGCAAATTAAGAATCGGAGAAATAAATAT
>CAVCIY010000027.1:0-12919 GCA_963602445.1 Lachnospiraceae bacterium | reverse complement strand
AAGTTTTCTTCACATAGTACGGACCCCCGAAATAACCCACGCTTATCTTCAGAGTATCCGACGCGGCAACTCCCGTGCCACTCGCCGCAAATGACGATATCGGCATGATGCAACTCAAGAAAATCACTGCAGCAAGCAGCAATGTTAAATACTTTCTTGTTCTTTTCATTTCCTTTTCTTCTCCTTCAAAAATTCTTTTACATTGGATTTTCCGCACAAGCTTCCATCCTTAAGAAGCATGAAAATCAGCAGATACATTGGAAGTCCGTGTTGATAATTTGGGGTTAAAACCTATTTCCGCCTTTCTCAAAAAGTGTACTTTCTGCTGGCGAATGAACCAATTTAAAATTTATACAAGATGTTAACAAATATCAAGATTTCAAATTTTTATATAAAGCACTTTTAGTCGAAGAATTATGATTTACAGCAATTTTTATTCGAATAACTTTTAGACGAATACCTTCACTGCAAGACAACTTAATCCGAGCATCTCTAATTTAGGGAACAGAATATGCAATAATATAGCGATAATTTTACACAAGAGCAGCCTCTTGTATGTTATAATATGCGCATGTCAGTAATTCAGCGTATACTTGCGACTAGGCGCACGTTCACGATGCGGTGTATGTTTGCGGTTCGGAGAATATTCGAGATCCGACGCATGTTTACGAGACGGCGAATGCTCGCGATTCGGCGTATACTTAGGATTTGGCACACGTTTGCAATCCGGTGATATCTCTGTGAAAATAAGCCGGAGCACGTGATTGCAGCTGACGAATGAGACGGATAAAAGAAATTGCTTATAAAAGATAAACCGAATTGCTTATAAAATTAGTGAAAGGATTTTGTTTATGAAAATATTAGTGGTCGGAATGGGTCTTATCGGGGGCTCGTTTTGCAAGGCAATCAAAAAATATACAACCCATCATATGATAGGCATGGACTGCGACGAGGCTACAATAGACATGGCTATTTCCATGGAAAGTGTGGATGAGATTATTCCTATTGACAGACCGCACCTCATGTCAAGAGCTGATCTTGTCATTATCGCTCTGCCTCCGCATGCGATTGTTGATTTCGTCACGGAAAACCTCGACAATTTCCGTGAGGGAGCGATTGTGACGGATGTCTGCGGCGTGAAGAATTATATCGTAAATACTCTCGAGGAGCCGCTCGCGCGCAAAGGCGTGTCGTTTGTAGGCACGCATCCTATGGCAGGCACCGAATATTCGGGCTTCTCATTCTCACTTGCGGATATGTTTGTCAATGCAAGCTATCTCATCACTGCTACCAAAAATACAAATCCTCAGCATGTAGAGATTTTAAAGAAGCTCGCTTATGACATAGGCTTCAAGTCAGTAATAGTAACTGATCCGGTCCGTCACGACCAGAGCATTGCATATACGTCTCAACTCGCCCATGTGGTTTCAAACTCATATATCAAAAGCCCTACCCTTTCGAAGGAACGCGGTTTTTCAGCCGGCAGCTTTCTTGATATGACTCGTGTCGCGCGTCTTGACGAAAATATGTGGTGTGATCTTTTCCTTTTAAATAAAGACAACCTTCTCTTCGAGATTGAACAGCTTCTCAGTCATATCAACGAACATAAAGAAGCGCTCGAAAGCGGCGACCGCGAGCGCATCAGAGAACTTCTTAAGAAGGGGCGCATACTCAAACAGCACAACGCGTCTTCTAAAAAAATTATCTATGACTGAAAAAAGCATCCTCTTAAAAATTATCTATGACCGAACAATGCATCTTCTAAAAAATATCTATGACTGAACAACGCATCTTACAAAAAATTATCAATGGCTGATAAGAGAACGCCGCCTGACGCTTCCGGCAGTATCTGATGCAGTATCTGATGCAGTATCTGACGCGGCAAAATCCGGCTTTCACTGATTCGCCGGAGAAAATACCGCGAAAAATATTTTACCGAGAAAAATATTATTATGCTGAATACTACTCTTTGCTATATTGAAAAAGACGGCTGCTATCTTATGATGCACCGCACGAAAAAAGAAAATGACGTAAATAAAGACAAGTGGATAGGAATCGGCGGCAAGTTCGAGGATGGAGAAAGTCCCGAAGAATGCCTTCTCAGAGAGGTTCGCGAGGAGACCGGATTGATTCTTAGGGACTGGTCTTACAGGGCTGTTATCACATTTACTTCTGACGAATATCCTACAGAATATATGCATCTGTTCACCGCGCCTTGCCCCGAATCATACGCCGATCCGAACCATGCTGATTTTTCCGGTCCGAACTACGCTGATTCCACCGGACGCGCCCGCGTAACCACTGCCGATAACTCTAACCACGCTGATTCCGCCGGACTCGCCTGCGTGACCACTGCCGGCTCTTCACGAACTGCTTCCGATGACCCCTCACAAATTGCTTCCGGCAGCATCGCCCTAAAAGAATGTAACGAGGGTGATCTCAAATGGGTTCCTAAGGAGAAAATGTACAGTCTTCCTATCTGGCAAGGCGACAAGATTTTTCTGCGCCTTATAGAGGACGGCTCTGCTCCGTTCTTTTCACTGAAGCTCGTCTATTCCGGTGACAAGCTTGTACAGGCGGTAAAGAACGGTCGGGAAAATATTGAACTGTGACGGCAGTGCGCTGCGCCGCACCGTGATGGATTTACACGCTGTGGCAGTGTGCCGCGTCGCGCCGTTCGATCTGATCAAATCGTTGATTTTATAGCTGATCTTATAGCTGAATTTTTAGCCGATTTTATGGATCATACTATTTGATTATATAATTGAAAGGAATAAAAACATGAAAATGAAAAAAAAGAGATATACCGTTCTTGCAAGCGGTAAGCTTCTCAACGGCTCTATTCTTCAGGAGCTCATCTGCGAGGAATACGACCCCGAAAAGGCGCGTGCGCGCGCAAAGGAAAAGCTCGACAAGGAATTTCACGGAAGTCTGATGGCTCTTAAGATGGCTGCTCAGTTTCAGCCGCAGTCTGTTCAGTATTCTTACCACGATGTAAAGGGGGCTGAGCTTACAGACTTCACTCCCGACAATATCATGCCGGAAGAAGTCCCTGCCATTTGTGCTCCTATTGCCGAGGAAATGCATTGGCCCGACGGCGCTTATATTACTTTTTTCGAAAAAAAATGCATAGCTCTTCCTAAGGATGCCTCGAAGCATTCAAAGGAAAGCGGCATTTACGGTGTAGACGACTACAAAGCCGATCTTGCAAAATAAGTCAGCATCTCCTGCATGCAGAAAATAAGGCGTCAAAACGAGCTGGTGCTTCGCTCCAAGCGAAGCACCAGCTCTTCTATCTCGCCCACTCGCCACAGCAAGTCATCGCAGTCATCCGGCGTTTGACTAAAGATTGCTGTATCCGTTCAGAAATTCGTCGACCTCACGGGCCGCTTCGCGGCCCTCACGTATCGCCCATACCACAAGCGACTGACCTCTGCGCATGTCGCCGGCCGCAAAGACCTTTTCCCGATTCGTTTGATAGCGGCCGTCTTCAGTCCTTACATTTGACCTCTCGTCTGCGGCGATTCCAAACGCCTTCATCACATCTTTCTCAGGCCCTGTAAATCCCGCCGCTATAAGACACAGCTGCGCATCATATACCTTCTCGGAGCCTTTTACTGGCTGCATCTTACTTCGGCCGCTCTTAGGGTCATTTACGCTCTCGACTCTTACCACTTCCACACCGCTAAGCTTGCCCTTCTCATCCTTTAAGAATTTGCTGACAGTATAACCGTACATGCGCGGGTCACGCCCAAATAAAGCAATAGCCTCCTCCTGACCGTAATCAGTCTTTGAAACATTCGGATATTCGGGCCACGGGTTCGAAGGCTCACGCTTTTCAGGCGCCTTTTTGTGCCTCTGCATCTGTATCGCGCCTGCTGCCCCGTGCCTTACAGCCACGCCGAGGCAGTCATTTGCCGTGTCGCCGCTTCCTATTATTACTACATTTTTGTCCTTTGCCGAAATATATGTTCCTTCCTTCATATCATGGTCAAGCAGCGCCTTCGTCGTAGAAGTGAGAAAATCAACGGCAAAATATATTCCGTCTGCGTCTCGCCCCGGCACTTTCATGTCGCGCGGCTGCGAGGCACCGCAGCAAAGGATTACGGCATCGTACTTTGAGATTATTTCCTCAGCCTTTTTCTTTGTATTGATATTTTGGCCGGTTAGAAATGTTATGCCCTCCTTTTCCATTATGTTTATCCTGCGAAAGACTACATTTTTATCAAGCTTCATGCTCGGTATCCCGTACATCAAGAGTCCGCCTATGCGGTCGCTTCTCTCATAAACGGTCACATTGTGGCCGCGCAGATTCAGTTGGTCCGCCGCAGCGAGACCCGCAGGGCCGGAGCCTATTATTGCGACACGTTTTTTTGTTCTGGGTATGTCGCGCTTTGGCTTCACATATCCCATATCATAAGCCGTTTCGACGATAGCAAACTCATTTTCGTGCACCGAGACGGACTCACCATCAAGGCCGCACGTACATGCCATTTCGCACAGAGCAGGGCAGACTCTGCCGGTGAATTCGGGGAAATTGTTTGTTTTTCTCAGCCTTCTGTAGGCCGCCTCATATTTTCCGTTGTATACAAGGTCGTTCCACTCGGGGACATGGTTGTTCAGAGGGCATCCGATGACTTTTCCGTCTATCTTTGCGGCAGACTGGCAATAAGGCACACCGCAATCCATGCACCGCGCCGCCTGCTCTGATTGCTCTTCGTTTGAAAGATAAAGATGAAATTCGTTATAATGCTTTATCCTCTCGAGAGGATCCTCAGCCTGAGATATTTTTCTTTGATATTCCATAAATCCGAGATTTTTGCCCATCAGTCCACAGCTCCTTCATATTCATAAAATGCACTCTCTATCGCCTGCTCACTGTTCAGGCCCTTTTGCTCGTACTTTGTCACCAGATTGAGCATCCTCTTGTAATCATGAGGCATTATCTTTTTAAACTTAGGAAGGTATTCCTCAAAATTCTCAAGTATTCTCCTGCCCTTAGCAGAACCGGTATGTCTGACATGCTCGTCTATAAGGCTCTTAAGCTCTGCCACATCGGTATTTCTCTCTACCTTTTCGAGCGAAACCATGCTTCTGTTCAGCTTGCGATATACATCATTTTCTTCATCAAGTACATATGCGATTCCGCCTGACATTCCTGCGGCAAGATTTTCACCTACCGGACCGAGTATCACGACTCTGCCGCCCGTCATATATTCTATCCCGTGATTGCCGACTCCTTCTACTACAGCCGCAGCACCAGAATTGCGCACGCAGAAACGCTCGCCCGCCACACCGTTTACGAAAAGTTTTCCTCCTGTCGCACCATAAAGAGCAACATTTCCGATAATAATATTCTCTTCAGCCTTAAATGTAGCGTTCTTAGGCGGATATACGATAATAATTCCGCCGCTTAATCCCTTACCTATGTAATCGTTGCTGTCGCCGCACAGCTCAAGCGTCAGCCCCTTCGGTATAAACGCTCCGAAGCTTTGGCCGCCCGCTCCCTCGCACTTTATATGATATGTGTCGTCAGGCAGGCTGCTGCCGTAGAGCTTCGTAATCCTTGAGCCAAAGACAGTGCCGAACGCTCTGTCAATATTGTCAACCTTAATTGCGAGCTTCGCAGGTTCTTTTTTCTCAAGCTTTGACTTCAGCTGCTTATATAAGACAGTCTCGTCCTTCGTCTGACCGATTTTAAAATCAAATCCGTCTGATGGCACATATGTGCGCTTCACGTCCTTTCCCGTGAACGGATTCTCAAGAAGCGACTCAAGCCTGGCTGATTTTGCCTTCCCGACAAGCTTGCTCTCGTCTGCCTTAAGCATATCTGTTCTTCCAACCATCTCGGATACCGTTCTGAAACCGAGCTTTGCCATATATTCCCGCAGCTCCTCCGCTATAAAGAGCATACAATTTTTCACATGCTCCGGCTTGCCGCAAAATCTCTTTCTCAGCTCTGGATTTTGCGTGGCTATGCCTACCGGGCAGCTGTCACGATTGCAGACACGCATCATCACACAGCCTATAGAAACCATAGGAAGTGTGGCGAAGCCAAACTCCTCCGCGCCGAGCAGCGCCGCGACAGCGACATCACGCCCTGTCATCAGCTTTCCGTCAGTCTCAAGCTTGACTCTTGAGCGCAAGCCGTTCATTATCAATGTCTGATGTGCCTCGGCAAGCCCGAGCTCCCACGGAAGACCGGCGCCCGCTACGGAATTCATAGGCGCCGCTCCGGTTCCCCCGTCAAAACCTGATATCAATATAATCTCGGCGCCTGCCTTTGCGACGCCCGCTGCTATAGTCCCCACACCAGCCTCAGAGACAAGCTTGACATTTATCGCCGCCTCTTTGTTTGCAGACTTCAGGTCATATATAAGCTGCGCCAGATCCTCGATAGAATAAATATCATGATGCGGCGGCGGAGAGATCAGCCCGACACCCGGCGTCGAAAAGCGCGTAGCCGCTATAGCCGGATAAACCTTGCTTCCCGGAAGATGTCCCCCCTCGCCGGGCTTTGCGCCCTGAGCCATTTTTATCTGTATTTCCTTGGCGCTCACAAGATATTCCGATGTAACGCCAAACCTGGCCGACGCGACTTGCTTTATGGCACTGTTTCTGTTTTTCCCGTCGGGGCCTATCTTGAATCTTTCCGTATGCTCGCCGCCCTCACCTGTGTTTGACTTGGCGCCGAGCTCGTTCATAGCTATTGCAAATGTCTCATGAGCCTCGAGCGAAAGCGCCCCGTATGACATGGCGCCTATCTTGAAGCGCTTCACTATTTCCTCCGCACTTTCGACCTCATCAAGCGGAATCTCCTTTTGCTTATAATCGAAGTCCATGAGATTTCTTATGTGGGTAGGTCCGAGCTCCTCATCTATCATATGGCTGTATTCCTTGAATTTGCTGTAGCTTCCCGTCCTGACCGCGTCTTGGAATTTGTGGATCGTCGCAGGATTGTACAGGTGCTGCTCCTCTCCTCCGACTGATTTGTGATAACCGATGCTTTCAAGCGACATGTCACTCATAAGGCCGAGCGGGTCAAATGCCTTTTCGTGGCGCATACGCACATCATTTTCTATATCATAAAGGCTTATTCCTCCTATCGGAGAGACTGTATTTGTAAAATATCTGTCTATTACATCCTTGCTGATGCCTACAGCCTCAAATATCTGGGCTCCCATGTATGACTGGATAGTCGATATGCCCATTTTGGAAGCAATCTTCAGGATGCCTGCAAGTATGCCGTTGCAATAATCCTCAGATGCGGGATAATATTCCTTATCGAGAATATTGTTGTCGATCATGGATTTAATGGAATCAAGTGCCAGATAAGGATTTACGGCACTTGCGCCATATCCCAGAAGTGTCGCGAAATGGTGCACTTCTCTCGGCTCGCCGCTCTCGAGTATCAGCGAAAGCTGTGTCCTGTTTTTCGTCCTGACTAAGTGCTGCTGAACTGCCGAAACGGCAAGAAGTGAAGGCACAGGAACGTGATATTCGTCAACTTCACGGTCGGAGAGGATTATTATATTTGCGCCGTCGCGTATCGCCCTGTCAGTCAGAAGAAAGATATTCTCCAGTGCGTCTTCGAGCATAGTGTCTTTATAATATGTGATCGGTATGATCTTTACATTATATCCGTCCACCTTCATATACTTTATCTTGAGCATGTCAGTATTGTTGAGTATAGGATTTCTCACGCGTATCGACTTGCAGCTTTCCGGCGAATCCTTGAGAAGGTTGCCCGACGCACCCAGATACACATGTGTGGATGTTACAATCTCTTCTCTTATGGCATCTATCGGAGGATTTGTCACCTGAGCAAACAATTGCTTGAAATAGCTGAAAAGCGGCGGGTTTTTCTTTGACAGAAATGCCAGCGGGACATCCGAGCCCATAGCCACTATCGGCTCTTCACCCTTGATGGCGGTATTTTTCAAATACCAAAAAACATCCTCATATGTATATCCGAAAACCTGCTGCAGCTTTTTGAGCTCCTCATCGGAATATTTCACATCAGCCTTGTTTGGGATCTTTATGTCCCTGAGAAGAGTCAGATTGTCCTCGAGCCACTCGCCGTAGGGCTGCTCTGCGGCATATTTCATCTTGATATCGTCATCGTCTATTATCTCGCCTTTCCTTGTGTCGACAAGCAGCATCTTGCCCGGGCGCAGCCTGTCTTTTGTGAGAATCTGAGAAGGGTCTATGTCAAATACACCGACCTCCGACGAGAGTATCAGATACCCGTCCTTTGTCACATAATAACGCGAAGGCCTGAGGCCGTTTCTGTCAAGCACCGCCCCCATGACGTCACCGTCACTAAATAGGATTGAGGCGGGTCCGTCCCACGGTTCCATCAATGTCGCCTCATATTGATAAAAATCACGCTTGCGCTGATCCATATTTCTGTCGTTGACCCAAGGCTCCGGTATGCATATCATGAGTGCCTTCGGAAGATCCATTCCCATCATCATGAGAAATTCGAGTGTGTTGTCAAGCATAGCCGAGTCAGATGCCCAGTGATCGACCGCCGGAAGGACCTTGTAGATTTCTTCTCCAAAAACATTTCCCTGCATCATCTCTTCACGCGAGCTCATCTTGTTGACGTTGCCTCGTATCGTATTTATCTCGCCATTGTGCACTATAAGGCGGTTTGGATGAGCACGCTCCCACGAAGGGAATGTATTTGTGGAAAATCTCGAATGAACAAGCGCTATGGCGGATTTAAATTCTTCATCCTGAAGGTCAAGATAAAAGGCTCTGAGCTGTCTGACCATAAACATTCCCTTATATACTATCGTCCTACTCGAAAGCGAACAGACATATGTATTGTTGTTTGCCTTTTCAAATACACGGCGCGCAATATACAGCTTTCGGTCAAATTCTATGCCGGCCTTGACATTTCTCGGTCTCTTGACAAATGCCTGATATATGGCCGGCTTGCAGTCAAGAGCGGTCTTTCCGAGAACATCCTTTGCAACAGGCACCTTGCGCCAGCCGAGGAATTTCAGTCCTTCCTTTTCAAGGACAACCTCAAAGAGCTTCTTTGCCTGATTTCTTTTCATTTCATCATCGGGAAAGAAAAACATGCCCACGCCAAAGCTGTCGTCGGCAGGAAGCTCGAGCTCCTTTACCTTGCTTACGAAAAATCTGTGAGGAATCTGCACCAATATACCCACACCGTCTCCTGTCTCTCCCGCAGCGTCTTTTCCCGCGCGATGCTCGAGCCTTTCAACGATCGTGATCGCATCTGCCACGGTTTTGTGTGTCTTTATCCCCTTGATATTTACTATCGCACCTATGCCGCAATTATCATGCTCATATGCAGGATCGTAAAGAGGTGGTTTTTCCGCTCCGACCCCTGCCTGTCCTACCATTTCTTTATAATTCATAATCATTTCCTCCAATCCTCCGACAATTTTATCTTATACTCAGACTTCGTCCCGTGCAAACTACCGCACAAGTTTGCGATCGAATCCGCCCGTAGGCACCACTCGCAAAGTTTCTCCCCAATGTGCCTTGTACAACTTTGTATACAAAAACAAATAATGGATACAATTTGTAAAATTGTATCCATTATAGTAATCGAGTATATGATTGTCAATATAACCGGAATGATTTGTGTTTGTTTTTTTAAATACAATAAAAATTCTATACTTTGGCCGGCATTTACCATTGTTGCCGAAAGAATTTCGTCAACATACATCCGATATCACTGTCAAAGGAATTTCGCCGACATCCACCCGCCGTCTCAGCTGAAAACTTTCGTCAACATTCACTCGCCGTCGCATCCGAAAGAATTTCGCCGACATCCATCATTCGACCACCGTCACCTTAATGGAAGCAGTCTTCGTCGATGTCTCGCCTCGGCTGTATGATATTCTGATCGTTGTGGTTCCGACTGATCTGCCGCTTATATACAGCTGCGCAGTGTCCGAGCTCACCCACTTGCCCCACTTGCATACCGCAACCGACGAGTCATCAGGCTGACTGTGAATCGACATGTCCTCAACCTCTGACGTGTGTCTGACCAGAAGCATGGTAGTCGTGCCTTTCTTTATCGTCACAGATTCTTCAGACGGTATGAGATCGGCGCTCTCCGAATATGTGACTTCGTCAATTGATGTGACATTGCTTCGGCTCAAGCTCGCTATACATGTCGCAGGCACAGCGAGGTTGAGATTCTGGCTTACCTCCTGCTCAGTATAAATCACGCCGCTTGTGATGCCTATGGCATTGCCGTAAGAGTCAATAAGTGCTCCTCCGCTTGAGCCTGACGAAATAGGCGCCGTTACCTGGATAAAATCCTGCCCGTCATAATATCTTTCCGCATTTGATACAATCCCAGACGAAATAGTATTTGACAGTCCGAGCGGACTTCCTATCGCATATACCGTATCGCCGCCGGAAACCTTCTCTTCGCTGACATTCAGATATGTGAAGCCGGCTCCGTCTACCTTGAGAAGAGCGAGATCTCTTTCCTTGTCATAATCATAATAACCGAGTATGTCATATGTCTTATTGTCAGTTGTGGTCACCTTTGCAGACGTTCCGCCCTCAATGACATGATAATTTGTCACAAGCGTGCCGCTTGAGTCTATGAAAAAGCCGCTTCCCGACTGCATCAGATTTCCGCTTGCATTATAAACAGCGATATATACTACAGCAGGAGCACACTTGGTATAAATCTCGCTTGCCGTGAGTTCACTGCCTGACTGAGTGTCATCGCCTTGATTTTCTCCGCTTTGACCGTCGGTTTTTTCTGACTGTCCGTCATTATTCTTAGTCTGAAGCGTAAATGTCTTTCTTTCCGATTTCAAAGCAACTCTTGTAAGAATCGTAGCAGCCTCTGCGCGCGTGATATAACTTGCGGGACGGAATGTGCCGTAAGAATCGTTTCCGGTGAGGACTCCTGCCTTATAAAGTGCTTCGATCTCATGATTGTTTTCTTCCGTTTCATCTACATCCGGAATACTTTCGACTTCATTTATCTCATTATATTCTGACTTTGGAATTGCATTGTAAAAAATGTATGCCATCTGCGATCTCGTAGCATAAGCTGTCGGATCCGCAAAATCTGTCGATGCTATAATGCCCTCGCTTACAGCATAATCCATATATGGCTCATACCAAATCGTTTCGCCGTTTTGGACAGTAGTTGTCCCTGTCATATATATCTCGTGAATACGGTCGGCCATGGCAACAGCCTCACATATCCTCAAATTTCCCTTCGGCACAAATAACACATCAGACTTGCCGTTCATAAGGTCATATTCGTAGCAGGTTTTTATGCTGTCCGCAGCCCAGTAAGATGACGCCACATCAGTAAAATTGTTCTGATATGAAATCGTCGCCTTGAAATTGGACATACCGGCTTCCGCTGCAAACGCCCCAACCGTCACAGCCGAAATCATCATCTGAATCACTACCGCAGCCGAAATAATTTTCATGCTTATATTTTTTAGCTTTGCTTTTTTCTTAACCATAATGCTTTTCAAATCCTTTAATACCATCTCAAATACCCCTCAACCGTTTCTAAAGTGACTGCGCACACCGCACACACGAACCTCTAAAGTGATTCTCACTCACTTATCGAGTATGTGAGTTCCTCACGCCCATATATTTTACCAGTAAAAAGTCTTTTTTTCACCTGTATTTGACCATATTTCACAAAAATACTACATATTACACACATTGCGCAAATTACATGCAAAACGAGATTTTTACACAATGCATAAGTCGCAATTTCCGCGCTGCTCACGATTCGCACTCAAAGAACAGTTTTTACACAATGCACAAGTCACAATTTCCGCGCTGCTCACGATTCGCACTCAAAGCGCAGCTTTTACATAATGCTCAAACCGCAATGTGCACCCATGGCACAATTCTCGCACGGTGCATCCCCGATAATCATCATTTTATGAGAATATCCACCGCATGCGCCCCGGCACCCAGAAGCTCCGGTCTTTCACAATTTTTCAGCTGATAGTCTACAAATCTGCGATATTTTTCCTCGCTCCAGGAATTTATGTCCGGTCTGAGATAACTCGCCGGCCCATCGGGAGAAATCACCTTATAACGCGACATCCCGGCAGCCTGTACCAGCCTCGTCATGTCCTCAAGCCTTACGTAAGAATAGATATCCGCCTCATCCGAAATGATATGATAATCCTCTGTTATCCTGCCCGTTCTGAGACATTCGTCAAGATGGTCTTCTTTAAATGCATAAGTAAGAAGACTGTACTCGTTCATCAAATAAGCCACGAGAACAAAGCCGTCCTTCTTCACCACACGCCTTGCTTCCAATAACGCCCTGAGCCTGTCTTCAAAAGAATAAAGATGGTACATCGGCCCGAAAAGAAGAGCCATATCAAACGAATCATCATTAAATTTCTTAAGATTCAGCGCATCTGCCTGAACAGCCTTTATCTTAAGGTTTTCCCTATTTTTGTTGTCGCGGATCTTCGCCTTCATGATCCCGAGATTATACTTCACAAGCTCGACAGCGGTTACGTCATATCCTTCCTCTGCAAGCGTTATAGAATATCGTCCCGTCCCTGCTCCGATGTCTATAATTTTCATCCTCGAAGCCGCACCATCTCTCGTCCGCACGTCGTCACCGAGCGCAATCGAAGCCGCGTCACCACTCGTCTGCGCATCGCCATCACACGAAATTTCAGACGCATCGTCATGCGCCTCAGCAACTGCATCGCTATCGCATTCTTGCGCAGCATTAAGATATTTTTTTCCGAGATTTTCTGACTCATTTTCCAGAAGCCGCAAACATTCGTGTATATATTTCATAGAAACTGTAAATTCGACATTTCCTCGTCTGGTAAGCAGTCTCTTGTCTTCTGTAAATTTATTATAATGATCCTCTATTATACTCAATCTTACCCCCGTCTCAGGCTTAAGT
>CAVCIY010000026.1:0-66228 GCA_963602445.1 Lachnospiraceae bacterium | reverse complement strand
AGACGCAGCCATGACAGTTGATGTCGTTAATGGCAACTATTATGCTTTATACTGACACGGAAGTTTGGTAAGCCGCTTTGGCTATTGAACTCGTGCTGACACCAGGTGGACGTGCCAAAGAAGTCAAGAAAAGAAAATAAATAAAATCAGGCACTTGGATTAGCCTTTTTGGGCTGGTTTAAGTGCCTTTGTTGCATTATGGCTGTGGTTTATTAAACGCCGTGCTTACACCTATCCGATTTTAAAAAACGTTAAAATTACTGTAAAATGTAAAAATATTTTAAAGCATCCAAAACTCTTCATGTTTCAAAATTTTATATTGTGTAAAATAAATTTTACTTAAATTTTACAATCAGCAGGTATTTGATTTAATATCTAAAAGATATTCTTATATGTAGGTGTGGTAAAAACGTGGTTGTTACCACACTTTAAGAATGTGAGATCAAAAAAATACCATTTCGTATAAGTACACAAATGATGCCGAAGTTTTTACAATGCAAAATATTGCGATGATATATTGTCAAGTGCAATATCACGATATCTAAGGTACTGTAGTAAGAGTATAAATTTAAGAATGAGATGAAGAGAAAGGATGAATTGAAGCATGGACATTTTTAGCGTACTTAATTTGATAGGCGGACTAAGCTTGTTTCTGTTTGGTATGAATCTTATGGGGCAAGCTTTAGAGCGCAGAGTTGGAAGCGGCTTGCGTACACTGCTCGGAAAGCTGACAGGAAGCAAATGGGCCGGACTTCTTACAGGGCTTGGGATTACGTCTATTATTCAGAGTTCATCGGCTACGACTGTTATGGTTGTGGGATTTGTAAACTCAGGTCTGATGAGCTTATCACAATCCATAAATGTAATCATGGGTGCCAATATCGGAACTACGGTAACAGCATGGATTTTGAGCCTTGCGGGTATAGACAGTGAAAATGTATTTGTCAGGCTTCTGAAACCTACTTCATTTACGCCGATTTTGGCTCTTATCGGCATCATCCTTTATATGTTTTGCAAGAATGACAAGAAAAAAGATTCGGGCGTTATTCTTTTGGGATTTGCAACTCTGATGTTTGGAATGGAAACAATGTCGAACTCAGTTGCCGGACTCAGCGAGGTGCCTGAATTCAGACAGCTTTTCATAACATTCACAAATCCTATTCTCGGAGTTCTTGCGGGAGCGATTCTTACAGGAATTATTCAATCATCATCTGCATCAGTCGGCATTTTACAGGCACTCGCATCTACGGGTCAGGTTTCTTACGGTGCGGCAATTCCTATTATAATGGGTCAAAATATCGGAACATGTGTGACAGCTCTTCTTTCATCAGTAGGCACAAACAAAAATGCAAAACGCGCAGCTATGGTGCATCTTAGTTTTAATGTACTTGGAACAGTAGTTTGGCTGACAGTCTTTTGTATCGTAAAGGCGGTATTTTCGCCGATGATACTCACGGATTCGGCATCGCTTGTGGGAATCGCAATTTGTCATTCGGCATTTAATATTCTATGTACGATATTGATGCTGCCGCTTGGCGGATTCCTTGAAAAGCTTGTTTGCGTCCTCGTACCGGACGATAAGAGAGAATCAAAGGCTATAGAGCTTGACGAGAGACTTCTTGTGACTCCGAGTATCGCACTTAAGCGCTGTGAAAGTGTTATGCATGATATGGCAGCTTATACAAAAGAATCACTCGACAAAAGTTTGATGTGCCTTAGGTCCTACTCGGGAGAGTTAGCTGAGCAGGTTCGGTTCTGTGAAGAAAAGACAGACCATTATGAAGATATAATGGGAAAATATCTTGTGAAGCTAAGTGCCTGTGAAATCAGCGATAAGGACAGCGTGACTGTTACTCAATATTTGAAACTTATAGGAGATTTTGAGAGAATTGCCGATCACAGCTCCAGTATCGTTGATTCTGCCGAAGAGATAAAGCGAAAGGATACGACATTTGCTCATTCCACTGAAGTGGAACTGACCAAGATGTGCCAGGCTGTATCGGAAATACTCAAAGTTACAACTGATGCTTTTGATAATAATGACGTTCATGCGGCTCTGGGTGTTAAACCTCTTAAATATGCCATAGATGGCATGAAGGAAGACTTGAGATATCATCACATACAAAGACTGCGGAATGGTGAATCGAGCATTGAGACGGGCTTTGTATTGTCGGATATACTGACGAATCTCAAGAGAATAGCGGATCATTGTTTGAATATTGCGGATTGCGTGATAAGCGGCAATGAAGATTCAGATACGAAAAAAGCCATAAGTGAAGCTGAAGACAACAGTGGAGAACATGAGAAAATGGTTTTAAATTATCAAAACTAATATTTGCAAGAATTAATATTTTTAGTCGGATATCGCACCCGCAAATCCCTGTCGAGGATTTGCGGGTGTTGTGCAATGCGGGTGCTTTGCGATGCGGATACCGTGCGATGCGTGTGATGTACAATGAGGATATCGTGCAGCGCGAATGCTTTGCGATCCGTACGCTGTGCATTGAGCGATTATAGCTCAAGCATGCTTTGAAAAATTTTTACTCGAATTTTACATATTATAGATAAACAATTTGAAATTTATGTCTTATAGTTGTAATGTAAGTAGAGATGTTTCATTATTTTCGGTGTAACATGACAGTTGTTATTTTTAAGAGTCAGATCGCAATGGAAGATATAAACCAAATATAATGTCCTGAAAAAGGAGAAAAATATGATTTATTATGTTGAAGACGAAGACAGCATCCGCGAATTGATGCTTTATACACTTAATATGGCCGGATTTGAGGCAAAGGGCTTTTCTGACAGCGAACCTTTTTGGGAAGCTGTGAATTCACAGCTTCCTGAGCTTATACTTCTTGATATCATGCTCCCCGGGGAGGATGGCATCAGTATTTTGAAAAAATTGCGTTCGTCGAGTGATACGGCAGACATTCCGGTAATAATGGCAACAGCAAAGGAAACGGAATATGACAAGGTAATCGGGCTTGATCTTGGAGCAGACGATTATCTTTGCAAGCCGTTTGGAATGATGGAAATGGTATCTAGGATCAAAGCTGTCTTGAGACGTGCCCGTCCGAAGGAAAAATTTCCTGTTTTAACGTGCGGAAAAATCGTGCTTGACGAAGCACGTCATACTGTGGAAGCAGACGGGCAAAATATAGCATTGACTCTGAAAGAGTATGATCTTCTTAAGTTGTTTATGGAAAATCCGGGGAAGGTATTTTCGAGAGATAACCTTCTTTCGTCAGTATGGAGTTCGGACTTTATCGGGGAAAGCCGTACAGTCGACGTTCATGTCGGTACGCTGAGAACAAAGCTGGGAGTATCCGGAAAACTGATACAGACAGTTCGCGGTGTCGGTTACAAAATGGAGCCTTAGTTGCCAATTACAAAACAGAGTTTTAGATAGCGGTTATTAAATGGTGTTTTGGCAGTCTTATTGAAATGGAGGAGCAAAAATGAGCAATAAGATATTTAATGCTATTTGGAGCGTTGCACTCATTGTTTTTGTCGCGTCACTGGTTTTTGTGATGGGTGTAAGTTATACATATTTTTCAGGCGTGCAAAAGGACCAGCTGAAAATAGAGACTGAGCTTGCGGCTCAGGGTGCGATGCTTGGCGGAACAGAATATTTTAAGTCGCTTAAGGATGTTGACTACAGAATCACGTGGATCGACTCGGACGGGACGGTCATTTATGACAATGAAGCGGATTCGGAAAATATGGAAAATCATATGCAGCGCGAAGAAGTAAAGGAAGCCGTGAAGTATGGCTGGGGTGACGCGAGCAGATATTCCACGACACTTTCGGAAAGACAATTTTATGAGGCGAAGCTTCTTTCTGACGGCAGCATACTGAGGCTGTCGAGCAAGCAAATAACGCTCTGGACACTCCTTCTTGCATTTGGGCAGCCGATCGCATTTGTGGCATTGCTTGCGCTTATAGCATCACTTATCTTGGCATCGAGACTCTCAAAGAGAATCGTCGAACCGATAAACAAGATAGATCCGGAAAGACCTCTCGATTTTGCGGGCAAAAAAGAATTAAAAGAAATAGAACCTCTCCTTAGAAGGATGAATATGCAGCAGACCGAGATAAAGAGAAATCAGGAACAGCTGGAGAGAACATCTCAGATTCATCAAGAATTTACGGCAAATGCCTCACATGAGCTGAAGACACCTCTTCATGCGATTTCGGGATATGCGGAGCTTCTTGAAAACGGCATGGTAAAGCCGGAGGACATCAGACCTTTTGCCGGTAAAATTCGAAATGAAGCGCAGCGAATGACAAAGCTGGTCAGTGATATCCTTGATCTCACAAAGCTTGACGACGATTCAGGCGAAATGCAATGGGAAGAGGTTGACCTTTCACTTGTAGCCAAGAATGCCATCGACAGCGTTGAGGCTGAAGCAGATGATATGGGAATATCGATAGAGTTCAGCGGAGAACCGGCTGTGCTGCAGGGAATCCCGCAGCTTCTGTACAGCATTGTATATAACCTGTGCGACAATGCCATAAAGTACAACAGGCCGGGCGGAGCTGTCAAGGTATTTGTCAGCAGCAGTGATGACAGCGCTGTTCTTTCTGTTCGCGACACCGGCATAGGAATCCCCGAAGAACATAAATCACGCATCTTTGAACGTTTCTACCGAGTGGATAAGAGCCATTCGAGAGAAATAGGCGGTACAGGTCTGGGGCTTTCTATAGTCAAGCATGCGGCTCTTATACACCATGCAGACATCACGGTCAGCAGCAAGGAAAAGGAAGGAACAACTTTTACAGTTGTTTTTCCTAAGTGCCAATACTAAATTTAAACCCGCAATCTTCTTTTGGATTCCAAAGGACGAGCCTTTGGAATCTGAGTTAAGATTGCGGGTTTTTTACTATTTTACGACTACAGATATTTTTCAATATATTTTTTCATAGCCTCGAAGCTTTTGTCGCTCACGACATGCTCTATGCGGCATGCGTCTTGTGAAGCAGTTTCTTCATCGACACCAAGCTGCATGAGAAAGCTTGACAAAAGAACATGGCGCTCGTACATCTTTTCTGCGACAACACGTCCGCTCTCCGTAAGTGCGATATAACCGTCCTGATCTATCAATATATATCTTTCCTGCTTCAGCTTTGCAAGTCCGCGGCTGACAGCCGGCTTTGAATATCCCATGTATTCCGCAACATCAACAGAGCGGACGAGATTGTTTTTCTGTGAGAGCATGAGTATCGTCTCGAGATACATTTCTCCTGATTCCTGTAATGCCATAGCGCAATACCTCCATTTATACTACATTATATATTACTTTATTTGTAAAAACAAGTTGCATAATGTAAACTCTGAAAAAAAAACAACTACATGTTTAAGATGCATATCTCGAAACGAAAAAAACAGTTGCATAATGTAAACTAGTAAAAAAATCCTAAACTTTAAAGAAAATTCTGATATTGGTGTTGACAAGTTACCCGTGGTTAACTATAATGAATTACAGTTAACCGGGGGTAACTACCAATCCTGTTTAAAATACAGGAAGTACCCTTGAATGAAATATCTGAAAAGGAGTGAGTAGATGTTTCCATTAGCACTTGCTAACGTCGGAGAGGAAAATATCGTGAAAAAAATCGGCGGAAGCCCCGAAGTGAAAAAACACCTTGAAAATTTGGGCTTTAATGTCGGTGGAACAGTTACGGTCATTACTTCTCTATCCGGCAACGTTATAGTAAATGTGAAAGAGTCAAGAGTTGCCATAAGTGAAGAGCTTGCGAGAAAAATCATGGTATAGAATTTTACAAAAGATGTTTTGATACTATGAAAAATTCAGAGAAGCTTGACGAATGGTGCCTTAAGGTTCAAACTTTGGTATATGATGGTTTTAAGCTTGGTGAAGAATGATATGACGCTTAACGAAAGGATGTATGAAAATGAAGACTTTGAAGGATGTTAAAATCGGTGACAAGGCGAAGGTGAAGAAAATCAGCGGTGAAGGCGCTATCAAGCGTAGAATCATGGACATGGGCATCACAAAAGGCACGGAAATTGCTGTCCGCAAGGTAGCTCCGCTGGGAGATCCTATTGAAATTACTGTCCGCGGATATGAGCTTTCACTCAGAAAGGCTGATGCCGAAATGATAGAAGTAGAATAAGATTAACTAAATTTAAATAGTACTAATTCATAAATAATGCTAAATTAGGAGGGACAAACTGTCATGAGTATTAAAATTGCACTTGCGGGAAATCCGAATTGCGGAAAAACCACGCTTTTTAATGCGCTTACCGGTTCAAACCAGTTTGTGGGAAACTGGCCGGGAGTTACAGTAGAAAAGAAGGAAGGAAAACTGAAAAAACATGATGATGTAATCATCACGGACCTTCCGGGAATTTATTCGCTTTCACCATATACTCTCGAAGAAGTAGTTGCGAGAAATTATCTGATAGATGAGAGACCTGATGCGATATTGAATCTGGTAGACGGCACGAATCTTGAGAGAAACCTCTACCTCACAACTCAGCTTACAGAGCTTGGAATTCCTGTAGTAGTCGCAATAAATATGATGGATATAGTCAAGAAAAACGGTGACGTTATCCGCACAAGTGAGCTTGCAAAGCAGCTCGGTTGCGAGGTTGTGGAGATTTCCGCACTCAAAGGAACCGGCACGATGGAAGCTGCCGAGAAGGCAATCGATGCTGCAAAGCATACGAAAACAGTTCCGATGCACAGCTTCTCAGGAGCCGTTGAGCATGCTGTGGCTCATATAGAAGAGGCTGTACTGCATGACATGCCCGAGGAGCAGCAAAGATGGTACGCAATCAAGATATTTGAGCGCGACAGCAAGGTGTTGGAAAAATTGAAGATTCCTTCAGATAAGCTTGCCCATATCGAAAATGACATAAGCGCAGCCGAAAAAGAACTTGATGATGACGCAGAATCGATTATTACGAACGAGCGTTATATCTACATAGCATCAATCATAAAGGCCTGCTACAAGAAAAAGAGCAGCGAAGCACTCAGCTCATCCGATAAAATCGACAAGATCGTTACTAACCGTTGGCTTGGACTGCCTATATTCGCAATTATAATGTTTTTAGTTTACTGGATCTCTATGGTTGGAGTCGGCTCTGCAGCGACAGACTGGGCAAATGACGGACTTTTTGGCGACGGCTGGCACCTGTTTGGCATCGGCTCGTCGGCTTATGAAGAAGCGTCTGAGGAATATTCAAAAGCATCGCTTATCGTTGACGGATATGATGCTTATGTCGAAGAAAACGGCACAGAGCCTACGGACAGCTTCACATATGAAGTAGAAGACGAAGAAACTCTTGCGGTAAGTGAAGAAAGAGCAACATTGGACGAATATGAAAATTCTCTTGAAACGATAGATTCTTTCGGCGAAGAGCCTGACCCTGCCGACTATGGCATATGGGTTCCGGGAGTGCCTACTCTTATCGAGAATCTCCTGAATGCGCTGAATGTAGCGGAGGATGGAGCAGGAGCTGTCGTAAGAGGCGTTATCCTTGACGGTATAGTTGCCGGTGTCGGTGCTGTCCTCGGATTTGTTCCTCAGATGCTCGTATTATTCTTCATGCTTGCAGCACTTGAAGCATGCGGATATATGGCACGTATCGCATTCGTTCTTGACCGTATTTTCAGAAAATTCGGACTTTCGGGAAAGTCGTTTATACCTATGCTTGTCGGAACAGGCTGCGGCGTACCGGGCATCATGGCATCAAGAACTATTGAAAATGAACGTGACCGCAGGATGACCATTATGACAACCACATTTATACCGTGCGGCGCAAAGGTTCCGTTTATCGCAATGATTGCGGGCGCAATCTTTGGAGGAAGTGCATGGGTGGCAACTTCTGCATATTTCATCGGTATGCTTGCCATTATCATATCAGGCATTATGCTTAAGAAGACAAAGATGTTCTCAGGCGATCCTGCACCGTTCGTAATGGAACTTCCTGCATATCATCTGCCTACACTCAAAAATGTTCTCCGCTCTATGTGGGAACGCGGCTGGTCATTTATCAAGAAGGCCGGAACTATAATCCTTCTCTCAACTATAGCAGTATGGTTTACATCATACTTCGGATTTACAGAAGAAGGTTTCAGAATGCTTTCTGAAGATGAACTCAATCTTTCCATTCTCGCCTCAATCGGCGGCGCTATCGCATGGATATTTATGCCGCTCGGATTTGGCACATGGCAGGCTACAGTCGCGTCCATTACAGGTCTCGTCGCAAAGGAAAATATTGTAGGCACTATGGGAATACTCTACGGCGCAAGCGGAAATGTATATGCTACTCTCGCAGATACATTTACGGGAATTACAGGATATGCTTTCATGGTATTCAACCTCCTTTGCGCTCCTTGCTTCGCTGCAATCGGCGCAATCAAGCGTGAGATGAACAACAGAAAATGGACATGGTTTGCGATTTTGTACCAGTGCGGATTTGCTTATTGTATTGCTCTTATGATCAACCAATTCGGAAACGCTTTCACCGGAAACTTAAATATAATTGGACTTATCGCAGCCGTCGTAGTCTTTGCCGCTATGATCTATATGCTGTTCAGACCTTATAAGGAAGCAGACAGATTAAAGTAATACATTTAAATAAAATCTTGGAAAAAAACATTAGGGAAAGAGCTTTAAGACAAAAGGCTTTATGACAGGAAAATCAGTCAGAAGCCTTTTGACAAAAGAGCTAAAAGGGTAAAAAGGAAACAGATTAGGATATCAGTTTACACGAAAAAGGGGGTATGCTTTATGATGGCATGGCTTGCAGATAACATAGGAACGATAGTCGTTATACTGGTGTTGGCCGCAATAGTTGTGTCGATTTCAGCCAAACTCATGAGGGATAAGAAAAAGGGAAAGTCCTCATGCGGCGGCAATTGTGCTCATTGTGCCCTTGGAGGCGGTTGTCACAGTCACTTAGGCGACAGTGATTTGAGTGCCGGCAATTTAAGCGGAAACGATTTTCGCAGCGACAGCTTACGCAGCAGCAATTTTCGCAGCGGTAGCTTACGCAGCGGCAAGGGAATATAATTTGAATTTAAGAATAAGCCATATACAAACCTGAAAACCGTGATGGGCTTGTGCGGCAGTAAGTTATCCTGCCATCACCACCATCAAGCCCATCACAAATTTAACCTGCCCATCACCATCAATGATGGATTTACGATACAATTTGCTATTAATAAAAGATATGACGTCCGCAATTATTTTGATATTTTGCGGGCGTCATGTTGTATAAAAAACAATTTTTAATGAACGAAGGTACTTTTTTATGTTATACTCAGTTATCAATGCGTATTTTTTATGCTGCTTGCGATGAATCTCTAAGCCGGGTGCGAGAGCCGAGCGTAAAGGTCAAGTCGTAAAGCCAAGCGGTGCAGCGGCCGAGGCGAGGGCTTGCAATGCCGCGTGCGGATTTTGCACGAGCGGAAAAGTTGGCAGAGCGAAGGCTTGCAATGCCGCGTGCATGTTTTGGACGAGCTTATGATCTGACTGAGAATATGAATTGGATATAGTTGGTGTTTAGTAAAAACAGAGGTATTTTTATGTTGTGGTTTTTTTTGATTTTTTCGACATTTTCCTGGGGAATGGCAGAGATTTTTTACAAAAAAGGCAATACTGCCGATGAAAAGTATGCTCATTTGAAGACTACTGTCTTTGTGGGATTTTGCTTTGGAATTTATGCTTTGATCATACTGTTTACACAAGGTGTGAGTTTGAAATATTTCCCGATAAATTTCCTGAAATATTTACCGGTGGCATTATGCTATATCGTTTCGATGACATGTTCTTATTTCGGAGTTCGTTATATCGAAGAATCTATCGCAGATCCGATCGAAAATACATCGTGCGCGGTGGTTCCTATCCTGTGTGCCGTTTTTCTGCACCAAAAGCTGAATACACAGATGGTGATAGCTATTATACTTGTATTTGTCGGCATTCTGGGCGCCGGGATTTTTGACAGATCAGGAAAGGAAAAAAGAACCGGAAAATACGGAAAAAAGCTTGCATTAGTTTCGATAGCGATGCCTTTTTGCTATATGATTCTTGATGCTATAGGAACATTTTTTGATATTTATTATACGGACAGCGCAGAAACATCTGTTCTTGTCGGTGTGACTGAGGAAAATCTTGAACATACGGCAAATTGCTGCTATGAGATCGCATTTTTCATATGTTCAATTTTTATTTTGCTTTACTTAAAGCGAAAGAATGTCAAGCTGTTTTCAGTTTCTTCAGGCGAGAGTGACGAAAAATTTTCCTTAAAAAGTATAGCTTCTCAGAAAAATAAGATTCTTGCGGCATTATTTGAAACTGCAGGTCAGTCGACTTATATGTTTTCGCTCTCTGAGGGTACTGGAATGGCAGCAGTTATTCTTGGTGCGGGAACTATTATAATATCATTTACTCTTTCAAGAATTCTTCTGAAAGAAAAGCTTACAGCCACGCAATATTTCTTTATTGCGCTGATTTTCGCCGGAATTATCACGATTTCGCTGTCATGATACAGCGCGGAAGACGGAAAATGAGTATGGATTAATGTAAGAAAGTTGGGGTGTTATCATGAAAGTTAAAGATATGACACTTGTGGCCGTTATGGCGGCTGTTATAAGTATATGTTCGTGGATCTCGGTACCTGCGGCGGTTCCTTTTACAATGCAGACATTTGGCGTATTTCTTGCGCTTCTGATTCTCGGCGGGAAAAGAGGTACTGCCGCTATAGGGCTTTATCTGCTGCTTGGAATAGTCGGAGTTCCGGTTTTTTCGGGATTTCAGGGCGGAATAAGTCATGTGATAGGTCCGACAGGCGGATATATAATAGGTTTCATCTTCATGGGACTTGTCTATATCCTTGGCGAATCCCATGTCGGGAGCACCGCAAAAAAAGGAAGCAAAGGAAAGGTGCTGCTGCTTGTCGGCGGGCTTTTGATCTGCTATTTGATAGGGACTCTTTGGTTCATGGCAGTCGGGACGTCCGGAAAAGGATTTTTTGCGACGATCGCAATGTGCGTGCTGCCGTTTGTTATTCCAGACCTGCTGAAGCTTCTTTTGGCATGGCGGATAAGCGTGAGAGTAGGTAAGCATATTGGCAAAGTATAGATTTTGCGAATTTTGACAGACTTTGATAATGACAGCTGCAAATTTTGACAGACTTTGATTAATGAAAGCAGGGAAAGCATGAAATGTGTTTTCCCTGTTTTTTTCAGCCTTGGCATGCGGATGTTTTTGACCTTGGCGCGCAGATGCTTTCGGCCTTGATAATGCGTGCTTTCCTGTTTCGTCAAATGATTATTTTTAACATTGATAAATGCATATTTTGGGTGCTTGTGAAGCCGATAACTGACCGAAAAAGTTGTAATAATAATATCATGTAATAATGATATCAAAATATGTTATAATTACGCTGAATGCGAAAAAATAAGGATGTATATTTTCTCCCCGGTCGCATTTTGTGCGACATATGCAGAAAAAGGAGCAAATTAACGTGGGTCAGTATTTTCTTGGATTACTGGAATGCATACATAAAACAGCCATGAGTTATGTGGCTGCGAGATATTATATTTTTGTTATTTTGGCAGTTATTCTTTTTTATATTATTCCGAAAAAAGGAAGATGGCTCGTGCTGCTGGCGGCGAGCGTATATTTCTGTTTTCAGGTGTCAGATGACAATATGCAGCTTATTGTCTTTGGAGCGTCGATTCTGATAAGTTATCTGGCGGCACTTATTTTAGATGCTGCGAGAGGCCGCCTGCAGCGCACGGAAAAGAAGGAAAGTGAATGTGTGGCGGACGGTCTGCGGGCGCGTGATGAGGCAAGGAATGCGGACGGTCCGCGGAAAATGATGCCTCTGAATGCAAAAAGGGGCAGATCTGAGGAATATACCGAAAAGATTGTAAACGGCTCTCCTAGGGAGCGTGACAGACGTCAAATGCGAAAGAGGCAAGACGCACGCAGCTATCCTGCGGACAGAGTGTCAAGCGAGAGGAATGCTTACGAGCATTCAGGTTCGAGGCCTGATTCTTACGGTCATGCACCTTCGAGGCATGAAGCTTCAAAGCCGGAGGGTTCCGTGTTTGGTCCTGAGGCTTTCGCACCTTCAGACAGAGCGTCAAGGGCGAGAGTTGCTTCAAGGCATGCAGAGTTAGGCCCTGAGGCTTTCGTACCCGCAGGCAGAGCAGTAAGAGAAAGGGGTGCTTACGAGCATCCGGGTTCGAGGCCTGCGGATTATAGGCATGCGGATAGAGCCGTAAGTGAGAGAATTGCTTCAGAGTCTCAAGTTTCAAAGCCTGAAGTTTCGAGACAGAAAGCCCCGGCACCTACTGACAGAGCGGCAGGTGAGGGGGATGCTTCGAGGCCTGAAGTTTCAAAGCCTGAAGTTTCGAGACAGAAAGCCCCGGCAACTGCTGACAGAGCGGCAGGTGAGGGGGATGCTTCGAGGCCTGAAGATTCAAAACCCGAAGTTTCGAGACAGAAAGCCCCGGCAACTGCTGACAGAGTGGAAGGTGAGAGAGAGGCTTTCGCACCTGCCGATAAGTCTGCGGGCGGAAGCAAAGCTTCAAAAAATGCAGGAAGCGCATTGATGAAATTTGTGCTGGCGCTTGGTATTATATTTTCGGCGGCACCGCTGATCGTTACTAAGTTTGGAGATCTGATAGAAAGCTCGTCTGCCGGAGGCAAAGAAATTTCATGGATTATTCCGATAGGACTTTCATTTTACTCTATGCAGATTATCTCTTATCTTGTAGATGTATACAGAGGGGACTGCTCTGCACAGAAAAATCCGCTAAAATATACTCTTTATGTATCATTTTTCCCTATTATCATACAGGGCCCGATATCGAGATATTCTCAGCTCAGTGAGACCCTGTACAAGGGTACTGCTTATGACTTCGAGAAAATCATGCGCGGTGTGCAGCTGATCATTTGGGGAGTGTTTTTAAAGTATATGATCGCCGAAAAGTCTGCGATAGTCGTTGATTATATATTTGAAAATTCGGAAGTTTATTCGGGCTGCTATATTCTTCTTGCAGGGATTTTATACAGCATTCAGCTTTATACGGATTTTCTCTCGTGCGTGACGATTTCGAGAGGTGTCGCAGGATTGTTCGGGATAGAGCTTGTAAACAATTTCAACCATCCTTACTTCTCGACATCGATCAAGGAATTTTGGAGAAGATGGCATATATCACTCAGCGAATGGCTGCGTGACTACATTTACATTCCGCTCGGCGGAAACAGAAAAGGCAAGGTGCGCAAGTACTTCAATCTTATATGCACATTTGCGGTCAGCGGACTGTGGCACGGAAGCCGATGGAAATATATTGTCTGGGGACTTATGCATGCGGTATATCAGATAATAGGTGACGCGATTCATAAACCGAAGGACGCTATTCTTGAGAAGATTTCCCTTTCTAAGGATTCTAAGGCACGAAAAATCATAGACATGATCATTACATCATTCCTCGTAATGGTTGCGTGGATCATTTTCCGAGCTGATACTCTTGCGGAAGGATTCATGATGATCGGTGCTATGTTCAGCAATTTCAATCCGTGGATATTTTTCGACAACTCGATTTTCGATTTCGGCCTCAGCCAAAAGGATTTCGAGATTCTTGCTGTCAGCGTTCTGATTCTTATCGCTGTAAGTGCCGTACAGGAAAACGGCATAAAAATCAGAGACTGGTTCAACAGACAAAGTCTGATAATCAGATGGATCATTTACCTGTGCGCAATATGGAGCGTATGGATTTTCGGAACCTACGGAATAGGCTTCGATGCGGCAGATTTTATATACGGAGGCTTTTAAAATGCGAAAACATATTTCAAATGTAATAAAGGCTGCTGCATTTTTGCTTATCCTATGCCTGTCGCTTCACTGGATAAACCAAGTGGTTATGCCAAAATATATTCTCAAAAATAATATTTGGCCGACTACGTCTTCATATAATCAATTCTACGAGATGGAGAAAAATACCGTAGATGTACTTTTCCTCGGTTCGAGTGTCACGGTAAATGCATTTTCGCCGCAGGAAATCTACAATGATTACGGCATCAGAAGCTACAATCTCGGGAGCGAACAGCAAAGCATATTTCTCAGTTATTATTGGCTGAAGGAAGCACTTCGTTTCCAAAGCCCACAGGTCGTAGTTCTCGACACGAGATTTCTGTTTCAGATTCATCCCGGAAGCAAGATAAATACTTACGAAGGCCTGATCCGAAAGTGTATGGACTCGATGAAATGGTCTTCCGTCAAGCGTGAGGCAGTATCTGACATCTGTAAGATAGACAAATCTCAAAATGAAGAGAGCTATTATCTCAGAAATATACGCTTTCACACAAGATGGTCGGACCTGACCGAATATGATTTTGTTTTTGACGAGTCCAAGTACAGTGAGCTTAAAGGATTTTCACCTATAGAAACTTACGGAACGGGCGAGTATCCGACATTTGAAAGCAACGGAAATACAGAGTCGAGGCAGGAAATTCCGGACGTCATGAAGACTTATATGGATAAGACTGTTAAGCTTTGCAAGGACGAAGGCATTGAGCTTGTCCTTATCTCTCAGCCAAACAATCCGATGAATGACTCCTACAACAACACTCTTACAGAATATGCCGAGGAAAACGACCTTGACTATTATAACATGTGTTCGACTGAGATTTACGAGTCGCTCGACATAGAATCTCCGAAGGAGAATGCGGCAGACCATGCAAACCTATGGGGCGCGATAAAAATGTCGAAATATATCGGCGAGCTTCTTCGTGACGAGTATGATGTGAAGCCTGTCGAGGATGAGCAATATGAGTCGACGAGGGATTATTATGACCATATTAAAAAGAATTGCGAGCTTGTGCATATAGACGATATGGAAGAATATCTTGAAGAGATAGATGACGACAGTTATACTATATTTATCGCTGCGACAGATGATGCAAGCGCGGGACTTACCGACGAGGTCAAAGCAGGTCTGAAGAAGCTCGGTCTGAAAAAGGATCTGACAGACAAGATGAGATGGAGCTATGCCGCGGTTATTTCGCCTGAAAACGGCGTGAGTGAATCGCTTATTTCAGGAAGCGAGGCAAGTCTTTCGGGCAGCATCAGAAACAAGAATACATTCTATTCTGTGACAAGCTGCGGTTCTTATGCCGGCACGACAAGCACGATAACTATCGATGACGTGAACTATTGCCAAAACAAGAGAGGCCTGAATTTCGTTGTTTATGACAATGAATTAATGAAGGTTGTAGATAAGGTGACTTTTGACACTTATGCGGATTGCTCGGCGTCAAGATGATGCGGCGCAGCGCAGGCTGCTCAGCAGCAAGATAATGCGGCGCAGATAAACAGATTGCTCGGCGTCAAGATGATGCGGCGCAGCGCAGGCTGCTCAGCAGCAGGGCAATGTAATGTAATGTAATGCATAAATTATATAAATTAAAGCAAGATGATATTGTAAAAAGGAGGACAAAAATGTCAAACAAGTATGCAGGAACACAGACAGAAAAGAATTTACAGGCTGCATTTGCAGGCGAATCACAGGCACGAAACAAGTATACTTATTTCGCTTCCGCAGCAAAGAAGGAAGGTTATGAGCAGATTGCCGCACTTTTCTTAAAGACAGCGGAAAATGAAAAGGAACACGCAAAGATGTGGTTCAAGGAGCTTGAAGGAATCGGCGACACAGCTGCAAATCTCGAAGCTGCGGCTGACGGCGAAAATTACGAATGGACAGACATGTACGAAGATTTCGCAAAGACAGCTGAAGAGGAAGGCTTTAAGGCTCTTGCATTTAAGTTCAGACTCGTTGCGGCTATCGAAAAGCATCACGAAGAAAGATATCGTGCGTTGCTCAAGAATGTCGAAGCAAAGGAAGTCTTTGAAAAGAGCGAGGTCAAGGTGTGGGAATGCCGCAATTGCGGTCACATCGTAGTCGGCACAAAGGCTCCTGAGGTTTGCCCGGCATGCGCTCATCCTAAGGCATATTTTGAAGTGAATTGTGAGAATTATTAGTTCAAAGTCTGAGGCCGGAAGGCACGTTTATAAGTACACGTTTATAAGAAAAAGACAAAGTCTGAGAACGTGAGACACAGCTGCAAGCAAAAGGCAGTGTCAAAATTTTAATACAGTAAGACATAAGCAAGGCACAATCGCTAAAAAAAGAGCGATTGTGCCTTGTTATATGTTATAATCTTCTTGTGTGTAAACAAATTCATCATCCGGGAGACGCAAATCAAATGAATACCAAGAAAATCAATTATCTGAAGCAAGGACTTGGCACTGCTTTTATCGATTATGAAATAAAATCAAATTTGGCATACAAGCCGCAGTTCATTTCAAACAATTTCAGAGAAGGACAGAAGGTGCTCTCGTCTCTTGAAGAGGAGTTTGGGGCGTGCGATGAATTTTGTATAAGTGTAGCATTTATTACGATGAGCGGAATTACGCCGCTGCTTCTTAGTTTGCAGGATCTGGAGAAGAGAAATATCCCGGGCAGGATACTTACGACAGATTATCTAGCCTTTAGCCAACCTAAGGCGCTGAGACGTCTTGCGGAATTTAAAAATATCGAGCTTAGAATGTACCGAACGGGAGACGGAAGTGAGGGTTTTCATACAAAAGGTTATATTTTCAAAAAAGACGACATGTATCGCATCATTGTGGGCAGCTCAAATGTAACGCAAAGTGCTCTTACGCTGAACCGCGAATGGAATACAAAGATTGTGTCGACGCGAAGCGGCGAGTACACGCAAGACATCATTAGTGAGTTCGATGAACTGTGGAATTCGGAAAAATCACAGAGTTTTGACAAATTCATTGACGAATATACTGAAATTTACACACGAAATAAAATCATCCGTGAACAAAAAGAGATTACAAGAGCCGCAAAAATCCCGTCTATTGACGCATATCGATTAAAGCCGAATTCAATGCAGGTGGGCTTTATTGCGAATATGCAAAAGATTTATGAAGAAGGAAAGGACAAGGCGCTTCTTTTGTCTGCCACGGGCACCGGTAAAACGATGGCTTCTGCATTTGCTATGAGAGAAATGAAGCCAAGAAGGATATTATTTGTCGTGCACAGAGAACAGATAGCAAAGCAGGCTATGTCAGCATACCGTCTTATTTTCGGAAATTCAAAGACATACGGCCTCCTTTCCGGAAGTCACAGAGATATGAATGCAGACCTTCTGTTTTCAACTATGCAGATGATGTCAAAGCCCGAAATTTACAACAGATTTGACAAGAACGCGTTTGATGCTGTCATACTTGATGAATGTCACCATGCGGGCTCGGAGAGCTACAGGCGTATCATGAATTATTTTAAGCCTAGATTCTGGCTTGGAATGACAGCGAGCCCTGACACAAACAATTATGACATCTATGAGCTTTTTGACCACAATATTGCCTATGAGATAAGACTTTCTCAGGCACTTGAGGAAGATTTGCTTTGTCCGTTCCATTATTTCGGAATATCAGAGCTTGAAATTGACGGTAAAGTTTTCGATGATTCTACGGGACTAAAAAATTTCTCTGCTCTTGTTTCGGATATCCGCGTGGATTATGTGATTGAAAAGGCTCAATATTTTGGATTCAGCGGTGAAAGAGTAAAGGGACTTGTTTTTTGCAGCAGAAAAGAAGAGGCGAGGGAACTTTCAAGGAAATTCAATGAGAGAAAAAAGAAGGACGGAAATTATTACAGAACGGCTGTTCTTACGGGTGACGACAAGCAGGCTTATCGTGAGGATGTCATTTCAGCTCTCGTAAATGACAGCAAAAGTAAATCACAGCTTGACTATATATTTACAGTAGATATATTCAATGAAGGCGTAGACATACCGGAAATCAATCAGGTAATAATGCTCAGACCCACGCAGTCTCCTGTTATATTTATCCAGCAGCTCGGACGCGGGCTTCGCAAATATCCGGGAAAAGAGTATGTGGTGATTCTTGATTTCATCGGAAATTACACAAATAATTTTATGATTCCGGTATCTCTTTTTGGAGATTCCAGCTGGAACAAAGATACGATGAGAAGATATATCAGGGAGGGCGCTCGTATTATACCCGGAAGCTCAACCATACACTTTGACGAGGTATCGAAGAAACGCATTTATGCATCTATCGATAAGGCAAGAACAAATGATGTGCGGATTATAAAAGAATCATATAATGCACTCAAACACAAGCTGGGAAGAATTCCGACAATTTTGGAATTTAAACAATACGGTTCGATTGATGTTGTGAAAATATTTGAAAAATTCGGTTCATATTATGCTTTTTTAAAGAAATATGAGCCTGATTACGGCTGCATGTTATCAGGTGAAGAGGAAAGTATCGTTGAATATATGTCAAGGAAGCTTGTTCTTTACAAGCGGATTCACGAGATTGCGCTTCTGCGCTCTCTTATAATCCAACAAACAGATAGGCGAGTTGATAAACAAGGAAATAATCAAACAGATCTGCAAACATTACAGCGAACAGATCTGCGAACATTACAGCGAATAGATCTGCAAACAGAGCAGCAAATAAATCTGCAGATAGAACAGCAAAACAGGATGCGTGTTTATCTTGATAAGCTGATGGCATCAAAGCATAATCTTTACGTTTCTCCTGCTCTTGAAGAGTCTGTATATAGAAATTTGACGAATCTTTTCCCAAAGGAAGAGGAACGAAAAAAATATGACAAGTGCGTTTTTGTGAAACGTAATGAAGACGGAAGCTTCGTAATCGCCGAAGAATTTTGGCAGAGATTGAAAAATCCGAAATTCAGGGAGATGGTCTTGGAGCTGCTAAGCTTCGGAGAGCAGCGATATGATGAAAATTACAGCCATTCATATAAGGACACATGTTTTCAATTGTATCAAAAATATACTTACGAGGATGTCTGCCGTTTGCTTTGCTGGAAAAGAAATTTAAATGCGCAAAATATAGGCGGTTATTTTTACGATTCTGACACAAAGACCATGCCTGTATTTATAAATTATGATAAGGCTGAGGATGCGATAGCATATGAGGACAGATTTGTCTCGGAAAACTTGCTGATCGCATTGTCAAAGCATCCGAGGAAAATTACATCTCAGGATGCGATGCATATCTACAAGAAAAATCCGGAAGACGCAGAAAATAGGATATATCTGTTTGTCAGAAAAAATAAAGATGATAAAGAAGCAAAAGAATTTTATTTTCTCGGTGAGATATTTGCGCAGGGTGAGCCGAAACCGGTTTATATGGAGTCTACAAAAGACAGTGCGTTTGAGATTTTATACAGACTGGATGTTCCTGTTAGAAGTGATATTTATGATTATATTGTGCAGGATTAGGCAGCAATGATTGTAAATGTATCGCGGAGGAGGTCATGCCGGCGATGCATATGAATATCCAGTGTCGGATTAGACAGTACTGCTTTTTGAATATGCTGCGAAAGAGGTCATGCCGGCGATATATGTGAATATGTCGCACAAGACCGGACAGTGACCGGTAAAATTGGCATCATGACGTCAGGCTGCAGGAAAGGAGAAGTGCATGAAAACGATTAGAGTTGTTGCGGCTGTAATCCGCAGCGGTGAGAGAATCTTTGCCGCTTCACGCGGTTATGGCGAGTTTAAAGGCGGATGGGAATTTCCGGGAGGAAAGATTGAACCAGGTGAGACTTCTGAAGAAGCTCTTGTTCGTGAAATCAAGGAAGAGCTTAATGTTGAGATTAGCGTCGGCAGTTTAATTGAGACCGTCGAGTATGATTATCCCGATTTTCATCTCTCGATGGATTGCTTTTGGTGCGAAATCGTGAACGGCGATATCGTTCTTAATGAAGCTCAGGAAGCAAAATGGCTTTCATATGACATGCTTGACAGTGTGAAGTGGCTTCCGGCTGATATTACAATTATAGAAAAGATTAAGAATATGCTGAAAAACTAAAGCTACCCCCACAAAAGGCGGCCTGTATGAACATAAATTTATATATTTTCGATACATCGGTGCTTGAAGAGGAGTCATTATATGAAAAATATTATGATATGATGCCCGGGTATCGCAAAGAAAAAATTGACAAAAAAATACGTAAAATCGACAAACGGGCGTCGCTTGGAGCGGGTATTTTGCTTTATAAGGCGCTTGTTGATTATATATCGGCCGCCGGTTATGTGACGATAACCGACAGTGCTCCGCTTGCTTTCGGCAAACCGCCGACTGCTTGCATGCCGTACGACGGCAAAAGACCGACTGATTATGCGCCGCTTGCCGATGCCGAAAGAATTTTTGCCGAAGTGATAGAAATCCTTGAAAAAGTAAAGCTTGGAGCAGGCGGAAAGCCGTATATTCCGAATCTTTATGACTCATTTAGGTTTAATCTGTCGCATTCCGGCACGAAGGTCATGTGCATATCGGCATATGATTTGAAAGGTATAAGGTCCTGTGAGAACGATCGAAATGTAATTACGAAATCCGGGACTGCGTATTCTTTTGAAAACATTGCGGATGTCGCCGAAAATGCTGCTGGTTCCGCCGAGAGTGTTGCATATACTGCTGAAAATATTCCTGATTATGTCGAAAGCATTTCGGATGATGTCGATAGAATTGCAGATTCCACCGAAAAATCTGCTGATTCTGCCGTGAGAATTGCGAACGATGCTGGGAAAGTCTCGGATGCTATTGATTACTTCGGTGAGAGGCTTGATATCAAGCATATCATACTTTGCTCGGACGATGAAAAAGCTAGAGGCAAGCATCCTGCATCAAAAGGTTCGGACAAGCTAAAAAAGCTTTTGTCGAAGGCTTGTTTGAACGAAATAGATGTCGGCTGTGATGTTCAAGAAGTCACCAAAGCAAATATGGATATTGCCAGGAGATTTTATGATGAAAGTGAGTATAACCTGATAATGTCGGAGTCGGAGTCGGAGTTGGAGTCGGGGCAAAAATGCGGCGGCGAAGGCTCGGGAAGTAAGAGCAGGGACGAAATGTTCTTCCGTCTGTGGACTCTTAAGGAAAGCTTTTTAAAGACGGTAGGATGCGGTCTAAAGAGTGCACTTGGCAGCTTTTCGATAGATATAAAAACCGCCGGCGAGGATATCGTTGTTCATCAAGATATTGATGACAGAATATATGTTTTCGGCGAGCTTGACGGATTTGAAGAATGCGGAGAATCCGATAACCGGACCGAAATCGGAAACCGGCGCTGCCGATATGCGTGGTGCGTGGCGATAGACACGAAGTAACAGATGTAAAGCAGAAGTAACGGATATGCGCCGGATAGACGGCATTGAAATTCAGCGAAAAAAATATTTCACCCCCGGTCGGGGAATCACATATCTTTGTGATTCCCCGACCGGGGGTTTTTACATTTGACATTTTTAATGTCTTTTTAATTTCTAATGATATCTAATAATATAATATTTCAGTTGTCCTGAATATTCTTGTCCTGAACATTCTGATTATTCTAACAACTTTAAAATATCATATCTTAAATTAGAGACCTAAGCCCGGCACATATCTTAAGAAGAGATAAATCATAGAAATTGTAACTACTATGATCGTAGCAGGAGCCATTGACTTGCAGTACTTGCCCCAACCGATCTTGTATCCTGCTGCCTGAGCCTTTGCAATACCTACAACATTTGCAGATGCTCCGATAGGAGTTGCGCTTCCGCCGATGTCAGTACCGATAGCCAGTGACCATGAAAGTGCGTGGAGAACGCCTGTAGGGTCAGCATAAGTTGCGGCGATCGATCTTACGATAGGAACCATAGTTGCCGCAAACGGAATATTGTCGATGAATGCGGAGCATATAGCTGATATCCAGAGGATGATTGCTATGAGGATGTAGATGTTGCTGCCTGCTGCCTTTTCGATGAGGCTTGCGATAAGCTCGAGTACACCTGTCTGCTCAAGACCGCCTACAACTATGAAAAGACCTACGAAGAAACCGAGAGTCTTGAAGTCAACACCCTTTATGATTTCCTTAGCGTGGCTAGGGGCAACTACGATTGTCAATATAGCTACCGCAACACCAATAGTTGCTACTGAAAGCTCAGTCTGTGCATGAGTGATAAGAGCAACTACAGCAAGTAAGAAGATGACTGTGCTCTTGATAAAACCGCTCTTGTCTGTGATCGCAGTTGAAGGATCAGGAAGTGAAGATGTATCAACAGTTCCTTCTGTTGCCAGCTGCTTCTTGAATACAAAGTGGAAATAGACAACAGAGATGATAAGGCTTACCAATGCTATAGCGCCTGTATTTAAGAGGAAGTCAGCGAACGAAAGTCCGAAGCTTGTTCCGATGATGATATTTGGTGGGTCACCGCACATAGTTGCCGAACCGCCGAGGTTCGCACAGAATACTTCTGCGAGAATCATAGGAACAGGATTGAACTTGAGCAGCTGAGCGAGCTCTATAGTTACTGCTGCGAGGAACAGGATAACTGTGATAGAGTCGATAAACATCGAAAGGATTGCCGAAAGAACCATAAATGTGATAAAGATAGGAACTACCTTATAATTTACAGCCTTAGCTATTCTCATGCAAAGCCATCTGAAGAATCCTACTCTGGCCATGCCCTCTACCATAACCATCATGCCGAAAAGGAATATGATGGTTGCCCAGTTTACACCGGTACTCGACTCACCGGATCCGTACCAGAAACCGAGAGTGAATATCGTCTTGAAATTCAAAGTCTCGATAACTGCTTTCATTGAACGCATGCCCACGCCAAATACAAGAACCAGCGTAAGCAGACCACATGAAAGTGTAATCCATTGTTTTTCTATCTTCTCCATGACTATTAAAACAAACATGGCTAAGAAGATAATAATCGCAATAATTTTTGCTAACATGTAAACCTCCTTAATAAAAATATTAGGTATTAATAACATATTTATTATAGACGAATTTTGAAATAATTACAAAACAATTTTCACTGCAAAACCACAAAAATATCAAAATAATTAAATGATAAGCATACTAACAATCGAAAAAATTTTGGTAAATGTCATAGGTTGTAATACGAAACTTTTGCGGCTGCAGGTGATTTGCTTTGAAATATTCTTAATAATATGTTGATTTCGAAAAAATTTTCTTAAAAGACTAATATTTTTTGTCGAAAGCGAAATTGTACTAAGTAATAATACTTAGCGGACATATTAAATAAGTACAAAAAATTGAAGGCAAAACTTCAGTTTTACACAAAATTATATCGAAAATTTGTTGAAATATCAATGTTTGTGCGGTTTTTAACAAGCACTGAAAAAAATCTTGCTTTATGATTCACAAGCCTAAGTTAAATTATCGACATACTTTTGATGTTTTTTTTAAATAATTGTAAAATTGCTCTTCCATTTTTTCAGAATTATGTTATTATAGATGAGGTAAAAAAACCTCTAGTTTCGGTGCAGAAAACCGGCAGGGCGAAAAATTGAATGAATCGTTGAAATTTCAAGATTTTTTTATTCTTTCAACTATTCTTATATATTTTACTTACCTAAGTGATTTCACCTTGTCGTATGTGCGGCAAGGTTTTTTTTTTGAGCATTGACATTTGTATTTTCGTGAAGAAATCAACTTTTTTAGCGTTATACAACTATCTAAAGCATGTCAGGTGCTTGCCGATATCTGTTATACGATTATCAAGAGCATGTCACACGTTTGCGGGCATCTGCCTCGTACTTGCCGAAGTGCTGCTGTATGTTTCAGGCATCTGCCTTGCACTTGCCGAAGTGCAGCTGTATGTTTCAGGCATCTGCCTTGCACTTGCCGGAAGTATGCCGGATGATTAAAGATATCATTTGCTCAATTTATATCATCTCATCAGTTATTTTTTTAATTATTATCAGCTATTTTTTATTATTACTAAAGGAGGATTTTATGAAACTCGTTTACGGAGTAAAAGACAGACCAAAGTTTGGCGAAGTTATTATATTCGCTTTACAGCAGGTTCTTGCTATTCTCGCAGCTACTATCGCTGTTCCTACAATCATAGGAAATGGCATGAGCCAGTCTGCCGCACTGTTTGGCGCAGGTGTCGGAACTATAATTTATCTGCTTTTTACTAAGTTCAGAAGCCCGGTATTCCTTGGCTCATCATTTGCATTTCTTGGCTCTATGTTCGCTGCGTTTGCGGGAGCAATCAGTACGGAAGCCGGATATGCGGGCATCATTATCGGTGCTTTCTTCGCAGGTCTTGTATATGTTGTGATCGCTATCGTTGTAAAGATTGCGGGTGTTGCATGGATAAACAAGATCATGCCGACTGTAGTTATCGGACCTACGGTTGCTCTTATCGGACTTTCGCTCGCAGGCAATGCGGTAAGCGATGCATTATCACTTGCTGAAGCAGGCGACAGTGCTTTCGTCATGAATACTTCCGGCTGGATCGGACTTATCTGCGCACTTGTTACTCTGTTTACAGTTATGATCTGCTCGGTATTCGGCAAGAGAATGGCTAAGCTTATTCCGTTCATCATCGGTATCCTCGCAGGTTATGTTGTCGCTGCTATCTTTACAATCATAGGTACAACTACAGGAAATGATGCACTTATAGTAATTGATTTCTCATTATTCCAGAGTATGCAGTGGATTCCTGATTTTACATTCATTACAGCAGCAAAGGGTCTTTCACAGATAGACGGCCAGTATATCGCAACTATCGCTGTGGCATATGTTCCTGTAGCGTTCGTAGTATTTGCTGAGCACATCGCTGACCACAAAAACCTGTCTTCAATCATAGAAGTTGAGCTTCTTGAAGATCCGGGTCTCCACAGAACTCTTCTCGGTGACGGTGTAGGCTCGATGGCAGGCGCATTCTTTGGCGGATGTCCAAATACCACATACGGCGAATCTATCGGCTGCGTGGCTATCACAGGAAATGCTTCGGTTGTTACTATCTTAGCTACAGCTATCCTTTGCATGATCATCTCATTCTTCGGACCGTTTGTAACATTCCTCGCTACTATTCCTTCTTGTGTAATGGGCGGCGTATGTATCACACTTTACGGTTTCATCGCTGTTTCGGGTCTCAAGATGATTCAGGATGTCGATCTCGGCAACAACAGAAATCTCTTCGTAGTAGCAGCTATCCTCATCACAGGTATCGGCGGCATGGCTCTTCAGATCGGCGCTGTTACACTTACAGAGGTTGCATGCTCACTCATTCTCGGAATCATCATCAATGCTGTTCTCGGACGCTCTGACAAGAAAGAAAACGACGCAGCTAAGAAGTAAAGCAGCTTATCAAAATAAAGCGACTAAGCAAAATAAAACAGCATCTGAAAAATTATTTTCAATATAAATATGCGATTTTCGACGGCTCCCGGGATGCTTACGGTATTTCGGGAGCTTTTTATTCTTTGGCTTGTATTTGGCTCGGAAGCTTGCGGCATTTCGATTTTTTTCGTTAGCTCGGTATTTGGCTCGGAAGCTTGCGGCATTTCGAGCTTTTTGTTAGCTCGGGATGTTTACGGATATTTTGAGAGTTTCTAAAAGTTTTTTTAAGGAGGGATATTATGTCTGTCTATGAAAAATTAACTTTATTAAGAGACAAGGCGCGTGCCGATGATGTTTTGCGAAGGAAGATACTTGCTACTGCCGACGGAAAAAATTCATTGACAAATCTTTGTGCGATAGCACGTGAAAATGGGATAGAGGTTTATCCTATGGACGTCATTGCGTGGACGGAGGATTATCACGCGGCAATGAAGCGCAGCACAAACGGAGGCGGCGAAAATTCGCCGATGATTTCCGGTTGGGACCGTTTTTATGACATGTTTATAATGGAATTGAAAAAATAAGGCGCCGCATGTAAATAAATTCGGCACGGAATATTAAAACCGGGGCGGTATGGAATGTTAAAATCGGGGAGGCATGATATTTTAAAAATAAGGCGGTATAATTATAAAAAAGGGTGTATAAATATTGAATTTACCAATATGTAATGGTATACTGTAATGCGATGGGCGGAGCAGTGCAGTGCATAGATTTATTGCCTTTTTGTTTGCCGAAAGCCCAAAAAAATATATTGGAGGATTTATATTATGAATGCATGGTTTGCAAGCATCGCGGAACAATTTACGCGCTGCTTTATTGAGCAAGACAGATATATGTTGCTCGTAAAAGGTATAGGTATCACTATTCAGGTATCCTTGCTTGCTCTTATTCTTGGCGTTGTCATCGGTTTTTTGATCGCTCTTTGCAACCTTTCCAAGAATAAAGTTCTCAGAGCTATAGGTCTTGTTTATACAGATGTTATCAGAGGTACGCCTTCCGTTACGCAGCTGATGATTATTTACTTCGTAGTATTTGCTACGGTAAGATGGCCGAAGTGGGTTATAGCCGGTATCGCCTTTGGTATAAATTCAGGCGGATATGTGGCCGAGATTATCAGAGCGGGAATCCTTTCTATAGATCACGGTCAGACAGAGGCCGGCCGTTCGCTGGGACTCAGCGCCTCGCAGACTATGGTGGGCATTGTTTTGCCGCAAGCCATAAAAAATATTTTCCCTACATTATGCAATGAATTCATAGTTCTTATAAAGGAAACTGCTATCGTCGGTTACGTAGGACTTGTGGATATCCAGAAGGCCGGTGACTTTATCAAGGCTGAAACCTTCCTTGCCTTCATGCCGCTGGTAGGTACAGCTATCATCTATTACGGACTTATCAAGATACTCACAGTCATTCTTAGGAAGATTGAGGATACTCTTCGTAAGTCAGATATGAGATAATCGCTCGAAGCAGCAGGAAGGAGGAACCATATGAAGAATTCTAAGCCCGCAGACAGCAGTATGATTGTGATAAATGACCTCAAAAAAAGCTTCGGAGAGGTTGAAGTTCTCAAGGGTATCACAAAGACTATAGATAAGGGCGAGGTCGTAGTTATTGTCGGTCCTTCGGGATCAGGCAAGAGTACATTTTTAAGATGCCTGAATATGCTTGAGGATGTTACTTCCGGAGAAGTTTTCCTCGACGGTGAGAAGATAAACGACCACAAGACAGATATAAATCGCATTCGTCAAAAGATGGGTATGGTATTTCAGCACTTCAATCTTTTTCCGCATTTTACCATTCTCGAAAATGTTACATATGCTCCGGTCAAGCTAAAGAAGCTCTCAAAGCACGAAGCAAATGATGTTGCGATGAATCTTCTAAAGAGAGTCGGACTTGAAGACAAGGCGGACAATTATCCTATCCAGCTTTCCGGCGGACAGAAGCAAAGAGTTGCTATCGCAAGAGCTCTCGCGATGAATCCTGAGATTATGCTCTTTGACGAGCCTACTTCGGCGCTCGATCCCGAGATGATCGGAGAAGTGCTTGATGTTATGAAAAATCTCGCAAAAGACGGCATGACTATGATCATTGTCACTCATGAGATGGGCTTTGCGCGCGAGGTTGCATCAAGAGTTATGTTTATTGACGGCGGCTATGTCGTGGAAGACGGCACGCCTGAGGAAGTATTTAATAATCCTCAACACGAAAGGACGAGAGGATTTTTAAGTAAAATATTATAGTTTTTTAATCAGTTAAATTATTTTTTCAGAGAGGTGAAAGAAAATGAAAAAGAAAATTTTAGCAATTGTTCTCGCACTCGTTACGTGCTTATGCATGTTCACAGCATGCGGCAGTTCTGACACATCAAATGACAGTGCTTCTACTTCTGCAGAATCAGCAGGTACAGAAGGAACTATCGTATTTGCCACAAATGCGGAATTCCCGCCGTTTGAGGAAGTTGTTGCTGACGGCGTTCTTGGCGAGTATGACGGCATTGACATGGCTATCGCTAAGGAAATCGGCGAAAAAACAGGAAACAAAATCGAAATGCAGAGCATGGAATTTGACTCTCTGCTCGTAGCTCTCCAGAATGGTCAGATTGATGCTACTATCTCAGGCATGACTATTACTGAAGAAAGAGCTAAGTCTGTAGACTTCTCAGAGCCTTACTACACAGCTACTCAGGTTATGATCGTTAAGGAAGATTCTGACATCACATGCGCTGCCGATATGGAAGGCAAAGGAATCGCTGTAGTTCAGGGTTACACAGGTGAAACTTGCGTAAAGGATCTCGGATATGAATATACTGCATTCAAGAAGGGAACAGAATGTGTAATGGAACTCGTAAACGGCAAGTGCGACGTAGTTGTTATTGACTCTGCGACTGCTGAAAGCTATATCGCTGACCAGGAAGGCCTCAAGATCGTAACTGACTCAGAACAGTTTGCTGAAGAAGAATACGGTATCGCTGTTCAGAAGGGAAATACAGAGCTTTTAGACACTATTAACTCTGCTATTGAAGAGATGAAAGCTGACGGTACTATCGATGAAATCATCAAGGAATATATCTAAATTTATGCTTCGCGCTTCATCCGGGCGAAGACAGATAGAAGACAGATATAATATCATCAGAAAAAGAATATATCCAAATCCGGAAGAGCGTAGAAATAAGATATAATATCATTAATAAAGTATAATAAAAGAACGGGAACTCCGAGGAGCTCCCGTTTTTTATTGGTCTTATTAAGATTCTGACACCTAATTTAATCTGAGATATCTTAATCTTTAAGTTTGATGTTTAGTCTATGCTGCAAGCGGTGTATCTGATCCTGAACGGTTTTTCTTTCCGAGCATATATTGTACAACGCATACACCTCCGATTATAAACAGTCCCACAAGGTCTGAGACGGTTCCCGGAATCATCATGCCTATGCCGCCGCCTACGAGAAGCAGTCTGAATATAGGATTTACCTTTACCCAGAGATGTCCGTTCAGAGCAGCTGCTATGCCAAACAGTCCGAGGACGGCTGTGCATGAAATCTGAACTACAGTATACCAATGGATATTGTCTCCGAGGAAGAGCATCTGAGGGCTGTAAGCGAAGATATATGGCACGATAAATGCCGCGATAGCGAGCTTTGTGGCGTTTACACCTGTCTTCATAGGGTCTGATTTCGCAATAGCTGAACCTGCATAAGCAGCAAGTGCTACAGGAGGTGTGATATCTGCAACGATACCGAAATAGAATACGAAGAAGTGAGCTGCTACTGTAGGGAATCCGAGTTCAATAAGGATAGGTGCACATGTGGATGCCATGATGCAGTAGTTTGCAGTAGTAGGTACGCCCATGCCAAGTACGATGCAGCAGACCATCGTGAGAACGAGACCTATGATGGAAGTATTTCCGGCAAGCTGAACTATGGCGTTTATAAGTGTAGACGCAAGGCCTGTAACGGTGATGCATCCTGCGATGATTCCTGCCATGGCACATGCTACGGCAACTGTAACGCCGCCCTTAGCACCAGCCGTAAGAGCATCCGCAGATGTTATAAAAGCAGTCTTTATGCTGTCCAAAAGAACACTTCCGAATGTTTCGCCTTCTTTTCTTTCTTTATAAGCTGTAACGAAGAAGTTTATCCATCCGATAAAGAATGCCGCAACGATTGAAATCGCAGCCGAAGAAGCCATTGTCTTTACGCCTGTGGATACCAGCCAGACGAGAATTATGAGAGGAATTATCAAATAACAATTTTCGCCGAGATATTTCCACTTCGGAAGCTCAGAACGCGGTATGCCATTTAGGCTCAGCTTCTTTGCTTCAAGATGAACTGCTATGAATATGCCGAGGAAGTAGAGGAAAGCCGGTAAAATTGCTTTGACGGCAACCGTCGCATAAGGCAGCCCCGTATACTCGGCCATAAGGAATGCGGCAGCACCCATGATAGGAGGCATAATCTGTCCGCCTGTAGATGCGGCAGCTTCTACAGCACCTGCAAATTCAGGCTTGTATCCTGTCTTTTTCATCATAGGAATAGTAACGGAACCTGTAGTAACGGTATTTCCTACGGAAGAACCGGAAACCATGCCGCAAAGCGCTGAAGATATAACTGCAACTTTTGCCGGTCCGCCGCAAGACCATCCTGCCAGACGGTTTGCAAATGCTATAAAGAAGTTTGCGATACCTGTTCTCTCAAGGAATGCACCGAATATGATGAATAATATGATATAAGTATAGCAGACATTTACCGGAGTTCCGATCACGCCATTTGTAGAGTAGAAGAGCTTAAGAACGACATTTTTAAGTGCGATATATGGCGTACTGGAAAACTTAAATTGGAAATAGAATGCATAAATAACGAGTGCGCCTGCTACGCAAAGAATAGGTATACCCACGCATCTTCTGCAAAGCTCTACAAGAACAAGTATGCCTATGACACCGATGACTACATGAAGCGGTTTGATCATCGTCGAGAGCTTGATGATAGTCAGGGCATTTATGGCATAAAAGAAGAAGCATGCTGCTCCTACAACCATGAGAAGTATGTCATACCAAGGCATATAATTTGTACGAACATGCTTCTTGCTTGCCGGGTACGCAAGAAATCCGGCGATGATTATGAACCCCAAAAAAAGGGAGAGACGCGTTTCCGGCAGAGCCGTTGAAAAAAGCGTCATAAGGATGCAGTAAATGGAAAAGCATGCCATAAAGATCTCAATGATTACTTTGGGAATACCTTCCCAAATTCTTGTATTTGACTCTTTGTCATACTTTCTCATAACCGCATCTAAGTCACTTCCGTCAACATGTTCTACTTGATCAACGGGAGCGTCTTTTTTCTTAAAAATACTCAAATCGTGTCACCTCCATATGTAAGTATTAAAATATCCCGCGGCAGTATCCGCTGCCGCGGGCTTGGTTAAGCAAAATGTCGGCTTTTAGCGATAATTTTTATTTGCCGGAAACTTCATATCCTTTTTCAGCGAAATACTTTACAGCACCCGGGTGATAAGGAACTGTCGTGATGGATGTTGCTGTGTCAAGATTTACTTCAGCATACTTTGCGTGGCTGTCTACGAGATCAGCAGCGTTGTCAAAGATGTCAGCGCAAAGCGCGTAAATATCATCCTCAGAAACTGAGTCAGCTGCGAGAATAACAGCACCTACACCTACAGTAGTGATGTCGGAATCGAGACCGTAAACATCAGCAGCGATAGTGCAGCTTGAATAGTAAGGTGAAGATTCGATAAGCTTAGCAACATGTTCGTCATCGAGAGATACGAGATAAACATCCTTAGTAGTAGCAAGGTCGGTAATAGCTGTAGTAGGAGCACCTGCTACGATGAATGCCGCATCAATCTTGCCGTCCTTCAGAGCGTCGGCAGAATCACCGAAGTCCTGATATGTAGCACTTATGTCATCTTCTGTAAGGTCATATGCACCGAGGATATCGATTGCGTTGAAGTAAGTACCGGAACCGCCTGCGCCTATGGAAACATTCTTGCCCTTGAGGTCTGCAACAGTCTTGATTTCCGGATCAGTAGTTACGATCTGAACCTGCTCTGTGTAGAGATTTGCTACAGTAGAGAAGCCTGTCACCGGTTCTTCGAAGAGCTTTTCGCCTTCATAAGCATAAGCCATAACGTCTGACTGGCAGAATGCGAGTTCTGCATTTCCGGAAGCGAGCTCTTCAATATTTGCCTGTGAGCCGTTTCCTGCGAGAGCTGTAATCTTTACGCCGGCGTTGTTTGTGGCATGCTGGGCGATTACAGAACCAAATGCATAATAAGTACCGGAAGTACCGCCGGTAACGAAACGTAATTCGCTGCCTGAGGCATTATCGGAGCTTCCGTCATTAGAAGAACTTCCACATGCTGTGAAAGCAAATACCATAACAAGTGCAAGAATAACTGCTAAAATTTTTTTCATAAATAATTCCTCTTGTCCTTTCTATTTTGCTTAAAACCATAAATATTTTTTGATTTTTGACGCAGTCAAACCGCATCATTTTCATACATATTATAGCATAAAATCAAATTACATGCAATATAAATAGCGATTTGGAGGGTGCGTGAAAGCTTAAAATACAATACCTCAAACCCATTGATATTTCAAGAATATCGGTAATTTTGCCGCGGACGGAGCGAGGCAGTTTCTATGGCGCGATTGTTTAAAATCGCTATTAGAATTACAGGGACTTAGTTCATGTCTGTTAGATTAATGTAGAAATATACGCATTAATGACAGTTTGTCTTTTGAGTTCTATTTTAGTATAATTATACATATTTACGCCGGTGCGGCACGGGTTGACGTGATACACGAAGGGGGAATAAATGCAGGTATGATTGCTATAGTATGTATAGACAACGCAATGGGTATGCTTTTTAACAAAAGACGTCAAAGCAGAGACTCAAAGCTGATTGAGTGGATTAAAGCTTTTGCGGGAGACAGGACGATTTATATTCAGGATTATTCGGCTGCGCTTTTTGAAGGATTTGAGGGTGTCAAAGCAATTGGAAATATATCTGAGATATTGCCGCTCGATACTTTTTCAAATGACGCAAAATCCGGAGACGCGAAATCCGGAGACGTGAAATCCGGAGAGAATATAATATTTTTCGATGAACTTATCGATCCAGCTGCATTTTTGAGCGACAATGACGAAGTGATTATGTGCCGCTGGAACAGAGATTACCCGTCGGATGTAAAATGCTCTGTAAGTGCTGATGATTTTAGCGTGGAATTACTTGATGAAATTGAAGGTTCTTCTCATGAGAAAATTACGATTGAACGATGGAAAGTAAGAACTTGAGTTTATTCGTGGTATTTTATTTTTTAGTGTGTTATAATTTTAACGGCGCAGACAGGAGTTGTTTGTGCCGTGATTTATCGTCGGTTCGGTGGTTGTTTTGAAAGGAGGATCTGCCAAAAGGGCGGATGTATTATTATATGAACAAGAAGAATTTTCGATTTAGGATTGCTGCTTTGCTTCTAAGCTTATGCATGATTTTTTCCTTGACAGCTGTCGGAGGTGTCGGTGTTTATGCCGCTGACACGCAAAAGGATTACGGTGTTCTGCTTTCGTGGACAGGCGACGAGACGACTACTCAGACCTTTAATTGGACTGACGATGCTTCGGCTGATGAATATGTTCAGGTTGTAAGCTATGCTGACTATAATGAGAGCGGATTTCAGAATGCGAAGCAGTTTAAGGCTGTATGTTCCGATATAAGCATAGAGAAGACAGGTGATTTTTGGCAATTTGAGGCTACTGCCGACGGTCTTAGCGCAGGCACGGAATATTATTACCGCGTAGGCAAGGACGGCGCGTGGGGGAAGGAAGCTTCATTCACTACTGACAATCCCGATGCAAAAGAGGGATGCTTTGCATATCTTGGTGATTTACAGATAAACAGTGACATGGAGACAGAATTTGCCGCATGGCAGAAGCTTACTCAGACCATGAAGAAGGAAAATCCCGATCTCGGAATGGCAGTGATGGGAGGAGATGTCGTTCAAAGCGGTATTTCAAAAGAGCAATTTATTGAATTCAGAAAAGTAGCATCCCCTGTATTTTCAGGTGTGCAGTTGTTTTCGACTGTCGGAAACCACGAGAGCAACTACATAGGCGGAAAGCCTGAGATGTTCCTCAATTTCTTTGCTTTTCCGCAAAATGGTCCCGAAGGATTCAAAGAAGAATTTTATTCATATGATTATGCCAATTGTCACATCATGGTTGTGAATTCATGGGTTTACAGCGGCGAACAGGAGCTTAGCGATTCTGATTACGAGAGAATAAAGACGTGGATGAAGAAGGATCTTGCATCTTCTGACGCTGATTGGCAGATAGTTGTGACGCACAATCCCGTATATATGGTTCACAATGACTCGACATCCATTGCGATAAGGCAGGCATGGGAACAGATTTTCCTAGATTACGGTGTGGATCTTGTATTTGAGGGGCATCAGCATGTATATTCGCGCAGCTGTCCGCTGACAAACGGCAAGACGGATTACGAGAACGGAATTACATATATAATGGGCGTTTCGGGTCAGAAATTCTATGATTCGGGTGACGAAACATTTGCCGAAAAGTCGATATATAATACTTCAAATTATGAGATCGTGCGCTCGACTTCTGATTCGCTCACAGTTCAATGCTTCGATTCTAACGGAAAAGAACTTGATATATGCAATATAAACAAGCGTCCTTGTACGGCTTCGCTTTATACATTTGATGACGTTTCGTCAGATGCGTGGTACAAGAGCGCAGTTGACTATGTGGGAAATGCCGGATTATTTAACGGCACTTCGGACACGACATTTTCCCCTGACTCAAATATGACGAGAGCTATGTTTACCGTAGTTCTCCATCGTTATGCAGATACACCGCAGGCTTCTTTTACCGGAAGATTTTCGGATATTCCGTCAGGCACATGGTATACTGATGCCGTCGAGTGGGCGGCAGCAAATTCTGTCGTAAACGGCATGGGTGACGGAAAGTTCAGCCCGATGAAGAATATTACGCTCGAACAGATGGTTACGATTCTTTATCGCTACTCGGGCGCAGAAAAGACTTTTGCAGGCGGTCAGGTTCCGACAAAGTACGGCGCTGTTTCGGACTGGGCGCAGTCAGCAATGAGCTGGGCAGAAGAAAGCGGGCTCTTTGACGGAATCGGCGGTGTTATTTCGGCAGGTTCTCCGGCTTCAAGAGCTCAGGTCGCAGCGATGATGATGAATTTCAATAAAAAATATTAAAGTTTGTGCGGGGGCATGAATTTAATATGTGGTCTTTGATTATGAAATTTAATTTTAATTATAATTTTTTATTATAATTATGAAGTAGACTTTGATTTACATATATGTTATAATTTGACCATTATTGAAAAATAATGACGCGAAAAAAATGCGATGAAGAAGAATAGTAGGAAAGATTGGCAGGCGCACAGAGAGGAAGGGATGCTGAGAGCCTTCTCGCCGCAGCTTTTTGAAGCAGCTTCCGAGCAGTCCGGATGAAGTATATATAATATGTGTAGTTTGGAACGTCTGACCTCGTTATCGGTCAAGAGATGTCCGGCGCAAGAGGTGTCGGATAATCAGGGTGGTACCGCGACTTATGCTCGCCCCTGTAATTTAAAGTTACAGGGGCGAGTTTTTGAATTTAAGGCAATCATTTATTTTAAAGCAATTGTTTCATTTTAAGGCAACCGTTTCATCATGAGAATAAAAGCAGGAGGACAAAATGGAAAAACTCGGACTTAATGAAATCAGAAAAATGTTTCTGGAATTTTGGGAAAGCAAAGGTCATCTGGCTCACGAGAGTTACTCGCTCGTTCCCGAAAAGGACAAGAGCCTGATGCTCATCAACTCAGGCATGGCACCGCTTAAGCCTTATTTTGCAGGTCTGGAGACTCCTCCTCGCAAGAGAATGACTACATGCCAAAAGTGCATACGTACGGGTGATATTGAAAATATCGGTTATACAGACAGACACGGTACATTTTTTGAGATGATGGGAAACTTCTCATTTGGAGATTATTTCAAAGAAGAATCTTTACAGTGGGGCTGGGAATTTATTACAAAATGGCTCAAGCTGCCTGAAGACAGAGTTTGGGCTACAGTTTATCAGGATGACGACGAAGCTTATGCTATCTGGAGGGATAAGATAGGTATGCCTGAGGAAAGGATTGTCAGACTGGGCAAGGATGACAATTTCTGGGAAATCGGCATCGGTCCGTGCGGCCCTTGCTCCGAGATCTATTTTGACAGAGGTCCGGAGTACGGTTGCGGCAAGCCTGACTGCAAGCCGGGATGTGATTGCGACAGATACATAGAATTCTGGAATCATGTATTTACTCAATTTGACAGAGATGAAGAAGGAAATTACAATCCTCTCGAGCATCCGAATATCGATACGGGTATGGGCCTCGAAAGAATGGCATGTGTCATGCAGGAGACTGATTCTATATTTGCTATTGATACTATCAAATATATTCTCGACGGAGTTGTTGAGCTTTCAGGCGTAGAATACAAGGGAGGCAAGGCTAAGGAAGACATTTCCATCAGGATTATCACTGACCATGTGCGTTCTGTTACATTTATGATCAGCGACGGCATCATGCCGGGAAACGAAGGAAGAGGATATGTCCTCAGAAGACTCTTAAGAAGAGCCGCAAGACACGGAAAGATTCTCGGAATCGAAGGCAATTTCATGGCAGAACTTGCGAAGAGGGTAATCGATGTTTCAGGCGATGCTTATCCTGCACTCGTAGAAAAGAAAGATTATATCTTCAAGATTCTGACTGTCGAAGAGGAAAAGTTCAGCGAAACTATCGACCAGGGCACAAATATCATCGGCGAATATATTGAAGAACTCAAGAAGGAAGGAAAGACTGTTCTTGAGGGCGAAAAGGTATTTAAACTTTATGACACTTACGGATTCCCTCTCGAGCTTACTGTGGAAATACTTGAGGAAAGCGGAATTTCCGCCGACGAAGACGGATTTAACGCATGCATGGAAAAGCAAAAGGAGCAGGCGCGCGCAGCAAGAAAGTCTGACGATGAAATCGCATGGCAGGATGAAGAGCTCGGATTTTTCAATTCTACGGATGATACGATATTTACGGGATATGACAGATATGAGGACGAATGCAAGATCGTTGCGATTCTTAAGGACAAAAAACCTGTAGATTCAGCATCTGCCGGAGAAGAGGTTTCCATTATACTTGACAAGACTCCGTTCTATGCAGAAATGGGAGGTCAGGCAGGCGACAAGGGTATTATCACTTCAGGAGGCGTAGGCACTAACGCCGGTGCAGGCGGCGAAGACAATGCTTTGGCTGAGGTTACATATACCGTAAAGGCAAAGAATCTCTTTGTTCATAAGGCAATCGTCAAGGCAGGCAAAATTTCCGCGGGCGACGTTGTCACTGCATCTGTGGATATTTTAAACAGAAATAATATCGCAAGAAATCATACTGCCACTCATATTCTTCATGCGGCTCTTAAGAAGGTTCTCGGCGAGCATGTTGCGCAGGCAGGTTCTTCTGTCACAGCCGACTCTCTCAGATTTGACTTTACTCATTTTGAGGCGCTTACCGCTGAGGAGCTTGCAGAGGTTGAAAGAATATCAAATGAAGTAATCAATTCATTTGCTGACGTATCAACCGAAATCATGAATATCGATGACGCAAAGAAGACAGGCGCAACGGCTCTGTTTGGCGAAAAGTATGCTGATGAAGTAAGAGTTGTTTCTGTAGGCGATTTCAGCATGGAATTGTGCGGCGGCACTCACATCTCAAATGCAGGCCAGATAGGTTCTGTCAGAATTATCAGTGAGGCAGGCGTAGCATCGGGCACCAGACGTATCGAGGCCATTACGGGACGCGGCTTATATGATCATATCGCAAAAGAGGATGCTCTCATAGATGAGCTTTCTGAAAAGCTCAGAACCCCTAAGTCAAATATCATCCCAAGAGTAAGCGCTCTTCTCGACGAAGTAAAGACGCTGAAGAAGGAGCTTGACGAGCTTAAGAGTCAGTCTATGGGCGATTCCGCAGGTGATCTTATCAAGTCTGCCAAGGAGATTTCCGGCATCAAGCTTGTAACCGCAAAGTTCGAGGATACAGATATAGCGGATCTGAGAACGCTTTCAGACAAGCTTAAGGCAGAGGAAAAGGATATTATCAATGTCCTTGCTACTGTAAACGGCCCTAAGGTAATGTTCCTTGTCTCTGTTTCCGACAGCTTGCTCGAAAAAGGATATCACGCAGGAAATATGATCAAGCAGATTGCAAAGATTGCCGGCGGCGGCGGCGGCGGCAAGGCTGACATGGCTCAGGCAGGCGCAAAGGATCCTTCAAAGGTTGACGAAGCGCTCGAATTTGCAGCTACGCTTATCCATTAAAAAGGCAAAATCGAACTGTGCGTAAGCGATGCTGCAGGAATTCCGCACAAATCCGGCTCAAAGTGCGACTAAAATCCGGACTTTGACGAACGCAATCAGGATGTGTGGCAAATGCAAAAAACCGGAGCGGAAATATTTCAGCAAACAACCAAAAAAACAGAATAATTTACCGGGAATATCCCTTGCAATAGTACGAATATTGATTTAATATAAAGGTGGATTAATAGTTTGTGTGTACATATATTCACTTTGTATTTAGGATAAAAAAAAGGGGGCGAAGTGATGGACAAGGATACGATTACTTTTGACAATTCTGATAAGATAAAGGACAAGACAATGAAGCTGATTCTTCAGAATGTCTGCGACGCTCTTGAAGAAAAGGGATACAATCCTCTCGATCAGCTGGTCGGATACATACTCTCGGGCGATCCGTCGTATATTACCGGTCACAACAATGCAAGAAATCTCATCAGACAGATTGAAAGAGATTATCTCGTCGAAGCATTATTGAGAGAATATTTGGACAAGTAAATCATACTTTCTCGTTGCCCGGGTTCTTCTAAACCCGGGCAATTTGTCTTTAAAATAAAAGGCAGTTTTTAAAAATAAACGGCGGAAGTGTAAGCTTTGCCGACAACAGCAAAGAAAGCTTCGTCGGCAAGAGTGCGGAAAGCTTTGCCGACAACAGCAAAGAAAGCTTCGTCGGCAAGTGCAGAGAAAGTTTCGCTGAAAGGAGAAAATAAATGAGAACGATATCGCTTGATGTCGGTGACAAAACTATAGGAGTTGCGCTAAGCGACCCTCTCGGAATTACGGCAAACGGACTTATGACTATAGAGCGTATAGGCATAAGAAAGGATGCCGACAAGGTCATAGCTCTTATAAAAGAACACGAATGTTCGACCGTGGTTATAGGGCTTCCGCTGAATTTAAACGGAACAGACAGCGTCCAGACTCAGAAGGTTCGCGATTTCAGGACTATGCTGGAAAATAAGATGCGCAGCATCGGAATGAACGATATAAAGGTCGAATTCCAGGATGAGAGATTTACCACAAAGATTGCCGAAAGTGTTCTTATTCAGGCTGATGTCTCAAGAAAAAAGAGAAAAACAGTGATAGATAAGCAAGCAGCAGTCGTTATTTTACAGAGCTGGCTTGATTCGCATTGATAAATTACTCGGTGCGGACAGTATGGCCGGACAGAATATAAATATTGAAAGGTGAGCAGTAAAGTTGAAAATTGGGAGAAATGACCCGTGCTGGTGCGGCAGCGGGAAAAAATACAAAGCATGTCATTATGATTTTGACAAAAAAATCAGAGAAATCGAAGATGAGGGGCACGAGGTTCCGGAGCATTATATGATCAAAACTCCTGAGCAGATTGAGGGCGTACGCGAGGCGGCGCGCATAAATACTCTTGTCCTGGATTATATAGAGCCTTTTGTAAAGGCGGGTGTGTCTACACTTGAGTTAAATGATAAGATTGACGCATATACAAGAGAGCTTGGGGGAATTCCTGCGCCTTTGGATTATGAGGGATATCCGAAGAGCGTGTGTATTTCTATAAATGATGTTGTATGCCATGGGATTCCGGATGAATTCACGATTCTTGAGGACGGAGACATTGTAAATATCGACTGCAGTACGATTTATAACGGATATTTCGGCGATTCCTCGAGAATGTATCTTATAGGTGATGTGAGTGAAAAGAAGCGCAAGCTTGTCGAAGTCACCAAGGAGTGTCTTGAACTCGGAGTTGCGGCTGTGAAGCCTTGGGGATTTCTCGGCGATGTGGGTTATGCGATAAATGAACATGCAAAGAAAAACGGCTTTTCTGTCGTGCGTGAGATAGGCGGCCACGGTATCGGGCTGGAATTTCACGAGGAGCCGTGGGTGAGCCACATCGGTGAGCCGGACACGGATATTCTTCTGGTACCGGGCATGATTTTCACGATCGAACCGATGATCAATATGGGCAAGGCTGACATTTTTGAGGACGAGGATGACGGATGGACTATTTATACTTATGATGGTGAACCGTCGGCACAATTCGAATACCAGATTCTTGTGACAGAGGACGGTGTTGAAATTCTCGCAAGATAACCCATTGAAAGGAATTATAACATATGGTAGTTTCAGACAAAGTACTTGAAAGAATAAACGAACTTGCCCATAAGGCAAAGCGTGAGGGACTTACGGACGAAGAAATAATGGAAAGAGACGCTCTCAGAAAGGAGTATCTCGCAAACTTCAGAAGCCGCATGAGAAGTCAGCTCGAACAGATTCAGATTGTTGAGGCTGACGGAAGTGTCACACCAGTTACGCGAAAGAGAAAGCCAAGAGATCTTAATTAAAATCAAGAGATCTTAATTAAAATGATCATAAGAACGCAAACTGAAGATTGCAGACTGAAGATTGCGGACTGAAGATTGCGAAGTGAAGAATGCGGACTGAAAAATACGGAATGTAAAATGCGGATAAATGTCATCGAAAAGGCACCGAAGATACGGAGACCCGAAGATACGGAGGCATAAAATGACTGAAAAGCTTACACCCATGATGCAGCAATATATGGACATAAAGGAGCAGTACAAGGATTGTATACTATTTTTCCGTCTGGGCGACTTTTATGAAATGTTCTTTGATGATGCTATTACTGCATCAAAAGAGATGGAGGTCACTCTGACGGGGAAAAGCTGCGGTCTGAAGGAACGCGCACCTATGTGCGGTGTGCCGTATCATTCTGCCGAAACATATATTTCAAAGCTCATAAATAAAGGATACAAGGTTGCGATCTGTGAGCAGACCGAGGACCCGGCCGCGGCAAAGGGGCTTGTGAAGCGCGAGGTCATCAGAATCGTTACGCCGGGGACCGTTATCGACAATATAATGCTTGATGAGAGCGAAAACAACTATCTGGCATCGGTCTATATAGATGAGGATACAGTCGGACTTGCATATTGCGATATATCTACCGGCTTTCTTGCCGCAGGCGAATATACAGATGTGTCGGACGCTGTAAATGAGCTTATCAGAATAGATGTGCGGGAAGTCATTCTAAATACGATGACAAAATACAGTGCCCCAAAGCTTGCAGAGGAAATTTCGCTCCTTAGCCGCGCTTATATTTCATCACCTGACGAGAGCTATTATGTAAAGGATTATGCCGAAGCGGCAATCAAGAGACATTTTAAGGTTGCGTCATTTGAGGGACTGGGACTTGCTGATTTAAAAGCTGCGGCCAGGGCTCTGGGGGGTATGCTTTGCTATCTTTCCGAGACACAGAAAAACAATATCGAACAGCTTCTCAATCTCAGAATCATAAGAAACGAAGGCGTTATGTCGCTGGACAGGTCGGCAGTCAAAAATCTGGAGCTGACAGAGACATTGTTTGAGAAAAAGGTGAAGGGTTCACTTCTCGGCGTTCTAGACAAGACGAAGACCGCAATGGGAAGCAGAAAGCTCAAGATGTGGATCAAGGAACCGTTAAGCGATGAAGCGCAGATAAACAAACGCCTTGATGCTGTCGAAGCTCTTGTGATTGACGTGATGATGAGAAACAATATAAAAGAATCTCTAAAGGGCGTATATGATCTCGAGAGACTTTCCGGAAGAATCGCCGCAGGCAACGCAAACGCGAGAGATATGCTTTCTCTGAGAAATTCACTCGCTTATCTGCCGGATCTCAAATCAGATCTTCTTGCTTCAGAAAACGAACTTTTAAGACAGATCGGAGAAAATACAGATACTCTTGATGAAGCTTACGAGAGAATATCATCCGCCATCAAGGAAGAGCCGCCGATTTCAGTCAAAGACGGAGGAATCATAAAGGACGGATATTCAAAACAACTTGATGATATCAAGGAATCCTCGAGCGGGAGCATTTCTTGGATAATGGGACTTGAAAATGCCGAGCGCGAGAGGACGGGCATAAAGAATCTCAAGGTAGGATTCAACAAAGTATTCGGATATTATATCGAGGTCTCGAAGGCGCAGCTTGGCAATGTTCCGGATGATTATATAAGAAAACAGACTCTTGTAAACGCCGAGCGTTTTATCACTCCAAAGCTTAAGGAAATGGAAATTCTCGTCCTAAATGCGGAGACAAACATAAATAATCTTGAATATCAGCTCTTCACAGAACTTCGCGAATTTCTCAAAGGATTTACGGCGGATGTCCAAAAGACAGCTGATGCGATAGCTTCGCTTGATGTACTTCTTTCGTTTGCAGAAGTCAGCAGCGAAAACGGATATGTGAAGCCGGAAGTAAACGGCGGCGACGTTATTTCGATAGTTGCCGGAAGGCATCCCGTAATAGAACAGTCTGCCTGCGGAAGTACTTTCGTTTCAAATGACACTTATATAGACCGCGACACGCAGAGCATGCTTCTTATCACCGGACCGAATATGGCCGGAAAATCAACATATATGAGGCAGACTGCGCTTATAGTCCTGATGGCGCAGATGGGATGCTTTGTGCCGGCGGACAGTGCGGTTATCGGTGTTACAGACAGAATTTATACAAGGATAGGTGCCTCGGACAATCTCACTCAGGGGCAAAGTACATTCTTTGTCGAAATGAGCGAGCTTGCAAATATTTTAAATACTGCAAGCGAGCGGAGCCTTGTAATTCTTGATGAGATCGGAAGAGGGACCAGCACTTATGATGGGCTTGCTATCGCGTGGGCTACGGTTGACGCATTGTGTAACGAAAAGCGCAGAGTAAGAACGCTCTTTGCGACTCACTATCATGAGCTTACTGTGCTTGAGAAAACCTTGAAGGGACTCAAAAATCTCAATGTTTCCGTGAGCGAGAGCAACGGCGATGTGGTATTTCTCCACAAAATTGTCGAAGGGACAGCCAGCAGAAGTTACGGGATAAATGTCGCCAAGCTTGCCGGATTTCCTGATTATGTTCTCAAGGCCGCATCGTTGAAACTTGCACAGCTTGAGGCGTCGCAGAAAAATATTGAGGATGCAGGCGTTTGTGAGACAAACGGAGAATATGAAAATGAGAAATATGAAAATGAGAAATATGAAAATGACAGATACGAAGCTGGGCAGTCGAATGCCGGATTTGAAGGCGAGCAAATGTCATTTCTCACATTTCTGCAGCATCCTGCTGTCGATATGCTTCGCGGTGTAGACATTATGAATATTACTCCTGCGGGGGCGATAGATATACTTGAAAAATTGAAAAAGGCTGTGGATGAATTTTGATTTAAAAATATTAAAAAAATATCCGTATTCAGAAGATATTCGGAAAAAAGAGGTTCGGGAGGAAGGCATATATGGGAAGAGTTTTTCATGCAATACAACATACTATTACAGAGCTTCCGAGGCGCATTGCCGACAAAATCGCTGCCGGTGAGGTTGTGGACAGACCTGTGTCGATTGTAAAGGAGCTTGTAGAAAATTCCATAGATGCGGGAGCCGATTTTATTACGGTTGAGATAAAAAACGGCGGAAAAAGTTATATCAGGGTGACAGACAACGGCTGCGGAATTCAGAAGGAATTTGTGACTGTAGCTTTTAAGCGTCATGCAACAAGCAAAATCTCGCAAATTCAGGATCTTGATGCAATTGAAACGCTCGGATTCCGCGGTGAGGCTCTTGCAAGCATAGCAGCTGTATCAAGGATTGAGCTGACCACAAAGGCTGAGGGCGAAAAGCTGGGGACTCATGTATTAAACAGGGGCGGTGACATTATCTCCGTAGAAGATACGGGATGTGCCGACGGAACGACAGTCGTCGTAAGGGATTTGTTTTTCAATACTCCGGCACGCTTGAAATTCTTGAAAGCAGACAATACAGAAAGCTCACTTATCATAGATTTTATGACAAAAATGACGCTTGCTTATCCTGACATCAGAATAAGAATGATAAATAATTCAAATACTTTATTTACAACTCCGGGAAGGGGCGACCGTCTTGCGGTGATAGCGACAGTCTTTGACCCAAATACAGCTAAGAAGCTGATAAAGATCGAAAATGTCGATTCCGGCGCAAGTGAAAAAGGCGCAGGCACGAAAGATGCAAGTGAAAAAGGCACGGGCACGAAAAATGCAAGTGCGGAAAACGAAATAAAAATCGAAGGATATATCTCGCCTCCGGAAATGACAAAGACAAACAGAAAAAATCAAATATTTTTCGTAAACGGACGCTATGTGCACAGTAAAGTGATCGAAAAGGCGATTTCTGACGGATATAAGCAGCGCTTGTTTGACGGCAGATATCCGATTGCATTTATATTTATAGATATAAATCCCGCACTTTTAGATGTGAATATTCATCCAAACAAGAGCGAGATCAGATTTGACAACGATGTAGCTGTCTATGATGCTGTCCTTCAGGCAGTAAAAGCGGGGCTTAGGGTAAGAGACGCCCTCGGAAGTATAAAAATAAAGACTGATGATACCGAAAAATACGGCAGGAAAAACGTGAAAAGTGCCGCTTCTTCAGGCGAGCAGGTCGACTTGCGTTCGATACTCAGAAAGAAAAGAGAAGAGGCGAGAAGAGCGGAAGGTGCCGGTTATTATGGTGAAGTGTATGAATCTGACTCAGCAGCCGGAGAGGAAATCTCGCCTTATGCAGTCGAAAGTGTGAGCGGGGGCACTAGCACGGGCAGCAGCGGAGAGAAGAGCACAAGCGTGAGCGGCAGCGTGGGTGAAGATACGTTCGATGGCAATGGCGCGTGTGCGAGCGGAAGTGAAAGCAACAGTGAAGGCACGGACGCGAGCGTGAGCAACAGCGAAGGCATGGACGCGAGCGTGAGCGGTGATGAGTCGGATTTTGCTCATTCTTCAGTCAAAATTCCGGAAAATCTCAAATTTATTCCTCATATAGACAAGGCTTTGTCGAGGCCTTTTGATATTTCTGAAATCAGACCGATAGGATCGATATTCGGGACATACATACTCGGTGTGAGCGATGACACATTCTATATGATAGACCAGCATGCAGCGCACGAAAGAATATTCTTCGAAAAGCTTACGAAGAGCTTTTATTCGGAAAAGACCGCATCGCAGCTTACTATGACTCCGATAAGAATTGATGTCAGCTATTCCGTAAAGGAACGCGAAGAAGAATGGATCGGATTTCTCGAAATGTCCGGATTTGACATAAGTCAATTCGGCCCTAAAACTTACGCATTCAAGGCATTTCCTTCATATATGAGCCACAAGGAAGCTGAGATTTTTCTTGATGACTTTTTCGACAGCATAGAATATGAAAAAAGCTTCAGAAGCGAGAAAACAGTTGCCAAGATTATTACAAGAGCATGCAAGTCGGCAGTCAAAGGAAATACAACTCTTTCGGATGCCGAAATCGAATCACTTTTAAAGCAGCTGGCCAAAGCCGAAAATCCGTTTTCGTGTCCGCATGGCAGACCGACTGTCATAAGGCTTAAGAGAACGGAAATCGAGGCTTTGTTTAAGAGATAGTTGAGGTCAAGAACGAGGTTCAGTATGAAAAAAAGAACAGTACCCGTCATTGCGGGACCTACTGCTTCGGGAAAGACGGAAATCGCAATCAGACTGGCTGAAAAAATCGGCGGGGAAATAGTTTCCGCTGACTCGATGCAGATTTACAAATATATGAATATAGGAAGCGCAAAGCCTACACCGAAAGAGACCGCGCGCGCAAGGCATTGGCTGGTCGACGAGATAGATCCCGCAAGACCCTTCAGCGTCGCCGAATACAGCATCATGGCAAGAGATGCCATAGAGGACATTTTTTCGCGCGGGCTTGTCCCGATTGTTGCCGGCGGAACGGGATTATATATTAATTCTATTATTTATGATATGGATTTTTCCTCGGCTTCGGCTGATAACGAGCTAAGAGAATATTATCGCACTCTTGCCGGCGAGCACGGCGGCCAATATATACACGATATTCTGGCTAAGAAGGATCCCGAAGCAGCCGCACGCATTCATCCAAACAATATAAAAAAGATTATAAGGGCGATTGAGGCTGCAGACAGCGGGAATAATATTCCAGACTTTGAAAAATCTTTTCGCAAGACCTCATCATATGATACTGTGATCTTCTGTCTTGAGCGAGAGCGTGAGGAACTCTATGACCGGATAAACAGACGCGTTGACATTATGATAGATATGGGTCTTGAAGAAGAAATCCGCTCACTTCTTGACATGGGGCTCAGAAGCGATGACATTTCCATGAAGGGCATAGGTTATAAGGAAATAATAGGAGCCTTTGACGGACTCTATGACATGAATGAGGCGGTCAGGCTGACTAAGCGCAACAGCCGCCGTTATGCGAAGCGTCAGATGACATGGTTCAGGCGTTACGGCGACGAAATGCACACGATCATGCTCAGCGGAAAGGATGTCGACTCAGCTCTAAAGGAGATAACAGATATACTTGATGAAATGCTTTAAGAATATTTTGAGGGTAAGAAAATGCAGTCAAAAGATATCGAAAAATCCGAGAAAAAAAAGCAAAGCATAAGGTACAATACGAAAAAAGGCAAGCCGGCCAATGTTATTGAACGCGAAATCCAATTAGAGGAAGAAGCTGCCAATCTTATGGCGCAGTTACCATCATTTATGAGAGGCTTTTATATGTATCTCAAAAGATCGGTTCTTCCAATGACCGTCTGCGCTTATCTCAGAGATATAAGATTTTTCTGCCAATATCTTATTGAAAATACAGATCTTACTTCCGCGAAAGAGACGAAGAAGATAAAGGCGTCTGAATTTTCCGAAATCCAGGGTGTCGATGTTAATATATTCCTTGATTATTGCAGAAGATATGCCGTTAAGGATGATGAAGGAAATATTACGATATATGAAAACGGAAATCGGGCTTTGGCAAGGAAAAAATCGTCGCTGTCGGTTTTGTTCAGATATCTTTACAGGGAAGATATTATCGACAAAAGCATATCCGACAAGCTTGAGCCGGTGAGGGTTCCGTCTGCTTCAGACAGGGAGATCAAGGCTCTTCAGGAGCATGAGGTAATGCTTATGCTTGATGCTGTCACGACGGGAAGTCATTTGACGAAAAAAGAGCGCCAATACTGGGAGAAGACAAAAAAACGCGACAAGGCCATACTTGTCCTTTTCGTTACTTACGGTCTGAGACTTTCAGAGCTTCAGCAGCTGAATGTCTCTTCCTTTAATTTTGACAGAGGCGAATTTATTATATATAGAAAAAGGGGCAAAGAGTCAGCTATGCCGCTAAACAACAAAACTGTCCTAAAGGCACTTCACGAATATATTGATGTCGAACGTGCGGAGATAAAGAAGATAAAAGAAGGATGCGAGGATGCGCTTTTCCTTTCCCTGCAGGGAGGCAGGATGACAGAACGTCAGATTCGCGAACTCGTCAAGAAGTACACGTCGATTGCAATGTCGACTTCAAGAGCAGCCGGCTACAGCCCGCACAAGCTGAGAGCTACCGCAGCCACGTCACTTATAGGCAGAGGAAATTCCATTTTTGACGTCCAGCAGCTGCTCGATCACGAAAATGTCACGACTACCCAGCTTTATGCCGCCCACAAGGCAAATACCAGACGCGAGCTTATAGGAAGCTTCGAATGGGACGACGAATTTGACAAAAGTGAAAACAAGAAATAAAATCACAAAGAGGAAAAATAAAAATGCAGAAAAATACATACAATCTTCTTACAAAGAATTTCAAAATATCACCTGAGGTACTTAAAATAGTTTCAGATGCCGAGGAAAGGCTCAGAGACAAATTTTCTGATATTGAGGACATTTCAACATATAATCAGTATAAGGTTCTTGACGCTTTTAGAAAGAATCGTATATCTGATATGCATTTTGCGTGGAAAACGGGATACGGATATGACGACGTGGGACGTGATGCGCTTGAAAATGTTTACGCGGATGTTTTTCATACGGAAGCATCGATTGTAAGGCCTCTTATCGTGAACGGCACTCATGCGCTGACACTTACACTTTCCGGAATTCTCAGACCGGGTGATGAGATTGTATATTGTACGGGAAGACCGTATGATACTCTCGAAGAAGTAATAGGAATCAGAGGCAAAAAATGCGGTTCTCTTAAGGAGTTTGGCATTACATACAAGCAAGTCGATTTGCTTGAGGATGGTAGAATCGATATTGAAGGTGTGAAAAATGTCATAAATGAAAAAACACGCATGATGTGTGTCCAGAGAGCTACGGGATATGATTGGAGAAGAGCGATAACCATTCCTGAGATAAAGCAATGGGCTGAGGCAGTCAAGTCAGTGAAAAGTGACATAATTTGCATGGCAGACAACTGTTACGGCGAATTTCTCGACATGCTTGAGCCGACCGATGTAGGTGTAGATGTTATGGCAGGCTCTCTGATCAAAAATCCGGGCGGCGGTATTGCACTGTCAGGTGGTTATATTGTAGGGAAAAAGGATCTTATAGAGCAGATCTCGTATCGCATGACCTCACCGGGAATCGGCAAGGAATGCGGCCTTATGTTTGGTCAGACAAGAAGTATGCTCCAGGGATTTTTTACAGCTCCGAGTGTGGTTGCGGGCGCACTTAAAGGTGCGATGCTTTGTGCGGAGGTATTCAGCAAGCTCGGATTTGAAGTATGTCCTGGCCCTGATGATGAGAGAAGTGACATTATAGAGGCTGTTAAGCTGAAATCTCCGGAAGCAATGATTTCATTTTGCAAGGGAATTCAGAGTGCCGCACCTGTCGATTCATATGTCACGCCTGAGCCGTCCGCAATGCCGGGATACGACGATCCTGTCATTATGGCAGCGGGAGCATTCGTACAAGGCTCATCAATAGAGCTTTCTGCAGACGGGCCTATACGCGAGCCATATATAGTATATTTTCAGGGCGGTCTTACGTATGATCACTCAAAGTTTGGAATTATTAAGGCACTCCAGTCGCTTTATGAGGATAATCTTGTCAAGCTTGGGTAGGCTTGCGGTCATAGATATATGGGGTATTGATCAGATCAGAGCAGAGTGCAGAAGGGTAGAAAGGGACTTATTTTGCACAGTATAAAGGGGAACAGATGAAAAAAAACAAAAATAAAAATGAAAAATCGAATGATTATTTGAAAGATGAGAGACATTCAGAAAATGACGGCACATCAGAAAATGACGGCACATCAGAAAATGATAATGCTTCGCAAAAGAGCAAAGTTTCGGAAAGCGACAATGCTTCACCTTCTGTCGGAAGAAAGATATTTTATATTGCCGAGCTGGTGCTCTTAATCGCGATCATTGTGCTGATTCCGATCCTTTTTTACAAGCACAATCCTGATATAGTTGAAAATTTCAAGTCCGTAAAGGATTTCGATGCATGGATCTCCGGCTACAAAAATGCGGGAATCATAGTTTATCTTGTGTGCCAGGTCATGCAGATAGTTATCAGCGTGCTTCCGGGGCAGGTTATCCAGATAGCGGGAGGATATATTTTCGGCTTCCTGCTGACATTTGTCCTCACCATTGTGGGTGCTTTTGTAGGTACTGCAATAACATTTTACCTCGCAAAGCTTCTTGGGAAAAATGCCGTGAAGGTCATTTGCGGGGAAGAAAGATATGAAAAGTATCAAAAGATGATGAAGACAAAAAAGGCTATGACAGTTGTTTTTCTGATATACTTGATTCCCGGACTTCCAAAGGATATTGTTTCATATATAGCAGGTGCGACTGATGTAGATGCTTTCGACTTCTTTATCATCTCACTTGCCGGAAGAACTCCCGCAATGAGTATATCAATTCTTATGGGTGTTTTGATTTACGGACACAATTTTATAAGCGCTGCAATAGTTGCTGCTGCCATTATTATAATCGTTTTGATATGTATAATAAAAAGAAAAAAATTGACGGCATTCCTGGAGAAGCTTGGCAAGACACACGGAATGCAAAAATAAAACATGATAAAAAGAAGACATATGGTTTGATAAAAATCAGTGCTAAATTACGAAAAAAGATTTGGAGAAATTGCAATGACGGATATATTTTTTAATATTTTCATGCTGGTTGTCGGATTTTTGCTCTTAATGAAGGGTGCGGATTATTTTATCGACGGGGCTACGAGCGCAGCCGCTAAGTTTAATATTCCTATGATTATTATAGGTCTTACCGTAGCCGCATTCGGGACATCACTTCCGGAAGCAGCAGTAAGTATAAATGCCGCAATCAGAGAAAACAGCGGCATTTCTGTCGGAAATATTGTCGGCAGCAATATTTTTAATATCTTGATTATTCTCGGCATATCAGCAATCATTACTCCGCTTACCGTAAGAAATCAGACCGTTAAGGTGGAGATGCCTATCGTTGTCGGTGTTTCAACCGTACTTGCGATATTTGGCTGTGCTTTCGGAAAACTTTCCGTAGTATACGGCATTATTCAGTGGCTGATTTTCATAGCATTTCTGGTATATCTGTACTTTCAGGCAAAGAAGGGTTCAGATGATGATAACGAAGATGTCAAGATTCTTTCTGTCGGAAGATCGATATTTTGCATCTTAATCGGACTTGCGGCGATCGTACTCGGAAGTGAAGCAGCTGTTGACGGCGCAACCGTGATTGCGGAGGCGGCCGGGATAAGCGATCGAGTAATAGGTCTTACAATCGTAGCCTGCGGGACAAGTCTTCCAGAGCTCATTACGAGTACAAAGGCTGCATTGAGAGGAAATGCTGATCTGGCAGTAGGTAATATTGTAGGAAGCAATATCTTCAATATCCTCTTCATACTCGGCACATCATCGCTTATTACTCCTCTGACATTCGGCACGGACTTCCTGATAGATGCTGTTGTAAGTATAGCGGCTGCGCTTCTTCTTTTGCTCTTTTGCAGGAAAGAACGCGCGCTTAAGAGGTGGCACGGTATAGTATTTATTATTTTATATGCTATATATTTCGTCTATCTTTTTATGAGATAAAAGGGCAGAGCTTGGCCAGGCTTGCGCTTTCGGGACGAGAATAAGTTTTTGGGCAGAGTTTGGCTGGGCTTGCGCTTTCGGGACGAGAGTGATCTTTAGGGAGAATTAAGGAATGTCTGAAAAAAAGTATGGAAACAATCGACATAACGAGCGGCGTGACGAGCAGGATAATGCTGAAAAACCTGAAGAAAGACTCATAGAAAGAATTGATGAAGAAAGAATTGAAAAAAAACAATCAGATGACGAGCAATTCAATTATGTATATATGCTCAGATGCGGTGATGACAGCCTGTATACGGGATGGACAAATGACATCCATAAGCGCCTAAAAAAACACAATCAGGGAAAAGGAGCAAAATATACGAGAGCAAAGGGCGAGGCTAAGCTTGTACATCTTGAGATATACCCGGACAAAAGCACCGCAATGAAAAGGGAAGCAGCGATAAAGAAGCTTTCACGCGCGCAGAAAATCAATATGATTAGCGAGGGCATTTTTATATCGGATGATGAGCTTGAAAGAAGAGATTCTGCCGTATGGAATATAAGAAAGACTCTTCTTTCCATGAGTGATTCGTCTTACAGAGACTTTCACAGCAGGCTCATGCCTACTGTAGATAAAGGTCTTGTGTTAGGTGTCAGAGTCCCGGTCTTAAAGAAATATGCCAAAAGTATTTTTTCGGAATTTTCAAAGGATGATATCCTGACATTTCTGAATTCAACGCCGCACAGATATTATGAAGAAAATAATCTTCACGGATTTTTACTTCATGAGATTAAAGATTTCGATACTTGTGTGACAATGACAGAAACTTTCCTCAAATATGTAGATAATTGGGCGACATGCGACGGTCTGAATCCTCCTGTTTTCAAAAAGGAAAAAGAAAAGCTGCTGCCTTATGCCTTGAAGTGGATATCATTAAATGACATATACACTGTGCGATTCGGTATAAAGATGCTGATGAATCATTTTCTTGATGACGCATTTGAGGAAAGTTTTATGAAAAGAGTATCTTTAATTAAGTCGGACGAATATTATGTTCAGATGATGCAGGCATGGTATTTTGCGGAGGCAATATCCAGGCAATATGATTCAGCAGTTAAATATTTTGAAAAAGGACTTCTTTCTAAGACTGTTGAGAAGATGGCTCTCGGGAAGATCAGAGACAGCCTGAAGATTCCGAAAGAAAAAAAAGAATATATAAAAAAACTTGCATCGTAATGTATACATGACATATATTTTGCAAGATTATTGACATATGTTTTTAATGTGATATAATGTGTATGACAAGGAAAACCAAGGGAAAACTTGGCATGCAGTTATAACCAAAGAGGAGTGAATGATATGGCAAATGATTATACTATGGCAAGATATGCCGGCAAAATGGAGATTTGTAAAAGCTGTACAAACAGCGAGTGCAGAAACTGCACAAGAATCTTCAAGACAACAGAAGAAAAGATAGAATATAACTTCGACTCTATGGAACAGGAAATTGCAAATATCCAGTATGATACAGGCGATGAGCTTTGGTGGTAGTATCAGTCGGATAAGTTTATTGTCTTTTGGTTTTCTATTCTGAATATTTCTGCATTTTGATTTTTGATTTTATAATTGGATTTTTTTACCGCATCCGTGGCATTGCGCGGATGCGGCATATTTTGTTTTTTGAGATAAAATTTAAGATTTCTTACTTGTATTAAGCAATTTGCCTAGGTAGTCAAAATAAGAAATTTGTAATATAATATATAACAATGTCGCGTGAGATTGTGCATTACGCGGTTACACGATTATGCATTGTGTAATAATCACATCGTATTCAATGATAACTTAGGCCTTATCTGATTGTGAGTTGTGTAATTGTAATGTTTGCAGCGGATGAAAGGGGATTAATATGGTAACGGCAGAGACTGTATATGGAACAATTAAAGGGAAAAAAAAGGATGGAATGCTTGTCTTCAGAGGGATTCCTTATGCCAAGCCTCCTGTGGGAGATTTGAGATTCAGACCTCCGGTTGAGCCGAAGCACTGGGAAGGAATAAAAGACTGCACAAAGTTTGGCGCACCGTCACTTCAGCTTTTTTCGACTGATCATGTGCGCCGCCCCGAGCTCCTTGACATAGCATCGGAAGACTGCCTTTATCTCAATGTCAGCACGCCTGCGTTTAGAAAAGCCGGAAGTGACGGTCACGGAAATCCCGACAATGATATTGTACCTGACGAAAATGCCGGCCTGCCGGTGTATGTCTTTATTCACGGCGGAGCTTTTGAGACAGGCGGATCAAACATGTCTCTTTACAGGGGCGAAAAATTTGCACAAAACGGAATTGTTTATGTAAATATAAATTACAGACTCGGAATCATGGGATTCTTTGCTCTTGAAGAATTTAAAAAAGAGTCTGGATATACCGGATGCTTCGGCATTCTGGACGCTCTTTCGGCACTAAAGTGGGTGAAGAAAAATATAAGCAGATTTGGTGGAGATCCCGAAAATATTACTGTAGGCGGAGAATCTGCCGGGGCATATACTGTTTCCGTACTTATGATGATGAAAGAGGCAAAAGGACTCTTTAAAAGATGTATACTTGAAAGCGGTTCTATTAGCGGCATCAGTCGTATTGCAAAATACGGACACGGAAATCCTATGATTCTTGCAAAGGGGTCTCTTGAGGCTGCGCTTGATCTCGGAGCGGATGATTCCGCAAAAGGCGTTGAGACGCTTCGTAAAATGCCGGCCGAAAAGCTGACATTGATGTGGACATTCAGACCTGACGGCTCTGCTCGCGGACTTAGGACAGACCCTGTTTTGGCAGGTCTTATTTCCGAGGATGATATCATTCCGAATCCTATGAAGGGTTATATAAATGACGTCGATCTGCTTTTCGGATTCAATACTGATGAGGGTACTCTTTTCGCACCGCCGGACGCGAGCAAACAGGATTATCTCGATTATCTGAATGAACTGGGCGAAGATTTGGCAGACGAGATTTATGCAAAATATCCTGTTGACGAAAATCATACGGCTTATGAAAGATATGCGGACCTGATAGGGCTTGAAATGTTTAAGTCTTCTATGCTTCCTTATGCCGACAGGCTTGCGCATGAAGGGAAAAAAGTTTACGGATATCATTTCAATCATATGACGGACGTACTGCGTGCGGAAGGCTTCGGATGCAGACATATTGCGGAGCTGAATTTTGTATTTAATAAGGATTTGAAGTTCGTGGGCGGAGACAATGAAGACGGTGCGGCACTCGCAGATTTTATGAATCAGGCATGGTGCGGCTTTATAAAAAACGGAGACCCGGGAAGCCGGTGGACTGCTTACAGCGCAGAAAATCCTCAGGTGATGCGCCTTGAGTACAGCGCCAAGCAGGGCAAAAGGCCTGCTTGCTGTCCTCTTCCAAGGGAAGAAGAAATGCGATATTTCCAAGATATTATTATCGGAAAATATAATGGCAGATAAAATATTCTCCGAAGAAGTACGTCAGCAATTAAACGTGGCTTGAGGAAGTCCGACAGCAATCAAATCCGACAGCAATCAAATGAGATTTAAAAAAATGATAACAATAAAATGAGGTCTGAAAATGAGATTAAATAAATATATAGCACACAGCGGCGTATGTTCGCGCAGAAAGGCAGATGAATTTATAAATGCCGGAAAGGTAAAGGTAAACGGTGCGGCATGCGAGTGCGGATATGATGTGCAGGAGGGCGACATAGTTTCAGTAAACGGCACGGTTATAAAGCCCGAAAAACGAATGGTATATTATCTTCTGAACAAACCGGTGGGATGTGTCACCACAGTAGATGATGAGCACGGAAGAGAATCTGTTATGGACCTCATGCCTGATATAAAGGAGCGCATATATCCGGTCGGCAGGCTTGATTATAATACATCAGGCATGCTAATCATGACAAATGACGGCGAACTTGCATATAAGCTGACGAGCCCGAAGACTAAGCTTTATAAGACATATATAGCTGAGGTTTCAGGGATTTTTCTTAACAGAGAAGCCGCGAGACTCGAAAGAGGCATCGATATCGGCGGATATGTCACTAAGCCTGCCGAAGTTGAAATTATCAGTCAGTCTGACAGCAGCTCATTGGTTAAAATCAAAATTACCGAGGGAAAAAACAGACAGGTGAGACGCATGTTTGAAGCTCTCGGTCATAAGGTGATTCACCTGGAAAGGACAGCGATAGGAAATCTTCAGATGGCTCATCTGAGACCCGGCATGTACAGAAAGATGACCTCGAATGAAATCGCTTATCTTAAAAATTTAAAATAAAAAGCTATCAGCCAAAACATCAGCTGAAGAAGGTCAATACATCAGTTGAATATTACAATTAAGATAATAAAATAAATCGGATTACATATGAAAAATGAAAATCTTATAGTCAGGACAACGTCTTTTGCCATGTATATTGTAAAGGCATATATAAGTGAGGGCGACACTGTTGCAGACTGCACCATGGGAAACGGCTTTGACACGCTTGAGCTTGCAAAATCAGTAGGAAGCAGCGGAAGAGTATTTGCATTTGATATACAGCCTCTGGCTTTGAAAAAGACGGCCGAACTTCTTGAAGAAAATAATATGCCTGCATGTTCCGCAAAACCGGAAATTAATCTTATCCTTGATTCACATGTGAATCTCGAAAAGCATCTGTCCAAGCTGCGGGGCGGTATTTCGGCATTTGTGTTTAATCTTGGATATATGCCGGGCGAAAATAAAGAAATCACAACTGAGTTTGAAACCACTCTTCGAGCAGTAAAACAGGCGCTTAGGCTTGTAAAAACCAACGGTATTGTTTCGGTTACGGTATACAGAGGACATGAGGCAGGTGCTTTGGAGGCAAAAGCTCTCGGCAAGTTTTTTTCCGAGCTTCCTGCCGCGAAGTATCATACTGCTTTTATAGAAATGATAAATCAGACGAGTAAGGCACCGGCAATTTATATTATTACGCCAAAGACAGATGACAGGGAATGGATTTCGTTTTGATTGACTTCACTTGACTTACTGCAGCATTATTATACAGGGAGGTGATGAGATGAGACATATTACAGCAGGTATTTTGGCACATGTGGACAGCGGAAAGACGACTCTTTCAGAAGCTATGCTTTATATGACGGGCTCCATTAGAAAGCTTGGAAGAGTTGACCATAAGGATGCTCATCTTGACACTCATTTACTCGAAAAGAGCAGGGGAATTACTATATTTTCAAGTCAGGCGAGGTTTACTTACGGCGACCTTGAGGTGACATTGATAGATACACCGGGACATGCTGATTTTTCAGCGGAGATGGAGCGGGCGATAGCCGTAATGGATTATGCTATTCTCGTGATAAGCGCGACAGATGGAGTCCAGTCGCATACATCTACAGTTTGGGATCTTCTGAGGCGCTACGAGGTGCCGGTCTTTATATTTATAAATAAGACAGATCTTGTCGGGGCGGATCATTTCAAAATAATGGAAGATATCAGAAAGTATCTTTCAGACAGCTGCGTAGACATGGAGTCGGACGAGCGAGACGAAAATATCGCATTGTGCGACGATGAAATAATGGAAAAATATCTTGAAAGCGGTGAGATTGCTGATCTTTCGGTTGCGGAAATGATTTTGAATCGCAAAATGTTTCCGTGTTATTCGGGGTCGGCTCTTAAGATGGAGGGCATAGAAGATTTTCTTGATGCAATTTCAAGTTATACGCTTGCGCAGCATTTTGGCCCGGATTTCGGGGCCAGAGTTTTTAAGATCGGCAGAGACAACACAGGCGGAAGGCTGACTCATCTGAGGGTAACGGGCGGAAATCTCAGCGTAAAGGATCTTCTCACGTACAGGAATGAGAAGGGCGAGGAAAAGAAAGAAAAGGTCAATCAGATAAGATTATATTCCGGAGATAAATTTGAGACGGCAGATTCAGTAAAAGCCGGGACAATCTGTACAGTGACTGGCCTTACAGAAACTTATCCGGGCATGGGTATGGGCACGGACAGCGGAGCGTCGGATCCTGCGACTTTGCCTGTTCTTTCATACAGAATCAAAATCCCTGATGGCGCCGACGTGAGGACGGTTTTGTCAAAGCTTAAGATTCTCGAAGAAGAAGAACCAATGCTGCATATAAAGTGGAATGAAGAGCTTCAGCAGATTTTTGCTGACATTATGGGAGACATTCAGATAGAAATCCTGAAGAGTATCGTGGCTGAGAGATTTGATTATGACATAGAATTTACTGACGGCAAAATAATGTATCGCGAGACTATTACCGCTCCTGTGCTAGGTGCCGGGCATTTTGAGCCGCTGCGCCATTATGCGGAGGTTCATCTTTTGATGGAGCCTCTTCCCAGGGGAAGCGGTCTCGTCTTTAGGACGGCATGCAGTGAAGATCTCCTTGACAGAAATTGGCAGCGCCTTATCATAACGCATCTTGCGGAGAAGACACACAAAGGCGTGCTGATAGGGGCTCCTATCACAGATATGAGAATTACGATCGCCGCCGGACGAGCACATCAGAAGCATACCGAAGGCGGCGACTTCAGGCAGGCGGTCTACAGAGCAGTAAGACAAGGTCTTATGAAAGCAGCGGCATCAGGAAATGCCGCACTGCTTGAGCCTTTTTACAGCTTCAGGCTGGAGATTCCATCAGAGCATATCGGCAGAGCAGTAAATGATATCAAGCTTAGACACGGAACATTTGAAATAGAAGAAAGTTTTGCGGAAACGGCTGTCATTACGGGCAGCGCACCTGTTTCCACGCTTAGAGGATACAGCTCTGAGGTAGCATCTTATTCGCACGGAAAAGGCCGCCTAAGTCTGACAGTGAGCGGATATGCACCATGCCACAATCAGGATAAAATAATAGAATCCTACGGATATGATGCGCAAGGCGACATCGCAAATACAGCTGATTCGGTATTTTGCTCGCATGGCGCAGGTCAAAATGTCAAGTGGTATGATGTGGACAAATATACTCATCTTAGTGTCGATCTTCCGAAAGATGAGAAATTCGAGCCAACGGAGGACTCTTTTGATGGATCGTACGCGGCAAAAAAGATGCATCCCGCAATAGAAAATCAAAACAATTATGATTATGACGAGAGAGTGCTTGACGATTTTATGAAGCGTGAATTCGGGTCGGATGTCCAAGGTGCGTCTTCCGGGAAAAAAGAATCTTATATTATCATGCCGGATCCGGACAGTGAGGAGATTCCAAAGCAAAAAACTGCCGCACGCAAGAAAGAATATCTGATTGTTGACGGTTATAATATGGTATTTTCATGGAGCAGTCTTAAGAAAATTGCTGAGTCAGACATAGATTATGCGCGTGAAAAACTTATAGAAAAACTTGAAAATTACAAAGCATTTAAGGGATGTGAGCTTGTACTCGTATTTGACGCATATAAGGTTGCGGGCGGAAAGAGAAAAAAGATTGATCGCAACGGGATTCATATTGTCTTTACCGAGGAGCGCGAGACAGGTGATATGTATATTCAGAAGCTTGCCGATTCGATAGGACCTCATTATAATGTACGAGTTGTGACTTCTGACGCCCTTATTCAGCTGTCGGCATTAAGCTCAGGCGTTCTCAGAGTGTCGGCAAGAGAATTTGAAGAAGAAGTTGAGGATGTTCTCAGACAGATCAGAGAATTTATTGCTGCCGATCAAGAAAAGAATGTAAAAATAAACGAAAAGATAACGAGAAAGTAAAGATAAAAATTTGAAGAGCACCTCCGGCGAGAAAAATACTGAGGTGCCCCAAAAAGTTGTAATTTTGGGGCACCTCGGCGACAAATATCCGTCGGGGGTCTTTTTTTAAGCAGTCAAAAAAATTGCGATTAATTGTATTTACGGTATTTACAAAAACATTTTTTAGCAATATAATTGTATACAAATAGACGAAGTGTATATTTGTATTCAAAAGTGAAGATTGTATTCTTTCACTGCTGCGATCCGGATGCGACTGCATTTGCTATTGCTATATAGATGCGATTGCATTCACTGCTGTGATTCGGATGCGACTGCATTCACTGCTGCAATCCGGATGCGACTGCATTTGCTGCTGTATTACAGATGTATGACTTTTGCCGATACGTTACAGATGTGCTAATCATATTATTCAGAACGAATTTAAGAAGGGGGATATTGCAATGGGGAAAACTTTAGCGTACAAAATTCTTGAAGAACATCTTGTCGAAGGAAAAATGATTCCGGGTGAAGAGATAAAGATTAAGATAGACCAGACTCTCACTCAGGATTCGACAGGCACAATGGTCTATCTTCAGCTTGAGGCTCTTGACGTCGATAAGATCAAGACAGAGCTTTCTGTAGCTTATATCGATCACAACACTCTTCAGACGGGATTTGAAAATGCTGATGACCATGAATTTATCAAGAGTGTGGCAAAGAGACACGGGGTTTTGTTCTCTAAGCCGGGAAACGGAATTTGTCATCATTTGCATATTGAAAACTTCGGTATTCCGGGAAAGACTCTTATAGGCTCTGACAGCCATACGCCTACCGGCGGCGGTATCGGTATGATCGCAATAGGTGCAGGAGGCCTGGACGTTGCAGTTGCAATGGCTAAGGGCACTTATTCTCTCACATGTCCTGAGGTTATAAATGTAGAGCTTACGGGAAAGCTCAGACCATGGGTTTCCGCAAAGGATATCATTTTATATGTCCTCCAAAAGCTTACTGTAAAGGGGGGAGTCGGTAAGATTGTGGAATATACCGGTGAAGGTGTCAAGTCACTCTCTGTTACCGACAGAGCAACCATTACAAATATGGGTGCGGAGCTTGGCGCAACCACTTCGATATTCCCAAGTGACGAAAATACAAAAGAATATATGGAATCGCAGGGAAGAGGGGCTGATTTCAGACCTCTGAGCGCAGATGAAGACGCAAAATACGACTCGGTTCTTAAGGTAGATCTCTCGCAGCTCGAACCTCTCGCAGCTATGCCGCACAGCCCTGACAACGTAGATTCTGTAAAAAATATCGGCAGGATAAAAATTGATCAGGTTGCAATCGGAAGCTGCACAAATTCTTCATATGCCGACCTTATGAAAGTAGCAGAGATACTTAAAGGCAAGAAGGTCAATGAAAATGTCAGTCTCGTGATCTCACCGGGATCGAGCAAAATTTTATCAAAACTCGCCTCAAACGGAGCTCTTGCCGACATGATAAACGCCGGCGCAAGAATTATTGAAAATGCGTGCGGTCCGTGTATAGGAATGGGCCAGTCGCCAAAATCAGCAGGCGTATCTCTAAGGACATTCAACAGAAACTTTAAAGGCAGAAGCGGCACAAATGACGCACTGATCTATCTTGTGAGCCCTGAAACTGCTGCAATTTCAGCGATTGAAGGAGTACTCACCACCGGATTCGGAACAGAACTTGAGGAAATCGAGCCTGTAAACTTTGATTTTAATGACAATTTCATTATTTATCCTACGAACTGTACAAAGGAAAATACGCCTGTTGCCATGGGGCCTAATATCAAGCCGTTCCCTCTGAATGAAGCTTTATCGGATTCTCTGAAGGTAAGCGTTGTTCTTCATGCGGGAGACAATATTACCACAGACGACATCATGCCGTCTGACTCCAGGATTCTTCCGTACCGCTCAAACGTACCGCATCTTTCAAACTATTGCTTTGAAAAGATTGATAAGCAATTTCCTGCAAGATGCAGGGAAGCAGGACAGTGTGCTATCGTAGGCGGAGAAAATTACGGACAGGGCTCAAGCAGAGAGCATGCTGCACTTGTTCCGCTTTATCTCGGAGTGAGAATTGTAATGGCCAAGTCATTTGCGCGAATCCATCGTTCAAATCTCATAAACAGCGGCATTATTCCGCTCGTGTTTGCAAATGAGGCAGATTATGACGATATCAAGCTCGGTGATGAGCTTATCATAGAGGAGCCTGTAAAGCAGATTGAGAATGACGAGATAATCGTAAAGAATATTACGACGGGGGCAAGCTATAATATGAAACACAATCTTTCGTCACTCGAAAAGAAGATGATCAGGTTTGGCGGAAAGATTAACATGCTTAAGAGCGAGTAATATATAAAAACGCCCGGCTAAACGTGTATGCGCTAAAAGGAGTTAATAAAAGTAAAAGGAGGCAGTAAATTATATGTATTACAAAAATGAAAAAGAAAATGTTGTATCCGGACTTCCTCTTGCTATAAATATTTTTATAAGACTGAGAGAGGATATTCTTCAGGGAAAGCTTAAGAACGGCGAAAAGCTGACAGAGCAGAAAATCTGTGATCTGTACAATGTCAGCAGAACACCTGTAAGAGAAGCTTTCCGCCTGCTTGCTCAGGAAGGTCTTCTCGACATGATTCCAAACAGAGGAGCATTTGTTCTTGGATTCGATGAAAGAGATATCGCTGATATGTATGAAATGCGTAAGGCTTATGAGATACTTGCGTTCAAATGGGCGATAGAGCGCATTACTCCTGAGGAATTTGAAAGCATACAGGAAATATACGAGCAGATGGAATTTTATACTCTGAAGAAACATTATGAGAAAGCCGCAGAGCTGAACAACAGATTCCACGAACTTATATATGAAGCTTCACACAACAGACTCCTTACAGATATTCTCACAAGCTATCAATATTATACAAAGCAGTTCCAGGTCGGCCAAAAGCGCGACAACAGCCATATGGAAGAAGTTCTCGAGGAACATTATTCTATGCTCAAGGCACTGCAGGACAGAGATGTGAAGCTTGGTGTTTCTATGGTAAGGAAGCATCTTGACGGCTCGAAGCAAAGAGCGGGATACGGAGATTATCCTTCATATGACGATTAATCTTACGATTGATCGCTGCGATTTTAGCGTACTGCAAGTAAGATACAAATGAGAATCCGCAATTTAAATGCCGCAAGTAAAATGCAAGGGAAAAATTGCAAATTAAATGCAGCAAGAAAAAATACAATGAAAATGCTGCAAATTAAATGCTGCAAGCAAAATACAAGGAAATATTTTTAAATATTATTTTAAATAAAAGACGAGGGGAAAGCTATGGGAAATTATATATTTTACGGATGTGATACGGCAAAGCTGGCAGAGGAATACGGCACGCCTTTATATGTTGTTTCGGAGGATTGTATCAGAGAAAGATGCCGCGAGATAAAGCATGATTTTCTCGATAAATATGAAAATACAAAGGCAGTTTACGCCAGCAAGGCTTTTCAGGTTCTTGAAGTTCTAAGGATTGTGAAGTCAGAGGGTCTCGGTGTCGATGTCGTGTCGGGAGGTGAGCTTTATGCGGCACTCAAGGCAGGCATAGACCCGTCTGTAATAGAATTTCACGGAAACGCAAAGACGCCGGGAGAAATTCGTGAGGCAATCGAGGCGGGAGTGGGAACGATTATCGTCGACAGCTTATCGGAGCTTGAGATTCTTGAAAGACTGGCTGCAGAATACGACAGGACAGTGGAGATACTTATAAGAGTCACACCGGGTGTCGACAGCCATACTCACGCATATATCTCCACAGGACATATCGATTCAAAGTTCGGAATATCGGTTGAAGGAGTTCTGAACGGCGGCATTCAGGCGGCTCTTGCAGCAAAGCATATTCGCCTCAGAGGATTCCATTATCATGTAGGGTCTCAGCTTCATGACAATTCATCTCATATTCTTGCGACCAAGATTATCATGAAGATGGTGCTTGAGCTTAAGGAAAAATTCGGATATGAGACTGAGGAACTCAACTGCGGAGGCGGATTCGGAGTGCATTATGCGAAGGATCCGGAGTGCACGAAGGTATCATATTTTATGGATCCGGTGATGGAATATGTTGAAAAATTCAGCAAGGAAAACGGTCTGAGACGTCCTGCTGTCACAATTGAACCCGGCAGATGGATCGTGGGCGAAGCCGGTATCACACTCTATGAAGTTTGTTCGATAAAGACCAGTTCTGCGGGACGCACATATATAGGCGTTGACGGCGGCATGCCTGACAATCCGCGCACTGCGCTTTACAGTGCGGAATATGAGACTGAAGCAGTTGAAAAACATGACAAGGAGCACGACCAGCTAGTGACTATCGCCGGCAAATGCTGCGAGTCAGGGGATATTCTCGTATGGGATACGCTTCTGCCTGAACTTGAAATAGGAGACCATGTGGCAGTTTTGTGCACAGGTGCGTACAATCACTCTATGGCAAGCAATTACAACAGACTTCCGAAGCCTGCCGTAGTTATGATAAAGGATGGAAAATCGAGACTTGCTGCAAGAAGAGAAACATACGAGGACATGATAAGCCTTGAGCTCTAGGCAACCTTGCAAATACATGGATGGGCAGCGGCCGGAACAGTGATTCGCAAAGATTCGACCGGACAACTTCAAAAAAATAATTGCTGAGGATATGTTTGACATTTGTCCGGAGCATCAATAGAAAATAAAAATACAAAAATCCCGTATCCGGGAGTCATGTGTCGATTTTGATCGTGACTTACGGATACGGGATTATTTTTAAATTGTCTTAGGCACTTTTTCCGCAGCATTTCTTGTACTTCTTGCCGCTGCCGCACGGACACGGATCGTTTCTGCCGATCTTAGGACCCTTTACAATAGTGCCTGACTTGCGATATTCCTTTTCAATCTCCTCACGCTTCTCGTCTGTGAGTACAGAATCCCATTCGGGAAGTGTGTAGAGATAATCAGCCTTAGCCTTGTGCATATTAAAGTAAAGCTTCTCAAAATCGATATCAAGCTCAAATGAAGATTCCGGAGTCATCTCCTCGAGAGATTCATTTGGTGTGACGAGACTTTCATTTATGCCGTCAAGAAATCCCATGAAGATAACTTCTCTTACACCGTACTCGGCAGCCTTCTCCGATATAGTGCCGCTCATCTTTACGGAAGTATCAGAGAGAATTGACTGATAAATTTTGGTTTCAGCGTCTGAATATTCTTTCCAAAATGTCTGGAAAGTTGCCTGCGTCTGATTTTCATAAAGCTCAGTCCAGTCCTGAAATAATGCCATTTTTTTCTCCTTTTTGATTGCGGAACGATGCCGCAAGTCCGTGATATTTTTTGAAATTCGGCTTTTGGTGATACCGTAAAAGGTTGCTTCACTCAGCCGATACGTTTATAATATTACCATAAGTTACAAATTGCGTCAGCATTTTTGTCCAAAAATAAAGTAAAAGACAAAAATCAGAATGTATTTGCCGCAGCCCGACGGGATTCAGAAGCAAAGTTTTCGGGGATGACGGGACGATAAAAAAACATGCTTACTAAAGAAAAAGAGGAAAAATAATGGCTGAAGAGAATAAATTGACGGAAGAATGGGAAAAAGATAAATGTGGGAAACTTCATGTGGTGCTTGTCGAACCGGAGATTCCGCCAAATACCGGAAATATCTCCAGAACATGTGCCATTACGGGAGTGAAGCTTCACTTGGTAAAGCCTCTCGGATTTAATATAGACGACAGGTCACTGAAACGGGCAGGGCTTGATTATTGGTCACATCTGGATATAGAGATTCACGAAAGTCTCGATGATTTTCTCGAAAAATACGGCGATCAAAAGCTCTTTTTGGCAACCACTCACGGGGGCGTCTGCTATACGGATGTTTCATATAAGGAAGGCGGCTTTATATTATTCGGAAAGGAGACTGCAGGTCTTCCGAAGGATCTTATCGCCGCACATCCTGACACAGCACTTAGAATCCCAATGGGAAATCATCCTGACCTAAGGTCACTCAACCTTTCAAATTCAGTTGCAATCGTTCTTTACGAGGCTTTGAGACAACAGGGCTTCCCTGGACTGATGTGAGAGGTTTCGTTTCATTTTTTGGATTTTAAAATATCTTTAAAGTGTGCAAATTTTGAATGTTGTATGGTATAATTATTCGGATAGTCATTTTTGACTTGTATATACTGTGCGCCGCACAGCGGCAAGAGGAGTGAGAAGCAATGGAAATCAGACTGGGAAACAGGATGAAAACTGAACAAACTCAAAAACAGCTTCTCAGCACTCAGGTTTTGCAATCGCTGCAGATACTCCAGTTTACGAGCACAGAGCTTGCGGATTATATCTCAGAGGAGATGAAATCAAATCCTCTTTTGGAATTTGGCGAGAGTGATTCGCCTGTTCATCAGATGGTTGAAGCAGACAGGATTATAAATTCCCAGGAAGACCCCGTGCGTTTCGACGAATCCGACAGCTATAACGGCAAAGAAATCAATGACTACGGCGGATATGACGATTATTGTGAAAATAACGCAGATGGCTTTGGACGCCGTGACGAATATGGTCATGCGAGCGACCAAAATGAATACAGACATGTGAATGTCGGCGATGAGTACGGACATGAGCACGCTCGTGACAGATATGACCGCGAGGGTGAACGCTCAAACAGCCGTGACGAATACAGCCGTGCGGGAGATTATGAAGAATATAGCGGATATGATGCGTATGGCGATTATGATTATTATGACGATTATGGCATCGATGACTTTTATTCTTATGAAAATCCATATGCAGAAGCATATTACGGCACTTACAATGGCTTTGAGACTGACGGCGGCATCTATGACTTTGGACAGACACTTGATATGACTCTTGAGGAATATCTTTTCAATCAAATTGACGAATGCGATGCTCCATATATGGTTAAGGCTACTGCTGCCTACATTATTCAGACGCTTGATGAAAACGGATATATGACATGCACTCCGGATGAGATATCTTCCGTACTTAGTATAGATGATGCTCTTGTGACTCAGGCAAGAAAACTTATCTGGACATTTGATCCGCCTGGCGTTGCGGCGCTTGATGTCAGAGAAAGCATGAAGCTTCAATTGAAGGCTATCGGTCGGGATGATATTTTTTATAAAAATTTGATAGACGATCACCTGGAGGATCTGGCAAGAGGAAAATATTATCCGGTTGCCAGGAAACTTGGTGTCAGCGAAGAGGAAGTCGTGAATGCAGCAGAGCTTATCAGATCGCTGGAGCCAAAGCCGGGCAGCAGATTCAGCAGCATAGACAGTGCAAGATATGTGATTCCGGATATTAAAATCGAAAAATCAGACGGCACTTTCATTATAAATATCAGTGAGCATTCCGCTCCGAAGCTGATCATACGCAAGGATTATCAAAATATGATGAAGGACAGTGCGCAGGATTCGGATGTGACATCGTTTCTTATCGACCGCATGAGCTCGGCAATATGGCTCATTAAGAGCATTGAGCGCAGAAAAGAAACTATCAGGCGGCTTGTTTCATTCATAGTTGATATACAGCATGACTTCTTTGAACATGGAGAAAAGGCACTTAAGCCTTTGACTATGAAAGAAGCCGCCGGAAAAATCGGCGTAAATGAATCAACTATTAGCAGAGCGGTAAACGGAAAGTATGTACAATGCGTTCAAGGTGTCTATGAACTCAAATATTTCTTTTCGGGCGGCTCTTCATTTACGGGAGTTGACGGTCAGACAGCAACCGCGGAAAGCCTCAAGGCTCTTATAAAAAAACTTATAGAAGCCGAAGACAACTCAAAGCCGCTTAGCGACCGCAATATTTCTGATGCCATCATGATAAAGGGCATAAAGATTTCACGAAGAACTGTGGCAAAGTACCGGGAAGAAATGGGAATCCCGGGATCTTCGCAAAGAAGACGCTAGATAATATTTAATAA
>CAVCIY010000025.1:0-14602 GCA_963602445.1 Lachnospiraceae bacterium | reverse complement strand
CCGGCCGGCATTTTCACGACAATAATGCCGTCTCTGACGAAAGCGCCGACCTCAAGCTCTCTGCTGCTGCTAAACGGCATAAGTGATGCCTTACAATTCTTTGCCATCTTAACACAAATCTCATCCTCGACATTATAGACGAAATATTGCTCTTCGGTTTGATTTTCAAAGACTCTCGCCTTTGCTGCTATATAATTTTCGAATGTTTTGTGTCTGTTCAAATGGTCAGGCGTGATATTTAAAACCGCCGACACAGCCGGCCTGAAATCGCGAATCGTTTCGAGCTGAAAGCTGCTGCATTCCGTTATGAATGCCGTATCTTCCGTAGAATCCTTGATCTTGAGCATAACGGGCACACCGATGTTTCCGACAACTCTCGCATCTCTTCCGGCATTCGAAAAAATTTCTCCGACAAGAGTTGTCGTCGTAGTCTTTCCGTTTGTCCCCGTAATAGCTGCAAATCTGCCGTTTCCAAGTCTGTAAGCCATCTCAAGCTCACCTGTGATCTCGACGCCGGCGTCGCGTGCCTCCCTCACATAATCAAGATCTGTAGGAACACCCGGACTTAAGAGCATCATATCATAGCTTTCTGCTCCCTCGGGCTTTGCCCCGAAAGACACCTTAAGACCGTGCGACGCTGCCCATTCCTTTTTTTCTTCGCTTTCTGTCCCATCATAAGCTTCAACGGCAAAGCCCTTTTCCTTCATAACCTCTGCCGCTGCCATACCTGACCTTCCAAGCCCTACAACCAGCACCTTCTTGCCGGCCTTCGCAGTTTCCTCTGCCTTTCCGGCTTTCTCGGCCTCTCCGGCTTCCCCTGTTTTCTTTGCCTTTCCGGCTTTCTCGGCTTCCTCAGCCTTCTCTATCTTTTCGACCTCAACTTTTCCGGCTTTTTCTTCATTTGCAAGTTCCGGCATTTTTTTCTCCTAAACTACATAAACCGATATTTAAATCCTCTAACCTACGTGAATCGACATCAGAGCCCACGCTATGACACACAGCACAAAGTCAGCGATATAAAATACCGTCACGACCTTTGTCTCCTTCCATCCGCCAAGCTCAAAGTGGTGGTGAATCGGTGCCATTCTAAACACACGCTTCTTTGTCGTTTTGTAGCTGACTACCTGAATTATAACAGAAAGAACTTCCATTACAAACACCCCGCCGGCGATAATAAGAATCAGCTCGATATGCATCATGATAGCCGCGGCCGCAAGTGCTCCGCCAAGCGCAAGCGAGCCGGTATCACCCATAAATATCTTTGCCGGATGATGATTAAAAATAAGAAATCCGAGGCAAGCTCCGACGATCGACGCCATGAAGATTGCACTGCTGAGACTTCCTGCGATCATCGCCATGATTGTGAAAAATACAGCTGTGATCGCCGTGCATCCGGAAGCAAGTCCGTCAAGTCCGTCAGTGAGATTTACGGCATTTACCATTGCTACAAGTACAAATGCAACAAACGGAATATATAAAAGACCCAGATCGAGATAATCTCCCCATATAGGAATATATATACTTGTCCCATAATCCGAAACTTTTGATTGGTAGATAGCTATAATGATTGCGATAACAATCTGAAAAAGCAGTTTTTGCTTCGCTGTAAGTCCCAGATTTCTCTTTTTCACAACCTTGATGAAATCGTCAAAAAATCCTATCGCCGCACACAGTACAAACGTGAGAAGCATTATGCTCATCTCAGATGACACGTCATTTATGATCATAAGAATCACGCAAACCAAAACGACCGCGATGACAATCATGATTCCACCCATAGTCGGAGTGCCTGCCTTCGCAAGATGCGACTGCGGTCCGTCTTCGCGGATACTCTGACCTGCTTTTAGTCTTTGCAGAATCGGTATACCAACCGGCCCGATTGCCGCCACAATGATAAATGTTCCTAAAAGTGCTGCGATAATGCTTATAATACTACTGTCCATTACAATCTCCTACTGTCAGTTTCAATCACCTGATATTCATTCTAATCGCCCCGGCATCCGACCGCCCTGCATTCTCAAGCCGCCACTGTCCGTCCAAGCCGCCGCTGTCCATTCAAGCTGCCCCGGCATCCGGCCGCCCGTGTGTCATTCGTTCCAATCGCCGGTTTCTGTCAGGTACTCTGCCGCCTTGTCCATTTTCATGCTGTGTGATCCCTTTACTAAAATCACGTCACCTTTCTTAACTATCTCATGAGCCTTCACTATGAATTCATCAACAGATCCAAAGTGATATACGCTGTCCGAATCCATGCACTCCATAGCTCCTTTTGCGATAAAGCGTGCATTTTCACCCACCGCAACCACTATGTCGGTGCCCTTTTGGGCCGCATATTTGCCTATTTCAAAGTGATATTCGTCAGAATCGCTGCCAAGCTCGAGCATATCCGCAAGAACGGCAATATATCGACTTCCTTTACGGTCATTTAACACATCCAACGCCGCTCTCACGGAGTCCGGACTTGCATTATATGTGTCATTTATCACCTGTATGCCGTGAGAGTCTGTCACATTCAGTCTCACCGCATTGCCGGTCATGCTTTCGAGAGCCTCGGCGCTCTTTTGAAGAGGAATGTCATAAAGAAGTCCGCATGCTGCCGCAAGTGCGGCATTCCAGGCGTTGTGTATGCCCGGAAGAGGAACGTGAAACGCACATTTTTCATCATCTGTCTCAAGAACAAATTCCACTCCGTCCTCGCCCAGCGATTTCACATCCTTTATCCTCAAAAAATCGCCGTTCTCACCGACCGAAATCCGTCTGTACCCGCCGTCTCTGCGCTCGCCGCCGTCTTTGTGTTCACCGTCATCTCTGCGCTCACCGTTATCTCTGCGCTCGCCGCCGTCTTTGCGCTCACCGTCATCTCTGCGCTCGCCGCCGTCCGTGTCTGAAATCGTAGAGAGCTTGTCGTTGTCGGCATTGTATACAAGAGTCGAATTTTCGTCCATAAAGTCTGTGATCTCAAGCTTTGCGGCAAGTATCGCATCTCTGCTTCCGAGATTTCCGATGTGTGATGTACCTACATTTGTGATGACAGCCGTCTGAGGTCTGATAATATCAGCGAGAAGATGAATCTCGTCTTTGTGGTTCATACCCATCTCGAAAATCCCGATTTCTGTGTCAGCGTCGACGCGAAAAGCAGTGAGCGGAACGCCTATATGATTGTTGAAATTCTCGTGATTGCATACAGTTTTGTACCTTGACGACATGACCTTGTAAATCATGTCCTTTGTGGACGTCTTTCCCACACTTCCCGTAATCGCAATTTTCTTTATATCCAGACTTGCGATATAATTTGCCGCAAGTCTTTGCATGGCATAAAGAGTATCCTTCGCAAGAATAACTGATGCGTCGCTGCAGTCTCTTTTCATCTCATCCGCAATCTTTTCCGACGAGAGGAGAAAAATTCTGCAGCCGTTTTCATATGCGGACTTCGCAAATATATTTCCGTCATTTTTTTCGCCTTGAAGCGCCACATATATACTTCGTTTTCCGGTCTTTCTTGAGTCTCGCTCTATAAAATCAGCTTCGTTTTCCGCAGGGCCGCAATACAGCACAGCCTGTGCGTATTGTGCCGCCAGATCAGCCGTGATAGTCTTCATAAAAATCTCCTAAAAATCTACTGCAGTTCTTCTAGATTTCTTGTTCTATTATCTGAAGCGCAGTCTCGCGATCATCAAAATATTGCTTTACTGTGCCTATTATCTGATAATCCTCGTGACCCTTTCCCGCGATAATGACAACATCACCCTTTTCATATTTCTTCAAGGCCTGCTTTATCGCTCTTCGTCTGTCCTCAATGACGGTGAATTCGCATCCCGTAGGCTCGATTCCCGGAATAATATCTTCAAGAATCTTAAACGGATCCTCGGTGCGCGGATTGTCGCTTGTGACCACACAATAATCAGAAAGTTCTCCCGCTGCCTTTCCCATAATAGGACGCTTCGTACGGTCTCTGTCGCCTCCGCATCCGAAAACCGTGATGAGCTTGTTTTCCGTAAATTCCCTTGCTGTCTTGAGCACATTTTCCAAAGCGTCAGGAGTGTGCGCATAATCAACTATGACAGTCATTCCCTTGCTGTTTTCGACACTTTCAAACCTTCCGGCAACGCCCTTTACACTCTCTATTCCGGCCTTCACGTATTCCCACGGAATGCCCGCCTCAAGTGTGACGGCAGCTGCGCCGATGGCATTTTCTATAGAGAAGTGACCCGGTGTATTTATGTGAAGCTTGCCCAAGCTTCCTTTCGGCGCAATAAACTCCACAGTGCTGCCGGAAACAGACTTATCAATGACAACTGCTCTGTAATCAGCTGCATCATCGTCGACTGCACATGTCTTTACATTTTTTCCTTCCGCACGAAGCTCGTCGGCAAGACGCTTTCCGTAGCTGTCATCGACATTTATGACGCTGCATTTTGAAGTAATCTCAAAAAGCTTTTTCTTTGCGGCGAAATAATCCTCAAAATCCTTATGAAAATCCATATGGTCAGGCGTAAGGTTCGTAAACAGGCTGTAATCAAATGCTATGTCCGCAACCCTTGAAAGTGCCAGAGAATGCGATGATACCTCCATAGCACACACATTTGTCCCGTATTCTTCTTTCATTTCTCTAAACATACGCTGAAGCTCGTACGATTCGGGCGTAGTATTTGAAGAATTGAATTTTTGTCCGCCATATACGTATGCTATCGTTCCGAGAACTGCGCATTCGCGATTTGACTTCTCAACTATCGACTTGAGAAGATAAGAGGTCGTAGTCTTCCCGTTTGTTCCCGTGACTCCGAAAACAAGCATATCATCACTCGGACGTCCGAAAAAATTTGCGGAGACCGCAGAAAGAGCCTTTCTTGCGTCATTCGTAATAATGACAGGCACTCCGATATCTTCAAGAGTGTGCTCCGCTATGACAGCCTTCGCTCCGGCATCAGCAGCAGACTTCGCATAAACATGCCCGTCGCTCTTAAATCCACTGATGCATACGAAAATGTCACCGGAAGCGACCTTTCTTGAATCGTAACAAACTCCGGAAATTTCGATATTGCCTTCGTTCTCGCTGCAAGTCATATCTGTATTTTTCAATAATTCGGAAATTTTCATGTCATAAGACCTCTTTCTTTTTTTGTCCGTTTTTCTATCTGCTTTCTGTACGTTTCCGTCTGTTTCCCGTCCGTTTCCCGTCCGTTTTCTATCTGTTTCCCGTCCGTTTCCGTCCGTTTCCCGTCCGTTTCCTGTCCGTTTTCCGTCCGTTTTTTATCTAGTTCCCGTACGTTTTCTATCTATTTTCCGTCCGTTTCCCGTCCGTTTTCCACACAATATTAATCGTCATAAAGACAAACCGATTTGCCCTCTTTTACGGTATTTCCCGATTTCGGATATTGATCTGCCACCTTATAATCCTCATCCGAGGCACAATTTACAGCAGAAAGCCCAAGCTTTTCAAGCTTACTCTTGGCAGCAGAATATGTGAGCCCTGTCAGATCCGGAACAGTCACGTCTTCCTTTTCCTCTGAAGTAGTACTTTCGGTTTCCTCGGAGGATGTTGACGTAGACGGCTTAACCTTGAGATAAGGAAGAACGTCAGACATTATCATCTTTACGCCCGGGCCTGCTGTAGCAGAACCTGAGTGCGCTCCCTTAGGAGAGTCGACTACTACAAGAACCGCAACCTGCGGATTGTCCATAGGTGCCATCGCGAAGAACGATGAATATGTATACTCTGTATATTTTCCGTCATCTCCGGCTTTTTGCGCAGTACCGGTCTTTCCGCCGATTCTGTATCCCGGAATATAAACCGCCTTACCGGTTCCTTCCTTTACTACGCCTTCCATCATGGTACAGATATCACTTGCGGTTTCTTCCGAAACAACCTGTGCCACTACCTCCGGCTCGTAAGATTCCAAAACATTTCCTTCATCATCCGTAAGTGATTTTACAAGCCTTGGCTGCATCATCTTTCCGCCGTTTCCAAACGAGCTGAGAGCCGTAATGACCTGTATAGGAGTACATGCGATACCCTGGCCGTATGACATGGTTGACAGACCGACTATGCCGGCTGACGACTTTGACTGTATGATAGACTCGGCCTCACCTGGACATTCTATTCCGGTAAGATTCATAAATCCGAAAAGTTCGAGCTTTTCATAGAACTTATCTATCCCTATTCGGTGCGAAAGCTCTATAAATACAGGGTTGCATGAGTTTTCCACACCTACCATGAGTGTTTCTGTTCCGTGAGAACTAGGATATGCATGGCATTTGAGCTGAGCGTCTGCAACCTGAACTATTCCGTTGCACACAAAGGTGTCATTCATGCTTGTTTTTCCTTCGTCAAGCGCGATTCCGGTAGTTATAAGCTTGAACGGAGAACCCGGCTCGTAAACGTCATTTACGCATGAATTTCTCCACATTTTATTTAGGAATGTTGTCTTTTCCTCAGTCTCAAGTTCCTCATAAGCTTCGAGATCGTATTCTTCCGTCGGTTCGTAAGGATCGTTCGGATCATATGTCGGATATTCTGCCATAGCAAGTACATATCCTGTCTTAGGATCCATTACTATCGCAATCGCCTTTTCAGCATCTGTATTCTTCGTGACTGTCTCAACAGCATCCTCAGCAGACTGCTGTATAACTTCATCTATCGTCGTCACGATATTGCATCCGTCTTCCGCCGCATAGTAACGTTCGACACCGTTTGAAAGGCTTCTTCCGGAATTATCCTTGCTGTATATCGATCTTCCGTTTGTGCCGTTTAAATATCTGTCAAAATACAGTTCCAGACCTGACGCACCTGTGTTTGCGTTGTTTGTAAATCCTATGACCTTTGATGCGAATGTTCCCATAGGATAATATCTTTTTGTCGTATTTTCTATCTGGATTCCGGTAATGGTACCTTTTTCCACATACTTTTCAATCTTTTTCTTTATCTCATCATCGACAAACGAACATACCTTCACGATTGACTTGCTGTCGCTCGTCAAATATCCGTAAATCTTTTCGTATTCCTTGTCTGAATCTTCCTCATCACTGTCAGCATCGTCCTCGTCCGACTCGCTGTCCTTGCTGTTCTTGCTATCCTCGCTGTCCTTGCTGTCCTTGCTGTCCTTGCTGTCCTCATCATCTTCGGTTTTTATTCCGTCCTTGGTTTCCTGCTCGGCAAAAAGCTTTTCGAGGATCTTTGTCATATTTTCAATATATCCCGGATTTCCCTTTTTCTCTTCTTTTTCATCCTTTGCCTGTATGTCGGCAGGTCTTACCCATACCGAATATCCGGCTTTATTTATAGCCAGAGGCTGATTGCTCGAATCGTAAATATTTCCTCTCTTAGCAGTAACAACCACGTCTGTCGTCTGCTGGCTGAGAGCCTTCTCGGAATATTCATCGGCCTTGATAATCTGTATATAGCCGAGTCTGCAGACTATAGCGGCAAAAAGCGCAATAACAGCTACAAATATGATCATTATTCTTTTTCTGCTTATACCCTCTCCGTGAGATTCCCTTTTTCTCATCACCATAAAACTACCTCTTATAATTTCCGACGCACCATTTCACTTGATATTTGATATGGCGTCTCACATTAAAAATATAAAGGCGCCCGTCTGTGTACAGATAGGCGCCTGATCCACAAAATATACTGTCTTGCGAACTCCGTCTGAACCGGAATGCTTTCCCTCAAAAGGCATCCCTGTCTAACACGGCATCCGCCATACATCAATCTGCTGTGCTCGACAGAAGAATTCTGCCTGCTTCAGCAGCATCGGCAACCTCCGGAACAATCGCTGTCCCCCTCTGCGTAGCCGAAAGTTCAGAAATATACTTGTCTACATCTTCGGTATTGTCTATATTCTTTACGTAGATATACTTATCTGTAGTAGGAAAATACATCCCAAGATTGTTTGTCGCATAACTTTCAACATCGTCAAGAGTATATCCTGTATTTATCTTTCCGTAAAGATTGTCAATTTCGTCCTCTACTTCGGTAATCTCGCTTTTAAGCTCATATACATTGTAGTTTATGTCAGATGCATAAGCCTGCATGAAGATAACGGCCAAGCAGCAGATTCCTGCAAGCAGTATGGTCAGAAGTACCAGACCTTTTTCCCTGGAACTCAGCCTTAACGACCGCTTTTTGTTTTTCGTTTTTTTCGCCGCAGTCTGCGTCTTCTTTGAAGCTTCAGACTTTTTATATCTGCCGCGAGCGTAAGAATAACCGTTCCACGCCTCTGCTGATGATGCCATAATAATATCTATCCTTCCTCCGACCTAAAGCATGCGCTTTTGATCGATCTTAGTCTTTCTTTATAAATCCATTTCAAAGCCGCATAACCACAAAGCTTTGCGATTCAAATCTCGCCTTGCCCGAAAGCTTTTCGATTCCAAATTTGCTCTGCTCGAAAGCTTTTCGGTTCCAAATTTGCTCTGCTCGAAAGCTTTTCGGTTTCAATCCCGTCTTGCCCGAAAGCTTTTCTAAAGTTTTTCGGCAACGCGAAGCTTTGCGCTTCTTGCACGAGGATTTTTTTCTATTTCCGAATCGGACGGAATAATCGGCTTCCTGCTGATTTTCCTTAATTCCGGTTTCTTTCCGCATACACACGGAAGATTTTTCGGACAAGTGCACGGATTTACACGTGCTGCAATTTTTTCTTTCACAATCCTATCCTCAAGCGAATGGAATGTGATTATACATAATCTTCCTCCTGGCTTCAGGATGTCGATGAAAGAATCGACAGCGTCCTCAAGCTGACCAAGCTCGTCGTTGACTTCTATCCTGATTGCCTGAAATGTACGCTTCGCAGGATGAGGGCCCTCACGACGCGCTGCCGCCGGAACTGCGGCTTTTATAATCTCAACTAGTCTGTCTGTAGTCTCAATGGGAGCACTCTTTCTCGCGTCAACAATAAACTTGCTGATGCGTGCTGCCCATTTTTCTTCGCCATACCGGCTGATAACGTTCTTAAGTTTTTTCTCATCATAGGTATTTACAACATCATATGCCGTAAACGAGTCATCTCTGTCCATACGCATATCAAGCGGAGCCGCATGCATATACGAGAAACCTCTCTCTGCCGTATCGAGCTGGTATGAAGAAACACCTAAATCGAGCAACGCACCGTCGACCTTGTCTATGCCAAGGTTATCAAGAATGTTTTTGATCGAAGAATAGTTGTCGTGCACAAATATCTTCCTGCAGTCGTACTTTTCAAGCCTCTGAGAAGCCGCATGAAGCGCATCAGTATCTCTGTCAATTCCTATCAGAGTTCCCTTGCTGCTGAGCCTCTCACATATACCGGACGAATGACCTCCGCCCCCGAGAGTACCGTCTACATAAATACCTTCCGGGTCAATATCGAGATTTTCCATACATTTTTCATAAAGTACTGAAACATGTGAGAAATCCATACATCATCCCCCGGAATCTTCTTCTTCTGTACCTGTCTTTGCAATCGGCAGTTTCCTTCACAACGCACGTTTTTATCTTCATAAATGCCGTGAATACCGTCTCTTTTTCATATAATTCATCATTCATGCAAAATGCAAGCTGCAGCATGCGGCAGACCGGTGCGCCTATGCCCGGCGGCCGAATGACCGACATCGCAAAATGCAACACAAAACCCAGGTAGTCCGGCACATCATAAAAATATATCCTTCCACTCTGCATTCGCACACAAACAGCTTTTAATATAAAAATCTCATAGAACTGCATATATGTCGCACAGAATGTCAGGATAATTTCCATGCACAAGACTCCCTCATTTGTGTTATTTATTTTACTCTTTTTGCTCTCATATATCAACCTTTTTCTGCAAAATAATTGTAACATTTCATGCATAAACTGCGTATATGCTGCGGCAAATTCTCCGCAAAGCCATGTTTTTCAATGATTTTCAGGATAATGGCGCGGCATTGCGGAAATAACTGACGGAAATTTCAGCATGCTGCGCACTCCACACAAGAAATTTATATGAAATTTTTAATTGACAAGAATAAAATTTTTATATATACTTGAAAGGTACTAATTGCGTCCCGTTGGTCAAGTGGTCTAAGACTCCACCCTCTCACGGTGGCAACAGGGGTTCGACTCCCCTACGGGATACCAACTCACTTTTTTATACACACATGAAAAAAAGACTTTGAATATCAAAGTCTTTTTTTCATGTGTGTATTTTTATATATATATTGTGTGTATATCTTTATATACTTAAATTATGTTATATGATTTATATGTTTATATGCTTTAAAAATGGTTCAATGCCTAAAAGTAATGTTCTCTTCTAAGCAATCAGCAGATACGAACATCTCGTCCTCAATCATCAGATGTGAACATCTCGTCCTCAATCATCAGACGTGAACATCTCATCCTCAATCAACAGACGTGAACATTTACTCTGCTGAAGAATTTTCCGGCGATTACTGCTGCAGGTTTTTTCGGCGATTACTGCTGCGGATTTTCAACAAGAGTCAATATTTGTTCAATGATTTTTTCGTGCGCTCAAAGAGTCCTGAAACTGCCGGAATAAAGAGTATTATCAATGTCACAGCTGCCTCGGCAAATATATATGCCGCATTGTAAGCAAGCGAATACGGCAGCGGATTCCAGCCTTCCCACGCATATTCTCCGAAGAAAAGCCATCCCGACAGCACTGCAAAGAAATATCTTCCCATTATTGCGATTATATATCCCTTTATCAGTCCGTGCTTCTTTTCGCGGGCAAGGCCCGAAAGCCCCATCACACCAAATGCCAGCACGTAGTCAACTACGACCTGCAGCGGAAAAAGAACATACGGCTCGATGGCAAATTGTAAAAGACCATATACGACTGCAGTCACGACTCCGGTAATCGGACCGTAGAAATATCCCGCGAGGCATATGAAGAGCATGCTGAAAAGTGTGATCGATCCTCCGAACGGAAACGAGAAAAGCTTGATAAATGAAGCAACCGTGCCGAGCGCAACCAGCATTGCACAAACAGCGAGCTTCTGAATGTCCGCTTTTTTCTTTTGCTTTCCTTTAATTTGACTTTCTCCCGCCTTGCTTTCGTCCGCCTGACTTTTCATCGCTTCGTTTTCGTCTGTCCGGCTTTCTCTCGTCCGACTTTCTCTCGCCTTGCTTTCGTCCGCCTGACTTTTCACGGCCTCGTTTGCATTTGTTTGAATCTTTTGCGTCTGATTTTCCTTATTGAACATAAAAAAATCCTCCTTTTTCGATAAGGAGGGGAACTCTTTTGGTTGGCTTCCTTTCGACGGTATTACCCGGATCAAGTTTTGAGGGTCAACGATGTTCAGTCATTTTGGATAGTCATTTTGGCTATAGTCACTTTTCCGAACTATAGCCATTTTCCTGACATCATACTCTCAGCCTAACGGCTCCCCTAGCGTTAAATTAAATATTAAATTAAATAATTTATACATTAAACAAGAAGTGCACCACATCGCCCTCTTGCATAATATAATCTTTTCCCTCAGAGCGAAGCAATCCTTTTTCTCTCGCCTGACCGAGATTTCCGCCGCACTCTACGAGCTGATCGTAAGAAATAACTTCTGCTCTTATAAATCCGCGTTCGAAGTCTGTATGAATCTTTCCCGCAGCCTGCGGAGCCTTTGTCCCTCTCTTGATTGTCCACGCTCTTACTTCAGGTTCTCCCGCAGTGAGATATGACATAAGGTCGAGAAGAGAATATGAAGCCTTCACAAGCTTGTCAAGTCCTGATTCTTTGATACCCATCTCTTCAAGAAATGCGGCTCTTTCTTCATCGTCAAGCTCAGCGATTTCTGATTCGAGCTGAGCGGAAACCATTATAACTTCAGAGCCTTCGCTCTTTGCAAATTCGCGTACCTGTGCCACGTATTTGTTGTCTTCCGAAGCAGCGTCATCTTCTGAGACATTTGCCACGTAGATAATAGGTTTGTATGACAGAAGATTGAGTGATTTTACGAAATCTTCCTCTTCACCCTCAAATTCAAGCGTACGCGCGGACAGTCCCTCTGCCAGCGTAGCAGCTATCTTATCCAGAATATCGAGCTCCTTTTGAAGGCTTTTGTCACCCTTAAGATTCTTCTGAGTCCGTGTGATCGCCTTTTCCACGGCTTCCATATCCGCAAGGATAAGCTCTGTATTTATAGTTTCGATATCTGAAAGCGGATCGATTTTTCCGTCTACATGAACTACATTCGAATCCTCAAAGCATCTTACCACGTGAATAATGGCAGCGACCTCTCTGATGTGGCCGAGGAACTTGTTTCCGAGGCCTTCGCCTTTAGACGCGCCCTTCACAAGACCTGCGATATCGTAAAATTCTATAGTTGTATAAATGGTTTTCTTTGCATTGTATATATCTGTCAGTACCTTGAGTCTTTCATCGGGAACCGTAACCACACCGACATTCGGCTCAATAGTGCAAAACGGATAATTTGCAGCCTGCGCGCCTGCTTTTGTAATGGCATTAAAAAGTGTACTCTTCCCTACATTTGGAAGGCCTACGATACCTAATTTCATATATCTTTACATCTCCTTAAAAAGTCTTGATTTATCAAGGATTTCCGTGATCCGGACGTGCATTATTTTTCCCTATGCACTCTTTCTCCTATACATTGTTTCACTTATACGATTTTTCCCTTGCGCGCTCTCTACCGGCAAAAAAACGCATACCGCAACAAAACAACTATAACAGATAAACTCTTTTCTCTCAAGCCGTTTCACAAATAATCTTTCCGTCAGTTCCATTCCTCAGCCAACAGAAAATCACGGATATTCCGGTGCTTGATACCGTTTCGGCTCATATCAAGCTCATCGAGGGAGACAACATACTTCGGAAAATTGTCACGTATGTTATCATATGCGCCAAATTCACGATTAACCGTTTCTTCAGAAGCCAACAGATAAGTGACCTGAACATACAGTTTTTCACCGCGTTTGTCACATACAAAATCTATTTCCCTATTGCCTGTTCTGCCAACAGTCACACTATATCCTCGGCGCAGCAATTCGAGATATACGATATTCTCCAAAATAAGATTGATGTCCCGAGTATTTCCGCCAAAAATAGCCTCGCGAATACCGTGATCGACGATATAATACTTCTCGTTGGAAGCGAGTATATGTTTGCCGTGCAAATCTTCACGCTTCACCTGATAGAATAAGTATGCCTCGCAACAGTATTTGATATAATTCAGAATCGTTTCCGGAGCAACGGTGCGCTGCTCATTTTTCAGAAATTTCGCAAGTGATGTCGCAGAAAATGTCGTTCCGACGTTGGCAATTACATAAGCAACAATCCGTTCCAGCAAGTCGATATCGCGAACCTTGTTCCGCTTCACGATATCCTTAAGTTGGACCGAATTAAATAAATCGTGAAGGTACTGCTTAGACGGAGCATCTGCATATCGAAGGTTCGCAAGATAAGGCATACCTCCGACAAGCAGATACTTTTGGAAACACTGCCGGACAGATTCTTCCGGAACAACCGAACGATACAACTCAATGAACTCTCCGAACGAAAACGGATAGATTACAAATTCCACATACCGCCCAGCCAAATAAGTTGCAAGTTCGCCGGACAGCAGCTTTGCATTTGAGCCGGTGATATAAATGTCACAGTCCAGTGAAACACGGAAAGAGTTTATGCATTTTTCCCAGTCCTTAACCTCCTGTATTTCATCAAAGAACAGATAAACTTTTCCCTCTGTTTCTGCGGCTCTCTTTGTAATCTCGCCGTACAAAGCCTGCGCATTTTGCAGATAAGAATATTTCATGTCTTCAAAGTTAATGGAAATAAACTGTGTCGGACTGACGCCTGACTCTGTAAGCTCCTGCTTGATCAGTTCCAGCATGACCGATTTCCCGCAACGGCGAATACCTGTCATGACCTTGATCAGATCCGATCCGATGAACGGACGAATACGACTCATATACAGCTCGCGTTTAATCATAATCTAAGCCTCCTTTCGCATGTTTGACCACAGCATAACACACTTACAAATGAAATTCAATGAAATAATATTAAATTTATAAGTTATAACTTGCAAAATCAACTCGGCGCAGCAATTCTAGATATAGTCCCGGAAACTTAAACGAAGCACACAACCTTCAACACGACCGGTCATAGGTCATGTCGAGGGCTGTCTGCTTCGCCTGAATTTTTATTTGATTTTTTCAATCCGGTTCAATATTTACCTGAAAATCTAGTCAAATATTTCCTTAACCTGTGCATCAGTAAGCGAATATCTCTTTGCAATGGCCTCAATCTCAGACTCATTGAATTTTCCGCCGAGTCTTCCGAGGACCTTATTTTGAAGCGACGATTCCGCTAGTCCGATTGCGCTGGCCAGTGTATTATATGTATCGTTGTTCGTGAGAACAACCTCCGCAAATTTTTGTTTGTTCATAATTTTCGCAGGAAAATACGCTTCCCCCTTCCTTTCCGGTTAAATTCCACATTTCGAATCTACTTAAATTCTGCATTTCGAATATGCTTAAATTTTACACTTCTAGTCTGCTTAAATTTTACACTTCGAAAGTTTGCATGTCAATTCAAAGCTGTATCAAGGCTCATTCGTCAGTGATCTCGTCAGCAGTTTCGTCAGCGCTCTCGTCTCGCCTTGTACTTCA